>JANPLC010000292.1:0-6298 GCA_031426335.1 Planctomycetota bacterium
CCCCGCCGGGTCTGCCAGCGTTGAGGAACACGTCGCCCCACGGATCCTTGCCGAGTTTGCCGAGATCCGCCGAGGCCTTCCAGGCGCTGTCGTCGAAGCCGGGTTTCTCCCAGCCGTCGACTTTGTCGCCGTTCTTCCACGAGGCGTCGCTGACGATCTCTGTGGTCTTGCCGGCCTTGTCCTTCAGCACCAGCTTGGCCACCATCGCCGCCGCGCCGTCATCGTTCTTGCCTTCGATGGCGATGACGTTGGCGCCGGCCTTGAGGTGCTTCGCCACCTCGACCACCGTCGGTTCCTTCCACTCGTCGGTCTTGCCGACCTGCACGCCGTTGACCCACACCACCGCATGATTGTCGCCGGTAGCGTAGATCTTTGCCGACGCGGGAACTTCCGCGAGGGTGATGGTCTTGCGGAAGAACACCGACTGGCCGTTGCTCGCGTTCGGCGAGTTCCAGATCCAGGTCGGCGTCTCAGCGGAGTAAGCCGCCGTGAACGCCGCGCCGGAAAACGCGAGTAGGGCGAGGGAGGTGGTCAACAGCGTACGGCGCATGGAATGGTCCTGGGGATCGAGGTGGTCAAAGGAGATCAGCGATCAGCGGCTTACTTCAGCGTGGTGAGCTTGATGTCCTTGAATTGGATCTTCATGGGCGGGCCCTGGTGGAGCTGGAACGCCAGGATGCCTTCCTTGACGGCGTCTTTGGCGGACTCGTCGATGGTCTCGGACATCAGGGTGCCGTTGATGGTGTGCGTCAGGGTCGCACCCTTGGCCACCACCTTGTAAGAATTCCACTCTCCCTTGCCCTTGATGGCTTTCTGCAGATCAGCACCCGGCGCGAACTGTTCGACCTTCTTGTCCTGACCATCGACGAACCGAACGCGCTGACCACGGTCGGCGAGGATGCCGCGGCTAGTCTTCTCACCGTAATTGATGCCGGAGTATTTGCTTCCGCTCTCAATGTCGGCCTGATAGCCGCCGACCACGAAGTTGCCGTGATCTTTGGAGCGGTACTGCAGGCCGGAGTTGGCCGAGTCGCTGAGGATGCGGTACTGGAACTCGATCTCGAAATCCGCGACCGTGCCTTTGCGCCAGATCAGGAAGGTGTTGCCCTTGAGCGGAGCAGCAGCGGTGGACTCACCAGTGATCGCGCCGTCTTCAACGCGCCACAGACCTTCAGCGCCTTCCCAGCCGTCGAGCGTCTTGCCGTCGAACAACGAGATGGCGTCGGCAGCGAAGAGGGGAGCAGAAGCCGCGACGAACGCGAGAGCAGCGTGACGCAAGAATGACAGTGACATGGAGGGTTCCTCAGGAGTGGGTTGAGAGAGGTTGGATGGAGTGGTGATCAGAAGCGGTGCGCACGCGCGGATGTGACGAACAACTGCGCGCATCGTGTCGGTGAGAGGAATACGGGATCACGTGAATTGTGTTCGCGTATTTCTCCGCGTTTTACCGACGGAATCACACGCGCGGCGAAATCTAGACAATCATGACACGACAATCCCCACAGCGTCGCTCGCGGATGCGAGCGGCGTCGTGGGGAATCGGATCATCGCCAAACTTATTTCTTGTTCTTGCGGTAATCGCCGACGTTCGGCGCATCGGGGTTGGTGTCCGGTCCGAAGTAACGCAGCAACACCAGCGGCTCGGTGGTCGAGGTGTTCTTGTAGGTGATGCCCTTCTTGGCGGCACCCTCGGTGATGTAGATCTCGTCTTCGGTCAGCTCAGTGAAGCCGATCATCTTCGGGCTGCTGATGCGCATGGTGTTCATGTAGCCTTCACCCTGCACGACGATGGCGCTCGATGCGCCCTGGTCGGTGACGGTGCAGGTGGTGCCGGGATCGACGGTCAGCTCTTTGGCGCTGAAGTACTGCTTGCCCTTCACGCGGCCGTAGACCACCCACTTGTCGATGAAACCCTGGGCGGCGGTGTCGGCGCACGGGATCGGTTCGAGGTAATGGTTCGCATGGAAGTGCGGATCGACGTTCGCTTCCCAATCGAGCTGGTCGACGATGTAATCGACGTCCTGCTTCTTGTCCGCGGGCACGTCTTTGACGAGCAGATCCCAGGGAACGGCACGGCCTTCGACGAGGTTCTGGTACATGCCGAACACGTCGCTGCCCCATTGCGGCTCATACGTGCAGAGCGAGCCGGGCGCGTGCAGGATGCCTGGGCCCACCAGCCAACCGGTGCCGGGCTGCAGACGCTGCGCGGCGGAAAGATTCAGCAGACCGTTGTCGCCCTTGTTCCAATCACGCAGGCACTGCTTCACCTGTTCTTTGGTCGTGCCGGGGTTCAGGCCATAGAACGTGTAGGCGAAGTTGTTCGCCACGTTGTTGTGCTGCGGCGGGAAATAATACGCCTCGGGCTTGCCCTGCTGGTTGACCTTCTTGGCGAGGTCGAAGTCATGGTGCATGTGGTGCGGGATCGGGCCCATGTTGTCGAAGAACTTGGAGTACACCGGCCACTTGCCGTATTCCTTCCAAATGCGATCGCCGACGATGTCGGCGCCGACGGCCTTGATCGCTTCGCGCAGCGTGAAGCGCGAGCTTTCGTGCACGATGTAGCTCAGGCCTTCGTCGTCACGACGGTTGTCGTTCGCTGCTTCGGTGGTCGAACCAAACCAGCGCTCATCGATGCCGCCGCGGTCCAGACCGAACGCGTACAGATCTTTGGGATCGAGCTTGAGGCGCTGACCCGGCTGCAGAAACGAACGCGGCACCCAGTTCGGCGCGAGACGCAGCAGGCCACCATTGGCCTTGAGTGCGGCGGTGACGGCGGCCTTCACATCGGCGGCAGCGGTCAGAGTGGTCAGTTGGCGGACGTCGCGGGGGGGTGCGGCGGGGGAGATCATCGGGAGGCTTCCTTGGTAGGTGGCGAAGCGTGGGTGAGTTGAGAAAGGCAGGATCAGCGTGGCGCGCCGGGAGCCGATGGCAGGGAGGGGTTGCCCTGGGATCCGCAGTGCGTCAGTCGCTGGGTGTCGCGGGACGATCCCAACGACTTCCACATTTGCAAAGACAAATACAGACATACACAGAACGCGTTGCAGCCACCCAGGTAATCGCTCCACATGTTCGCCCAAGAGCGCCACAGCCTGATTCTCGACCTCCTGGATAAGGAGGGCTCCGTCCGCGTTGCGACCTTGGCGGAGCGTCTGCAAGTCACTGAGGAGACCGTCCGCCGCGACCTCGAACGTTTGGGCGCCGATGGCAAATTGGTCCGTACCCATGGCGGCGCGCTGCCGCTCGATGCGTCGAAACGCGAACAACCCTTCGATGTCCGCCGCAGTGCTCAGCAGCGTGAAAAAGACAGCATCGCCCGCATCGCTGCCGAGCAGGTGCAGGACGGCGAAGTCATCGCCATCGACGGTAGCTCTACCGCGTTCGCTGTCGCCCGCGCTTTGCAGGATCAGGCAATCACGGTGATCACCACGTCGATGCCGGTGATCATGGCGTTGGCTCAGCGCAGTCGTATCCGCGTGGTGTGTGCCGGTGGGACCCTCGATCGCACGTCGATGTCACTCAGCGGCGCTTTGACTGAACAGGTACTTGATCACTACAACATCCATCGTCTCTTTTTGTCCTGCGCTGGGGTCGACGCCGACCGTGGCCTGACCGAAACCGCTGATGGACTAGCCGCTGTGAAACGCCGCCTGATCGCACGCGCTGATCGCACCTACCTGCTCGCCGATCACACTAAGTTCGGCGTGCGTGGCGGCGTGACCTTCTCAGGCATCGACCAGATCGACGCTTTGATTACCGACCGCATCGCTGATCCCGACCAACTCGCCCGCATCACGCAGGCGGGCGTCACCATCCATCAAGCCGACTGACCTCATCAGCCGCTATTTTTTCGTTACCCCAGCCCGCAAGGACCGCCAGCCATGAGCAACGCGAAACATCCCAATAATTTCCCCAAGCTGCACAACGCCACCTGGCCCGGCCTGGTTGGTAAAGGCGGCACCGGCCCGACCGATGAACCGTTCATCGATTTCGACGCCATGCTCGACATGACGGCGAAAGCCGATGTCGACGGCGTGAAGTTCGACGGCATCGACATCTTCCTCTTCGATCCGCATCTTTCGATCGATGCCAGCGACGACGTGTTGAAGGCGCTCGCCGACAAGGTGAAGAAGAAGAACCTCACCATCGGCTCGCTGGTCGCGCCGGTGTGGGGCCCGACTGGCGGCGGCTCCGCTTTCGGCAGCGACGAAGATCGCGCCAAGTTCATCGGCCAGGTGAAGAAGTCCGTCCGCATCGCCTACAAGCTCAAAGAGCTCGGCGTACGCAGCGACAACCTCATCCGTATCGACTCGTCGGGCGGCCCGGCTGATTGGGCGAAAGATCCCGTCGGCAACACCAAGAAGATCGCCGACACCTTCCGTGAAGCGGGCAAGATCGCCAAGGACAACGGCGAACGCCTCGCTGCCGAAGGCGAGATCTGCTGGGGTGGCATGCAGAGCTGGCGTAAGATCGCAGACCTGTTCGAGAAGGTGAACATGCCCGGCGTCGTCGGCATGCAGTCCGACATGGCCCACACACTGCTCTTCCTGATGGGCTACAATGCGCCGGAAGATGCGCTGCTGCCGGCAAACTACGACTGGAAGGACAGGGACGTCTTCTACGCCGCCTACAAGAAGATGACCGACGTCCTGCGTCCGTGGACGCTCGACTTCCACGTCGCGCAGAACGACGGCACCGTGAAGGGCCAAGGCTCACACGACAAGACCGGCCGCCACTGCTTGGCCAAAGATCCCAACGGCAAACTCGACATCACCAAAGCCGCCGGCTTTTGGTTGCGCGACGCCAAGGGCGAAGTGACCAAAGCGGTGAAGCACCTCTGCTGGGACGGCTGCATGTTCCCCAACTCGGTGATGAAGAACCAGCAGACTTGGAATGACATCCTCGCCGCGATGCTCGCGGTGCGCGACGCGCACGGCTGGCAGCAGGCCGAAGGCAACAAGGCGAAGGCCTGAATCGACGGGTCCGGAAGTCCGGAAGTCCGGAGGTCCGGAAGTCTCGTGGCCGACGCGATGCGTACTGGCTGTCGACTTCCGGACTTCCGGACTTCCGGACCCCGGACTCATCCCACCACCCATCTAACTCCCATCAGGAAAACCCACATGTCAGCAAAACCCTTAAACATCGGCCTCGTCGGCTACGGCTTCATGGGCCGCACCCATTCGAACGCCTACCGTCGCGTCTCGAACTTCTTCAACCTGCCGTACACGCCCGTCCTCAAGGCCGTTTGTGGTCGCGACGAAACGAAGACCAAGGCTTTCGCGGAACAGTGGGGCTACGAGTCCACTGAAAGCGACTGGAAGAAACTGATCGCGCGCAAAGACATCGACGCGATCGACATCTGCACGCCCAACGACAGTCACGCCGAGATCGCCATCGCCGCCGCCAAGGCCGGCAAGATGGTCCTCTGCGAGAAGCCCCTCGGCCGCACCGTCGCCGAAGCCGCCAAGATGGTGAAGGCCATCGAAGCCGCCGGCGTCCCCAACACCGTCTGGTACAACTACCGCCGCATCCCGGCCGTGACCCTCGCCAAGCAGTTGATCGATAGCGGCAAGCTCGGCCGCATCTTCCACTACCGCGCAGTGTTCCTCCAGGATTGGACCATCAATGCCGACCTGCCGCAGGGCGGCGCTGGTCTGTGGCGCCTCGACGCCAAGTCGGCCGGTTCGGGCGTGACGGGCGACCTGCTGTCGCACTGCATCGACACCGCCATGTGGTTGAACGGCGGTATCAGTGACGTCAGCGCCATGACCGAAACTTTCGTTAAGGAACGCAAGCACACCCTGACCGGAAAAGTCGAGAAGGTCGGCATCGATGACGCCTGCGCCTTCATCGGCCGCTTCGACAACGGCTCGCTCTGCACCTTCGAATCGACGCGTTATGCGCGCGGCCACAAGGCGCTCTACACCTTCGAAATCAACGGCGAGCACGCCTCGATCAAGTGGGACCTCCACGATCTCCATCGTCTTGAGTACTTCGACTACCGCGACGAATCGATCACCCGCGGCTGGCGCTCGATCCACGTCACCGACGGCGACCAGCCGTACATGAAGCAGTGGTGGGTGCCCGGTCTGCAAATCGGTTACGAACACAGCTTCGTGCACCAAGTCGCCGACTTCCTCCAGGCGCTGGGCGACGGCAAACCCTGCCGTCCCACGTTCCGCGACGCGCTCGAAAGCGACAAGGTCTGCGAAGCCGTGCTCAAGTCCGCCGCGACCAAGAAGTGGCAGAAGACCAAGGTCGATTGGAAAGCAGACGAGAAGGCGGTTGCCAAGAAGAAGTG
>JANPLC010000293.1:0-38128 GCA_031426335.1 Planctomycetota bacterium
TTACGGTGACGGTTACGGTTCGAGCCGATGATGCGCCGCGTTCTTGTCTATCTGCTGCTGCCTGTCGTTGTCGTGCTGATCTTCATCGCCTCAGTCGGTGAATTGGCGCAGGCCGCGTACTGGAAGCTGCACCGCTGGGTCAATCGCACCTCTGATTCGGGGCATTCGTAAAATGCTAGTTTTATCAATGCTCCCGACGCTGAGAGACGGACAGACACCGCGCAATCGCAGCGGTCAGGGGCGTACGCTTTCAGAGACGAAGGGCGATTTCGCGCCGATCGACACCCGGAAAACACCTGAATGCCAAAACTTGACAAGGTTTGGACGGAAAACACCGGGCTTTTTCACAATCACAAGGCCTTGTGACGACGAGAGCGGAAAACGCGAAACGATGATGGAAAGCGGCAAAAACTTAAAAAGCGATCGTCCGACATTCTGTCTCTACCCTCTCCAAACGCTCGGTATTTACCGCACGAAAAAACACCCCTTCGCGACATCACAGGGGGTCCGACGGTCAATACAGGACTTACAGCTAAAACGTCACAAGAACGTCACAAGGCGACCACCAAATTGTGACGGTGGTATCTATAACACGGTAAAAAATGGCAAAACGGCGTCACAAGGCCCCCGGAAATGGGGATGAGACAAAACGACGGGCTGACATTTGGCAGCGTTTGCAGTGGAATCGAAGCCGCGAGCGTCGCCTGGGATCCGCTCGGCATGCGGTCGTGTTGGTTCGCTGAAATCGAACCATTCCCGTCTGCCGTCCTTGCCCATCGCTGGCCATCAACGCCGAACCTAGGCGACATGACCACGCTGGCCGAGCGCGTCACCGCGGGCGAGATCGATGCGCCCGACGTGCTTGTCGGCGGCACGCCGTGCCAGGCATTCAGTGTCGCCGGCCTTCGCAAATCTTTGGAGGATTCACGTGGACAACTCTCACTCGCCTACTGCCGACTCGCCAATGCAATCGACGCTGTTCGGCGAGGACGAGGCGATCCCGAGTGCGTCATCGTGTGGGAAAACGTCCCAGGAGTCCTCAGTACCAAGGACAACGCGTTTGGCTGCTTCCTTGCTGGGCTTGCCGGTGAAATCGACGCACTCGTCCCACCAGGGGGCAAATGGTCGAACGCTGGTGCTGTGTTTGGACCCTCGCGGACAGTCTGCTGGCGCATCCTCGACGCCCAATATTTCGGAGTGGCCCAACGCCGCCGCCGTGTGTTCGTTGTCGCAAGTGCTCGAAAGGGGTTCGATCCCTGCGCGGTTCTATTTGAGTCCAAAGGCGTGCGCCGGGATTCTGCGCCGGTCAGACAAACGGGGGAAGGAATTACCCACCCCGTTGCACCATGCCTTGACCGCAGTGGCGCAGGATGCCGCACGGGAGACATCAGAGGACAAGATCCTGTCGTCGCCGTGTTCGGCGGAAACAATACGGGGGGGGCAATTGACGTAGCGCCTGGGCTGAACGCCAAGGGCGGCAGCGGTCGGATGGATTTTGAGAGCGAGGCGCTCTGTGTGTCGCTGCGCGGCCGTGAAGACGGCGGGACCGCGGAGCTTGGCGATGGCCACCAGAACGGCGGCGGTCAGGTGGCGGTCGTCACCTTCGACACCTACAACCAAACCGTCACGGGCGACATCACGCAGACTCTTTGCAGCCGTGGCGACTCTCCCGGCGGAAACGCGCA
Organism: Planctomycetota bacterium; assembly: GCA_031426335.1. Classification (GTDB taxonomy): domain Bacteria; phylum Planctomycetota; class UBA11346; order UBA11346; family UBA11346; genus BOG-1363. The sequence continues at coordinate 1,686 of JANPLC010000293.1, forward strand.
CCTTGTCCCGGCGATTCAATCCGGCATGGCTGTGCGTCGCCTGACCCCAACCGAATGCGAACGCCTCCAAGGATTCCCTGACGGCTACACATTGGTCCCGTATCGAGGCAAGCCCGCCGCTGACGGCCCGCGCTACAAGGCGCTCGGCAATTCGATGGCGGTGCCGGTGATGCGGTGGATTGGTCGCCGCGTGCTGCGTGAGATGGCGGACTGATGCACCCCACCCCCGGTCTGGGTCCTCCCCCCACCCCTCCCCCTGCTCCACGCGACGCAGATCGACGGGTGTTTTCGCGCGCACCATTTCCAACGGTGCTTGTGACGCCGCGTTATGACTAAGCCCCCGCGCACCCTCAAAATCGCCGCGAAGGCGAAGTCTCCCGGCAAGGCCAAGGCTGCCAGCGCCCCCGACCCGTTCGCCAAGCGGGCGGCCAAGATCCAGGACCGCATGCGCCTGGGTGAAGCGGTGTCGGCGGACGAGGTCCGTGTGCTCGATGCGTTCATGGAGGGCCACGGCCCCGCGGCGGCTGCGCAGGCCGGTCGCGCTGAGCCCGACGATGACGAAGACGCGCCCGATGACGTGTTCGCCAAGAACCAGAACCACATCGCGCAGCTGCTCGAACTGCACAAGAACACCCTGACCAACTGGAAGGCCCGCGGCATCGAGCCGATCGGCAACGCGCCGTGGTCGATCAAGGCGTTCCTGCTCCTGCTGCGTCGCAAGGGCAAGCTCGGCGAGTGCCGTGCCACCACGCCGGCGGTCAAGCTGCTGTGGAAGTGGGCATGGGGATCGAAGGGCGAGGGCTCGCTGAATCCCGACGACCCGCACCACGGCGCGACCGAGAACTGGGAAGAGGAACGCGCCCGCCAGGGTGCATTGAAAGAGAAGGAGTCCCGCATCTCCCTGCGCATGGATGTCGACAAGAAAGCGGGGAAACTCAAGGACGACGAAGCGGTGCGCGCCATGCTGCGCGAGCTGCGTCAGATCACCACCGGCGAACTCTCAACCGTGCAGAGCGTGGCCAACCAAGTGCGCAATCTCACGCCGACGCAGCGCGCTGATCTCGCCGACCTGCTCACCGCCTGGCAGAACCAGGCCCGCAAGCGCATCACCGAAAAAACCGACACCCTGATGACAGCCAAGGACCCCGCCCATGGCGTCCCTGGCTGAACACAACACGGAGCAACAACCATGAAGCTACAGAATATCACCTTCACGCAGTCCGAAGAAGGCGCGATCCCCAAGGACATCACCGTGACCATGACGCTGGCCGAGGCGGTGTGGATCGCAAAGGCCGCGGGAAAACAACCCTGCGCAAATCAGCCGACCAAAGACATCTGGGACGCGCTCATCGGCGACGTATTCAATCGTTATTGGGACGACGGCATCGACGGCGCAGTGGATGTCGTCGACGCCTGATGTCCTCCCTGGCTGAACTCGTCCGCGAAGAATACACCAGCCCGATGGAGCCACCTCCACCGGCGCGCGATCCGCTCACGTTCATCCGCACGCTGATGAATCCCAAGGGCGAGTTCGCCGGCCAGCCGCACGAACCGGCGCTGCATCCCGCGCAGTTGGTGTTCTGGGTGGTCTATTGCCTGTGCAAATACGTGAACTGGGTGCTGGCCGCCGACGCGCAGTCGGGGAAGTCGTGGATCATCCAGGCGATCTTGTTCTTCCACACCATCGAGTTGCGCCGTGACGTGCTCTATGGCCTGCCCGACATGCGCTTCGCGTCGGACGTGTGGCATAAGAAAATCGCCGAAGCCATGCGCCTGTCCGGCCTCGCTCACTTCCTGCCGACACAGGGCAGCGGCAGCGGTGGCGGCATGGACATCGACACGATCTACCTGCGCAACGGCGTCTCGATCGAGTTCCACGGCGCCAACGGCAAGCTGAAGGGCGGCGGCAACGACGGGCGCACCATCCCCACCATCATCGACGACGAGTTCGACAGCCTGCCGCCCAAGATCATCGCCAAGAACGAACACCGCGCCGACAGTTATTTCCGCCAGGCGCAGCGCCTGCGCGCGTCGACGGTGAAGGACGACGACCAGAGCAACATCCTGCAGAGCTACGACAACAGCACGCAGGGCCGCACGTGCTACGAATGCCCGCACTGCCACCTGCACACCACGTTCGACTTCGAGCGCTTCACCTGCGACACCACCACCGACGACACCGCCGGTACCTCCGCGCGCATCGGCTGCCAACACTGCGACGTGGCACTGACCGAAGCCGAGCGCCAAGTGATGATCGTGCGCCCGCGCCTGATCCTGGCCGGGCAGACCATGGACGCCGAGGGCCGCGTCATCGGCGACGACCCGCTCGCGCAGATGGTCAACGCCATCAACGACACCGTCGCCAAGCTGTGGGGCAGCACCGTCGATGCCACCGCGGTCATCGCCGCCGCGCCGCGATTCCCGCAGCCCCCTGGCGGCCTGACCTTCGGCATGCGCTGGTCGCGCTTCGACAACCCCTTCAAGAGCCTCAGCGACACCGCGCAATCGTACCGTGCCGCGATGCTCGCCGACAAAGCCGGCAACCCTGAACCGCTGATCGACTTCTTCCACGAAGTGCTGGCCCGCCAGTTCCCGCGCAAGAGCAGCGACGTGGACACCGACGCCGCCAGCCTTGTCCTGCGCAGCACCGAGAGCGACTACGACCGCGACACCGTGCCGCATGGCGCACTGTTCCTCACCGCCAACATCGACCAACAGCTGCGCCTGCTACTGTGGCTGGTGAAGGCCCACGACCGCGAGGGCCGCACGTGGATCGTCGCCTGGGGCAAGGACGACATCTGCGGCCAGCGCGAAATGCCCACCGACGGCCAGCGCTTCGCCGCCCTTGATCGCGTGCGCACGCTGCTGACCAAGGGCTTCCTGCGCGCTGATGGTCTGCGCATGGCGCCGGTGATCATCGGCCTCGACGTGGCAGAGTGGCCGGACAAGGTCGCCAGTTGGGCGCGCACCAAGCGCGACATCATGCCGATCCACGGCACCGGCCGCGAACAGGTCGAACGCATGAAACGCGGCGACGGCAAACGGCAAGAGCTGCTCGAAGGCTGGTACGACCTGCGTGAACAGGACAGCCACGGCGGCACTTGGCAGATCATGTGGCTCGACACTGACGCGGTGAAACACCAGCTCGGCCGCAGCTTCAAGGTCCCCGTCGGCGGCCCCTCCGCCTCGATGCTCCCGCGCTGCCTCACCGCCGACAGCGACCTGATCATGCACCTCACGTCAGAGCGCTGGGGCAAAAATCCCAAGTCCAACAAGTTCGCCTGGCTGCGCGTCCCAGGCCATCCCTACAACGACCTGCTCGACTGCGCCTACGTCACGCAGGCGCTGGGCATGTACTTCATCACCAAGAACCCGCGCTACACCCCGCCAAACCCCAACGGCCCCAAGCGCCCGGTCGATCGCACCGACAGCGGCTTCGGCGGAAACCTCGGCTGGGTATGAACTGGGCCGACCTGTCATGGAGCGGCGAAGCCGAACGCCAACGCCGCAAGGCGGACCTGCCACGCAACCGCCGAACGGTCATCATCATCCTGTGCCCGACGTGCGACGGCACCGACATCCGCTGCCACCGTCGCACCGCCGTCGCCAGTTACTGGACCTGCACCGCCGCCAAACAATGCCCCGACTGGAAAGAGCCCGCAAACGCCGGCCAGGACGGCAAGGTCCACCCCGCCTGATTTTCGCACATCTGCGAACATCCCCCACTTGACGGCGGCGCGGCGTCCATTCTCGGCGCCATGGCCACGAACGCAGAGATCCGCACCAAGGTGACGGACGCGCAGGACCTCGCGCTGACACCGGCGGAGATTGTCGCGTTGTGTGACCGTGCGGTTGCCGAACTCCTCACCGGCAAAGCTACGTCGTACTCGATCGCCGGGCGCAGCTTCACGTTCGCCGACCTCAGCAAAATCAAGGAACTGCGCGACTACTACTCCGACGCACCCTCGGTCGGCGGTCGCGGCTTCATCCGCCAAGACGCGGAACTCTGATGCTCACCGCCGGCGCCGTCGATCGCTTGCTTGGCAGTTGGGGAGTCCAGCCACAGGACCCCAACGACCACTATGGACAAGACGGCCAGGTCGTCTCCAACCGTGGCCAGTGGTCCTATGACAACGACGGCATCACCCATGCGATCGTCGAGACCATTCTCTCGGGCACCCTCGGACCCACCGGACTGCAATACCGCAGCGCCTACCAGCGCGACGACATCGCCTCGCTGACCGAGCAGGAAAAGCGCGTGCGCGCCAGCGTCCAGCGCGGCATCGAACGCGGCACCACCGACACCAGCTTCGACGCCGGCGGCGTGCTCACCCGCCCCAACATGTCCAAGGTCATCCTGGCCAGCACCATCATGCACGGCATCGGCATGTCGGTGTATTGCTGGAAGCCGAACCGCCCAGGCCGCCACACGCACAGCACCTGCTGGCGGATCCCCAACGCGCTGCGCCTCAGCAATCCCAAATACGGCCCCAACACCGACCGCCTGCGCGACGGCTTCGCCCTCGATGATGATGGCGTCCCCATTGGCGTCCACATCCAGCGTAGCCACCCGGCATCGCAGCAGGTCGCACCGAAACAGACCTGGAATTATTTTCCGCTCTACGGCCCCGACGGTTACCGCCGCGTCACCATTCACAGCCTGCCGCGCCACGCCGACCAGATCCGCCCGACCGGCTGGTTCACGCCCGTCATGCAGATCATGCGCCTGCTCTCGCGCACGATCGAGGCCAAGGTCGTCGCCGACACCCTGAAGGCCAGCATGGGCCTGATTTGGGAGTCCGACGATCCAGAAGCCGCCGCCGCCGCCGATCGCAACGGCGCGGTTCTTACGAACACAACCAAGATCGTTCCCGGCAAATGCTACTACGTGAAGCGTGGCGACAAAGTCACGGCGCTGAACTTCAACTATCAGGGCCAGGACTTCGATAAGTGGGTCGAAGTCATCCTCACCAATATCTGCGCCAGCTTCGGCCTGCCCTACCAGTTCGTTCAGCACAGCCTAACCGACAGCAACATGGCCGCCGCGCGCGTCGCCTTGCTGCAAGCCTACCGCACGTTTCACAGCCACCAGAACGACCTGATCATCAGCACCGAAGAACCCTGGAATCAATCGCTGATCCGTGAAGACCTAGCCCGCGGTCGCATCGATGGCATCGACATCAGCGACCCCGAACAGGTCGAGCGCCTGCTGATCGGCACCTACCTGCGCCCGCCGCGCTTCATGCCCGACCCGCTCAAAGAACAGCAGGCCGCCGACGTTGCCACCAAGCGCAACGGCGTGTCGTTCTCCACCGTCTACGCCGAAATGGGCATGGACTTCCGCGAGGAAGCCGCCCAACGCGAACAGGACGACGCCGAGCTGAAGCGCCGCGGCATCGTGCTGCAGGGCGATGGTTCGGTGATGGCGCCCGCGCCTGGGCAGACACCGCCACAGCAAAAGCCCGACGACGAAAAACCAGCCGACGAACCAACTACCGATGAGCCCTCGCCAAACGACACGCCTACCGCTGGCGCCATGAGTTCCGCCGAACTCGCCACCGCCATCGGCGACAGCGTCGCCACCGCACTGCGCGCTGCACCTGCGCCCGTCGTTCACGTCAACGTCGCCGCACCCGCCCCACGCAGCGCCACCGTCGTGCGTGATGCCGCCGGCCGCGTTTCAGGAATCGAGCAGACATGACCATCGGCTTGAACGTCACCATCCGAAATCAGCGACTCGACTTGCTGAAGACCGCCATGGATGCAGGTGCCGGTGCCGGCCTGCTGCGTCTTTATGACGGCACTCGCCCCGCCACAGGCGGCGCGGCCACCAACCTGCTGGCCACCTTGACGCTTAGTGACCCCAGCGCACCCGCCGCATCGTCCGGCGTGCTCACCCTCAGCGCCATCACCAATGGCACCGGCGTCGCCGCCGGCACCGCCACCTGGGCGCGCATCGTCGACAGCACCGGCGCGCACGTCCTCGACTGCTCCGTCGGCACCAGCGGCGCCGACATCAACCTCAACACCACCACCATCTCCATCGGCGTCACCGTCTCGGTGACCTCGGCGGTGTTCACTGCAGGGAATCCATAAATGGCCATCTCGTCCATCGGCGTCCGCACCAGCAACGTCACCATCGCCCAGGGCAGCTTCGAATGCCGCACCCCGGCGTCCGTACGTGCGCGCATCCTTGAGTTGTCGATCATCCAGTTGACCGGCACCGCCCAATCTCTGGGCCTGGGTCGCCCTGCTGCCATCGGCGTCACCCCGGCCACCGTGGCGTTCCAGGCCGACGACCCAGGCGATCCCGCCAGCGTAGTCCTGTCCGCCATCTCATGGGCCACCCCACCCACCGCGCCCGTTGTCTTCCACCGCCGCTGGAACAGCGCCGCGACCATCGGCGTCGGCACCATCTGGACCTTCCCCGCCGGCCTGGTGGTACCCATCAGCAGCGCCATCAGCGTGCACAACATCACGACCGCGGTCGCGAACGACATCAACTGCGTCATCGACGAGTGATGTCATGCCCGACGATCAATTCGCCCGCCTAGCACATGACTTCCGCGACGGCCTCAAGGTCGACTTCGAACTACGGATCCGCCTGCACCGCGACGGCTCCATGTCGATCGACGGCGCCACCGCCGACAAGGCCTTCAATCTGCGCCTGATCGATGAAGCCCGCGCCGCGCTCAAGCGGCAGCCCGATCATCGTGTCATCATCCCCGGCAACGATGTCGACGTGCGCGCCCAGGCAGCCTACGGTGCGGCACCGTGAGCGGATTCATCGGCGCCGCGCAGCCGGTGAACTGCCCAACCGCTGACGACCTCCGTCTGCGGCGGCTGGGCCTTGGTTGCGGCATCGGCACCGGATCGCCCGGCCAAGCATGGGCTGGAGGCAGAGGCAGAGGCAGAGGCAGAGGCTTTCAGAACCTGCCCAACTACCGCACCGCCTGGTGGCCCGGCTCGCGCCTGACCGGCGACGACCAACTCGACTGCGGACCCATGCCCAGCGAGGCATGGGATCTGCCCAGCAGCACCAAGGGCAAATGCAGCCGCTGGGGCTACGCTGGCATCGCCCGCGATGCCTACGACACGCCGCTCGCCAGCGCCACGGTTAAAATATTCGTCACCGAAACCATCAACGGATTTCCCGCCGACACCAAGATGTCCGAAGACGTAGTCGCTGACAGCGCCGGTGCGTTCCTGATCACCACACCGTATTACGTCGCGCACTGGCTTTATTTGCGCAAGGCCGGCAGCCCCGAAGTCGCCGGCGTCAGCGTCTCCACTGCCCTTCCGAACATCTAAGCCATGACCTCGCTCCGGCTACGTCCGCCGCACCCGTCCGGCAAGGACGTGTCGCTGTACAGCGCCGGACGCTTCGGCTTCGGCGTGCGGCTGTACCCAGGGCACACCACCTCGAACAACGTGGTGCTGCGGCCATTCGCCCCGCTGGTGCTAACGGTATCGGCTGCCCCACCGCCGGTCGACGCCACTGGCGTGCTCGCTGCCACGCTGGCCGGCGATGCGCTCTCCGCGACCGGCGCCATCCTCGTCACCGGCACCGCAGTCTCCACCCTCAGCGGCGACACTCTCGCAGTCGCCAGCGTCGCCGTCGTCAGTGGAACACTCTCCACCACCCTGGACGGCGACGCCCTTGCTGCCTCCGGCGCGGCGGCCATCAGCGGCACCCTCGCCGCGACCCTCGCCGGGGACGCCCTCGCCATTGCCGGCACGGCCGTCATCACCGGCGCGTTCTCCACGGCATTGGCCGACGACACTTCCGCCGCCGCGGGCCAGATCACTGTCAGCGGCGCGATAGCCTCGGATCTTGGCAGCGACCATCTCGTCGCCACGGGCTCTGTCGCCGGCATCGACAGCATCACTGGCACCTTCGCCGCGATCCTGGGCGACGACGTGTGCGCCGCGGTCGGCACCGTCTTGAGTGCCAACACCGGCGGACCCAGCGCCGGTCGCGCCGGCATGTACGCGCGCCGCAGCCGCAAGGCCCCAGCGCCGGTCGCCTCGTCCATCGCTGCATCGGACGGCGACGACCTCGTGGCCATGGTTGGCATCATCACGCCCGTCATCGACCAATATCCGACGATCCAGGCCCGCGCCCGCACCGCGACCATCGCCATCACGGGCCACCTGCGTCTCGTGCTCAATGACGACACCCTCGCCGCGCACGTTGACATCACCGCGCCAGCTGTCGTCGACCTGCTCGACGACGACGCCCTCATCCTGCTGCTCGCCACGTTCTGACGTTTCGCACATCTGCGAACATCCCCCACTTGACGAAATCAAAACGCGCACACTCGGGCCTATCACATGAGCAAGCCCGCCCCGATGATCCGCTTCCGTTTCACCTCCGCGCCTGAGCGCGTCGATGTGGACAAGGGTGTCATCTACGGCGTCAGCGCCATGCAGATGGTCCAGCCGAAGGGACACCCGGTCGCCATCGATCAAGAGACCCTCGAAGCCATTGTTCGCCTGGGCAACGCCAGCACGACCGGCATCAAGTCCCACTTCAAACACCGCGACGTGGAAGCCGGCGAAGATGCGCTCGGCAAGCAGGTCGCCCGCGCCCGCAACTTCCGCATCGTCGGCGACAAAGCTGTCTGCGACGTGCACATGCTGGCCTCAGCGAAGATCAGCCCGAGCGGCAACCTGCACGACTACGTCCTCAAGTTCGCCGCTGAATCACCGGAAGACTTCGGCCTGTCCGTGATCATGCGCTGGGCCAGCGCCTGGAAGATGCCCGACGGCAGCGAAGTGATCGCCAAGCAGCGCCCCACCGGCGCCACCAACGATCTCCCCTTCGCGCGCCCGACCAAACTCGCCGCCCTCGATTTCGTCGACGACCCCGCCGCCAACGAGGACGGACTGTTCTCTGCCGGCGACACCGACCCTGACGACACCACCACCAACGGATACACCATGAAGATCCCCCAGGACCGCCTCGCTGCCCTCAAGACCGAGTTCGCGGCGTTCGCCGCGCTCATCCTCGACAGCGCCATCGCCGGCGATGACGAGATCCAACTGCGTGGCAAGATCAGCGAAGCCCGCTTCAAGGCCCTCAGCGATGAAGTCACGGCGCTCAAGGCCAAGTCTGAGAAGGACGCCACCGATCACGCCGCGGCGCTGAAGAAGCTGACCGACGAAAAAGCCGACCTGCAGAAAAAGCACGACGCCCTCGCCGCGCTCAAAGCCGGCGCCGGCGACCCCGGCTCCGACGCCTCCGCGTTCGAGACCGATGAAGTGAAGCTGCAGGCCAAGTTCAATTCCGACACGGAACTGAACAAGAACTTCGGCGGCAACTTCAAAGCCTACGTGCGCTACCTGAAGACCAAGGCCACCGAGAAGTCGGCCTGATCTTCCGCGCCTGAACCACCACCCAACCACTCCCACCAAGGATTTCCGCCATGCCTGTCGCAACCGCCAATAAAGACCGCCAGATCCCCATGGGCGGGATTCCGCAACTGCGCCGCCTGTCGGCGGAGATCAACGCCAACCCGTTCGTCGGCTCGGCGATCTCGCCCGCTGCTGACGGCCACAGCCACGAGTTGCTCACTGGCGAAGCGTTCCAGGGCTTCGCCCGCGAACAGATCCGCACCGCCGAAGTCGCCACCGCCGACGGCGAGCGCAAGCTCGAAGTCGATGCCGGCTTCTTTCTCGCCAACCTCCCGCTCACCGGCGTCGCGCAGGATGACGTTGCCCACCGCCGTGTGGTCTACGCCAGCGATGACAACACCTTCAACATGATCGGCAGCGGATCGCCCGTTGGCGTCGTGGTCGGCGTCGCCGGCACCGACCTCGGCACCGTCATGTGCCGCACCGCCGATCTCCAGCCGAACGGTGGCCCGTTCAACGGCTTCGAAACCCTCGCCGACGCCGGCGCCACCCTGACCACGTCTCAACTCGACAAAGTGCTGTCGATCACCCCGACCGCCGGCCGCACCCTAGTGCTGCCGATCGCCGCCGACTGCACGGGGCGCTGCTTCATCATCGTCACCCTGGGCGCCTTCGCCATCACTGCCGACGGCAGCGGCGCGGAAACCGTCAACGGCACCGCCACCTTCGCTGGTGGCGCGACCGTCGGCTCCGTCCTGCGCCTCATCTCGACCGGCACCGCCTGGGTTTCCTGCTGATCGCTTTCCCTCATCGCTGACTGCAAGCCCAGGCCGCCTTGTGCGCGCCTGGGCCTTGTGGTCACCCAAGCGCCCCACCGCACCCCCTCCAAGGATTTCCCCATGTCACTCGTCGACTACGCCGTCAAAGCCATCCTCGAACAAAAGCTGGCCGACACGCCGATGACCGACCAGCTTCTGCGGCTGGCCTATCAGTTCTCCAGCGACCTGCCCGCCGGCAAGTCGGAGGACCTTTCCTTCCTCGGCGCCGTCGGCGTCATCAAGGAATGGGGCGAAGCCGGCCGCAACATCAGTCAGCCGAAGGAATATGACTTCGCGCTGCGCAACGCCAAGTTCAGTGGCGGCGTCCGCATCCCGCTCGACTGGGTCAACAACGACAAGACCGGCCAGGTCAACGACAAGCTCGGTGATGTGGTCAAGCGCCGCCAGCAGTTCTGGTCGGCCAAGCTCGCCACCCTGATCAACAACGGCGGCACCAGCACCAAGACCATCGACGGCGTGTCGTTCTTCAACGACTCGCACGCGGCCTACAGCACGTTCGACAATCTCCTGACCCACGTTGCCGCATCGGGCACCTCGCCCACCGCGCTCGAAGCAGCGGAAGCGATCTATGCCGCCTACATGGCGCTCCTGACCTTCAACGATGACCAGGGCGAGCCAGCGAACGAAGGGCTGACCGAGTTGCTCATCACCTGCGGCACCGGCATCGGTTCCGCGATGATGCAGGCCTGCACCCAGGGCAACCTGAACACCGGCACCGGCGTGCTCGACAACCCGCTGAACGGCCTGCGCGCCAGCGGCGTCAAGATCGGCTGCATCGTCAGCCCGCGCATCACCACCACAGCCAAGTTTCAGACCTGGAACGTTTCACCCGGCAGCAAGTCGTTGCTCATCCAGAAGAACGAAGCCGACAGCAAGGTCAGCATGCAGGGCGCGGGCTCGATCATCGAGCACAAGGACGACGCGTGGGAGTTCGCCGTGAAGGAAGTCGGCGAAGCCGGCTACGGCCGCCCATGGGAAGCCACGCAGACCGAGTTCACCTGATCGCCTGATCACTGAATGAATGCACGAGCCCAGGCCGCCCCGCGCGCGCCTGGGCATCGTGGTCGCCAAAGCACCCGAAGGAACCGTATGCACGCACGCATCGTCGCCCACAAAGCCATCTGCATCGCCGGCGTCGAGATTCCCGCTGGCGGCGTATTCGCTACCATGGAGTTCGACAACGCGCTGCTCGCGGAGTTCTTCGCCACTCGCCTCGGCTGGTCGTGGTTTCGCGTCGAACTCGGCGCCATCAATGTGGTCGTCGGCACCGAACCACTGAGCCACCTCGCGGAAGCCGCCCCCTACAGTGAATCGCTCGCCGCCATCGGCATCTCAACCATCGCTGACCTGGCGAAAGCCGACGCCAAGGCGCTGCGCCCGATCGTCGGCGCCAAGTCCGGCGAACTGACGCGCGCCGCCAAGCGCACGCTCATCGCTCTGCGCCACACCGCGCTGCTCGAAGGCGCCAAGACCCTCGACGGCAAACCGCCAGAGGCTGAACCGATGATGGCTGAGAGCGACGTCATCGTCGCCGACCTCTTCGACCTGCTCGCCGGCGCCGCGCCCGAAGAACTCGCGCAGATCAAGGGCCTCGGCCCGAAGAAAGCCGCCGAACTCATCGAAAACGCCCAGGCCTTCGTCGCCGAACGCGCGGAAGCTGAAGCGAAAGCCAAGGCCGAAGCCGAGGCGAATCCATCCTGACGCGGGGTAGATCAATCGGCAGATCACCGGATTCATAATCCAGAGGTTGCCGGTTCGAGTCCGGCCCCCGCAACCACTCCCATCCACCCGCGGCCAGTCGGCCCACACCCATCGGTAGAACACCGTGACGCAGCCAGCCGACACCGTGACCAAGTTCTTCCGCGTGCGGAACCTGACGACTGATGCGTTGGTGCCGTCGCTCAGCACGGTCGAGGGCACCGCGTTCAACTCGCTCGGATTCTATCACCAGCTCGGCGGGTCGCCGAGCAGTTACTCGCTTGGCTCGACCTACACCGACCTGACCGGCGGCTACTATTCCTGGACCTACGCGGTGCCGTCGACCAAGGCCCATCATGGGCAGTCGTTGCTCGCCGTCAGCGCCAACCACGGCATCGAGATCCTGACCATCAGCGGGGAAACCGAATCGCAGGACCTCGACAGTCTCAGCGCGCTGGTCGCGCAGCCCGTCGGCGGCGCCGGGACCGCGTTCGCCTTCGGCTCCACCGTGACGCTTGAGCTGGCGGTGTATCGTCAGCGCGAGGTCACCCAGTCGTTCACCGCGATCGACCTATCGACCGCGGAATACGTCAACTGGAAGATCGGCATCCGCGACAAGGACCAGGGCACCGAAGCTGCCACCGCGCTGATCTGGGACTGCGACAGCGGCAAGCTCGACGGCCTGACCATCAGCGGCGACGCCGTTGGCCTGCTGACCATCACCTTCCCCGAATCGCTGATCGGTCCGCTCTACACCACGTGGGTGGTCGCGCGCGCTTACGCCCTGGGCGACTTCATCCGCCCGACTACCAACAACGGCTTCATTTATGAGGCTACCATCGCCGGCACCAGCCACGCCGTGACCGAGCCGACGTGGAACACCACCGAAGGCGCGACCAACACCGACGGCACCGTCACCTGGACCTGCCGCAAGCGCAGCCTGTGGCTCGCCAGCATCGCTCGCGTGGTCGGCGACATGGTCCGCCCCACCGCCGCCAACCCCACGCTGATCTACCGCTGCACCGTCGCCGGCACCAGCGCCGCGGGCGAGCCCACCTGGCCGACCACCCCAGGCGCGACCGTCACCGACGGCGGGGTCACCTGGCGCTGCATGTCCGATCCCTTCGCCGCGCTCGCCGTTGGCGACGACTCCCTCGATGTCCGCTACGAGGTCACCGCCGACAAGCTCAGCACCGCCAAGACCCGCGCCATTATCCCCTCATCCACGCTGACGCTCAAACGTCGCGAGAACGGCGTCTGACATGGCCGGCGAAGGATACCCAGCAGGAAACGGCGGAACCGTCTCTGCCGCGTCGCTTCTGCTGCGCCTGACCGGCGCGGCGACGCTCGCCGTCGGCGCGATGTTGTATGGCGATGGCGACGCGTCGCTGGCGACGCTGACCCTTGGCGCGCAGAACACCGTGCTGGTCGCCGGCGCCAGCGCCCCCGCGTGGTCGACCTCGCTGGCGCTCACCGGCGCCATCGCCAGCAAACAAGCCGCGGCGGCGGGGATCTCGCTCGATCACAACGCCGCCACCGGCAATTTTACGCTGCGGTTGTCGCCGGCGAATCTTGCCACCGCCAACCGCCGAGCTACGTTCCCCGATGCGGACTTCACGGTCGCAGGCCTGTCTATTGCGCAGACGTTCAGCGCAGCAAATACCTTCAGCGCCGATGTGACCTTTCAAAACCCGGTCTATTTTGGCAAAACCGGATCTGGCACGGGCGGCACGTTCCGGCTGCTAAATGACGGCGGCACAAACCAGTGGTACATTGGCATCTCTGGAGGGGCAGGCGACAAAGATTATGTCATGTACGATTACACCAGCACCATTGAGCGGCTGCGTGTAAACCAGAGCACTGGTCAGTTTTTGTGGACCGGACCAGGGCGTTTCACTGGCATTCTGACCCTTTCCGGCATCATCCCCTCCACCTCAACCACCACCGGCAACCTGGTCAATGCGGGTGGTTTTGGCAATGCGGGGGCGGCGTTCATCGGCGGCGGCCTGACCGTTAGTGGTGATAACGCAACCATTTCATCGGCATCCACCACCGCGCAAGTCGTAGTGACGACGGTTGCCGCGCAGACCGCGCAATTCCACCTTCGTGGCAACAATGTGGCGTCTGGCCTTCTCGTTCAGCACGATGGGTCATCAGATGCGACCGTACTCAATCTGGCTAATCGCTCTATGTATCTGGGGACGAACGCCCTAACCAGGGTCACGATTGCCGCCACCGGCGAGGTATCACTAGCTTCCTCCACCGCCTCAACCACCACCGGCACCGGCGGGCTGGTGGTTACTGGTGGCGCAGGTGTTGGTGGCCAGGTCACCGCCAAGAACTTCCTCGCGACCGTCGGCACCATCACATCCGCGCTGCCAGCGATCGACTCGACGGTCACCTGGAACGCCGGCGGCGTCACCTTCACCGGCTGGAAGCTGAACGCGACCAGCAGCGCCAGCGCTGCGGGGTCGCTGTTGCTCGACCTGCAGTTGGGCGGCACCTCTCAATTCACCGTGCGCAAGGATTCCCTGCTGACGATGGCCGGACTGGCTTATTCTGGGGCCAGCAACGGCGAAATATGGCACGACACGACGCAGAAGGCGATCAAGGCTTACGTCAATGGGATCCAGCGGACGCTGGTCGGGACGATCTATTCCGCCGTCAACCAAACCGGCACCGGCCCCAGTTCAACCGCGTCAGAAACCTCCATCGTCCCCACCACCTTCCAGTTCGGCACCACCACGCTGCCGGCCAATTTCTGGACCACCGGAAAGACGCTGCGGATCACCATCCACGGCCGCATCAACAACGCCTCGTCGACGCCGACCCTGACCGTGCGCGCCAAGATCGGCAGCACCACGATCATCCAGGCGACCGGGACCATGCTGTCACTCTCGGGCAACCAGTTCTTCACGCTGGTGGTCGAGATGTTCTGCACCGCCACGGGTGGCTCGGGCACAGTGCTGGGGCAGGCCCGTCTGCGCTGGAACTCAGGCACCGGCGATGTCGCGGGCTTCGACTGGAACACCAATACGGCGACAGTCGACACGACCACCACCGGCGCACTGGATGTGACCGCGCAATTCGGCACCGCTGGCACCAATGTCATGGTCGGCAACACCACCACCATCGAGGCCTTGAACTGACATGCCACGCCCCACCGGATCACCCATCACCGTCACCAACGGCCAACCGCAACGCGAGGTCGCGCGCTTCCAGGTCGAAGTCAGCTACGACCCCGACGGCACGCCGCGCTTCCAGTTTGCCGCATTCACCGTCAACCGCCTGCGCGATGGTGCCGGCGCAATCATCTGGCAGGGCGAGCACATCCGGCAACTCGTCAGCCTCGCCGACGCCGCCGTGCCCGCAACCGTGCGCACGGCCATCACCTCAATCCTCACCCGTCTCGACCAGATCGCGGACCCCACATGACCGACCCCAAATTTATCGACCACACCCTGAACCACGGCGCGCTGATCATGCTCGCGCAGTTGCTGAGCGCGCCCGGTCTGCTGACCGATGCCAAGGACCTGCGCCACGCCAGCGACGTCGCCGAGATGGAGCCGTTCCTTGAACTGCCCAAGATCCCCGACTTCCCCGAGGACATGAAGAACGACCTCGACCGCCTGGCCCACGTGCGCAAGTGGCAGCGCGATGGCGTCCATCCGTTGCCGCTGAAGGCCGCCCAGCGCGAGGCGATCCGCAAGCTGGTGAAGACCGGCATGGAAAAGGGCGCCGGCCGCGCCGGTCCCGACACCGCCTGCCTGCTGCGCGAGTTCGGCGTGGGGGACGAGTGATGGAAATCCCCGTCGAATACGTGGTCGCCGGTTTCGTTGCCATGGGCGCCGCCATCGCCTGGCTCGGCAAGGACCAGGCGGACAGCAAGAAAAACGCCCAGTTAGCACAGAAACGCTGCGAAGCGGAAGGCGCCGAGTGCCGCGCCAAGCAAACCAAGCTCGACGACTTCATCCGCACCACCCTGCTCAGCCACGCAACCGTGGCCGGCAACCGCGAAGCCGCCGCCACCACCGAACTGGCCCGCGCCCGCCACGTGATCGAGCGCGTCGAAAAGCGCCTGCCCAAAGACCACGACGAAACCCCGACCGTCCCCGCCCGCGCCCACGCCTGAACCATGCCAGCCGACTACCACAACAACCTGCGCACCATCATGGCCTTCGCCCTCCTAGCGTTGGTCGTGGTGCTGTTGTGTTCGTGCAGCGAAACCCGCGCCACCAAAGAAGCGCAGACCGAGCGCAGCGACACGCTGACGATGTCAGGCAGCGTGACGGTGCCCATGCCCCAGGGCGGCGTCGCCATCATCCCCGTCGAGCTGACCGTCGAACGCAACGGCCGCGAAACCCTGCGCGAAGAATCACAGAGCAAGACCCAGATCGACAGCGCCGCCATCGCCCAGCAGATCGGCGGGATGGTGGGCAAGACGCTCGATGCGGCCATCGCTAAGATTACCGGCCTGCAGATGCACGCGACCAGCCAGCCGTGGAGCCCAACGCCAACCGAAGGCGGACTGGCCGGCGTCGCCCTGACCGGCGCCAGTTTGTACCTGCGGGAAATGCTCGCCCGCAAACGCGAACAGCAGGCCCTGGCTGAAGTGAAGTCCGCCCGCGACCGCTCGCAGGCGCAAGCGCTCGAACTGGCCAAGCAGGTGCCGCCCCCGACTGGCGGTGCGTCATGACCTTCAAAGAAAACCTCGCCGAAGACCTGCGCCAGGTCCTGAACGCCGACGAAGTCGACGAGCCCGCCGAATACTACCCCGTCGGCAGTGCCACCAGCTTCACCGTGCGCGCCGTGCGTGGTGACATCCAGACCGGCTCGGCGACGTTTGACCAGGGCACCGAGCACACCCGCAGCTGCGACGCCACGCTGATCCGCTCGGTGATCCGCGCCGGCATCGCAGTCATCGAAGGTACCGCCCGCGACCCCAAGCGCGGCGACAAGCTGTGCTTTACCGACGACGACGAAGCCACCGCCAGCTGGTTCATCGCCGGCCCCGGCCAGATCGATGTCGGCGGCGGCGTCACCGTCACGCTGCAGAGCGACGACTACGGCAACCCCGGCGGCAGCAATGCCAACGAGGTGCGCTGATGGCTGAAGTCACCCCCACGTCCTACCTCGCCCTGTTCGTTGCCGCGTTGGTCCAGCAGCTCGCCGACTGCGCGGCATTCCAGACCCTGGTCGGCGCGGCCAATGCCACGCTCGCGAAGGGTTCGATCATCAAGGACGCCGGCGGCGATCCCGCGACGGGCGCCACCGCCGTCGATGGCACGTCGATCAACTGCGCCACCGAATCCTTCGCGATCGTTCGCCGTGGCGACGCCACCCGCATCGATCGCGGCGCGGCCCTGACGTGGGGCTGGGAGATCCCCTTCGAGATCGACCTCGTCATGCGCGCAACCCCCGGCGACACCGAGCCCAGCGACTTCACCCGCGCCGAAAACACCGCCGACGGCATCCGCGCCGAGTTCGAAGCGCTGTTCGGTGCCTCGACCGCGCGCATCGCCTGGGGCACCGTCAGCCCCGCCGCCATTCTCAAATCAGACGACATCAAAGCCCTGCGCGGGGCCCTCGTCGCCCGCCTGACCGGCACCACCCGCGACCTCCCGTAAGGAACACGTCATGGCCTTCGCCTTCAACAAAGTCCGCGTCAACTCAAGCACGCTGCTTACCGGCGTCACCTCGCCGAGTGCCGAACAACGCGAAACGCAAAAGGTCCTGGCTGCCGACGGCACCCTGCACCAGACCGGCGCCGGGGTCATCCGCCGCGCACCGAAGATCGGCTTCCAGACCGTGTCGGTCATCGCCGCGTTCACCCTGCTCGGCACCGGCGACGAGATCCCCTACCTGGCCCTGGACGGCAGCAACGGCATCGAAGCCATCGGCGGCAAGATCAACCCCGCCGCGCCTGGGTATCTCGGCACCAGCACCCACGCCAGCCGCAAGATGATCGGCGGCGCCATCGTGCTGGCCGCTCTGTCGTGGTCGCCTGGTGATGTCGTGCGCGTCACCCTGGAGGCCTACGGCTTCAGCGTCAACGGCACCACCGCCGCCATGGCTGAAGCGACCATCGCCGCGCCGACCGAGGTGCAGAACACTGAGCAGATGGTCGTCAGCACCATCACCCTGGCCGGCGTGTCGATCACCCGCGCCGCCAGCGTCGAGTTGGCCGTCACCCACCAGGTGGAGAACAACGACGAAGAGATCTGCTACAGCCTCGGCCTGCCCGAACCCGTCGCGCTCAAGCAGCCCGGCGTCGGCGGCCAGACCGAGGTGATCCTGACCGTCGAGACGCTCGACCTGACCACCGCGCTGACCACCGCCGGCACCTGCACTGTGGTCATGACGCGGCTCAATCACAACGGTGTCGGCTACGACACCGAAACCGCCACCGTCACGCTCAACAGTGCGCTGATCCGCGAAGAAGTCGTGCGCGGCGAAGACAGCCGCGCCGGCAAGCGCCGCATCACCTGCCGCGGCACCTTCGACGGTACCAACCGCCCGCTCACCATCACCACTGCCTGATCCTGCCATGCTCACCCCCACCCCCCTGATCTACTGCCCGGTCAACATCCCGCGCCCCGCGTGCTGCCCTTCTTCGCGGGCGCCGATCACTGCACTGAAGGGCAAAGGCCCCGACGCGGTCACCACCGTCATCGACGGCCAGGAACACACCGAGGGCGGCGGCGGCACGACCTACGGCGGCGGCTACGATCCGGCGACCAAGTGCGCGTGGCGCAAGACCCGCGCCGGCTGGTACGTGCTGCTGCTCAACCACCGCCCGCAGGACCTGATCCGCGTGCAGCGTCACCCGCGCGTGCGTGAATGGGTCACCATCCCAGGCGTGCGGCCCGATCACCAGTGGCAGGTGCCGGTGTTGCTCGACCTCAGCGACGGCCAGGTCACCAGCGCGCTTGATGGCATCTGGGACGGCGAACGCTGGACCGGCGGTGAACTGGAACCGCTGCAGCAGGCGTTGCTCGCGCTGGTCAACGGCATCGAGCAATCATCCCCCGTCGACCTCTCCGCCGCCGTGCGTGATCTTGCGGTGCAGGGACTCGCCCTGGGGCAACACGTCGACCTCGACCTGCTGGCCGTCGCCGGCTGGTTCAGCGAGTCGTTGTGCCTGGCGACGATCTCCGCCATGGCCGGTCGGAGCCGCGAGTGATCCGCCTGGCCATGAAGTTCAGCGGCCTGTACGGTCGCGTGCAACGTGGCGAAAGCCGCGAGATCGCCAACGCCGCCGGCCGCGCCGCCGTGCAGCAGGCGATGACCGAATGGGTCACGCGCCCCGGCGATCCGTCGCTGTCGTCACGCATGGCCCCCAGCGCCTTCGCCGCCTATGGCATGAAGAAACGCTCGGAGGCCTACACCAAGGACCAGCGCCGCGCGAACGGCGTCGTCCAGCCCTACGCCAGCCCGCGCCGCTTCAACTGGGCGCGCATCGCCGCGATCATCGCCATGGGCGACAAGGCCGACCCGCGGCAATTGCTGCGCGCCATGCAGGCGATCCAACGCCGCAACACCACCCCGATGCGCAAGCTGGTCACCCGTCCCGGCGGCTACCGCATCGCGATCGTCGGTGGCCACACCGTGCGCGCCCGCTTGACGCTCCCAGGGGCGCGCGTGCTGAACAAGGGCGGCGCCAAGAACGCCGTGTACCGCCGCGAGCTGCTCGACCTCAGCAAAGGCGCCGGTCGCGACAGCGCCTGGATCTGGCGCCGCGTGCAGCAGTTGATGTTCCAAAACTTCGGCGCCGCCCGTGGCACCGCGCTGCGTCGTCTGGCAGGTGCCGCATGACCGATGTCCAAGGCTCCGCCGCCCTCGATGTCGCGCAGGTCGTCGCCGGTCTGCGGCAACTCAAGACCGGCATCGACTCCCTGACCAACGGCATGACGCGCCTCAACACCGAGAGCGACAAGACCAAGCGCACGCTGAAGGACACCTTCAAGGACAGCGCGCAGGCGGCAGGCAAGGCCGGCGGCCCGGTTGGATCCTGGTCCAGCAAACTACTCGGCGGTGCCAGCATGGGCGACGCCTTCGGCCGCGTCGCGGTTGGGCTCAGTTTGGTCACGGTCGGCATGCGCGCGTATCAATCGGTCGTCGACGCGGCGATCGATCGCACTCGGCTGTTCATCAACGCGCAGAACGACATGCGCAACACGGCGGACCAGACCGACAAGGCGCTGGAAAACATGGCCCGCAAGGGCGAGAGCCAAGCGCGCTCACGCACTGACCTGATCGCCGTCGGCGGGAAGAACGCCGCTGACGATGCTGACATGGTCACCAGCACCGGCGCGGCATCGTTCGACTCCGCCAGCAAGGGCGTTGCTGCGATCTATGGCCGCTTTGGCGATACCGCCCGCGCCAAGAACGCCGTCGACATCGCCATGCGCGGCGCGATGGGCGGCCTGGACTTCGCCGAGGTGTCGCAGGAATTGACCCGCCACGGCGGCGCGATCGACGACAGCAGCCAGGCCGACCGCCTGCTGGGCGGCATGGCGAAGCGCCAGACCGGCGCCCGCGGCAACGCACAGGAGGTCTGGCAGGGCCGCATGGCCAACATCAACGCCGACGACTTCCTGATGCAGGCCCGCGCCCAAGCCAGCGCCCGCAGTGGCATCCCTGGCCTGGAGCGCAATGCGTTCATGACCGCCGGGCTCGGCCAGAAGGACGCCGCCTTCGCTGCCAACCCGGCCGCGATGTTCGAGAACGAATCGTTCAAGAAACTCTCCCAGGCAGTCGAAGACCTCAAGAAGCTGGCCGAGGCCCAAGGCGCCCCCGCACGGATCATCGCCGACGTGTTCCAGCCCGGCGGCAGCTTCCAAACCCAGGTCGATCGCCTGATCAACGCCAACGCGAAAGCGCGCGGCACCTACGTCGAACCGCCAGCACCGACCTACAACCCTGTGGAAGCGATGTCGTCCCAAGCGGACGCGCTGCGGTAACCCATGGCCACCATCGGACCCTTCACTTTTACTCAGTGGCGTATCAACATGCCGCGCATTCGGCGGCCCAAGATCCGCCTGCAGGCCCGCGCGGGCGTGCCGCAGAACGTGCTGGTGCGTGGCTATCTGCGCATCGAAGTCGTCAGCGGTTGGACCGCGGTCATCGTCGCCAGCGTCGCGGCGGCGCAGACGTTGATCGACCAGCACATCACCCTCGCCTCGGGCCTCGACGTGGTGTCGGTGGTCGACCAGTTCGGTCGCGTCTATCCCCGCGTCACCGTGATGGATGTGCAGCACGAACTGAGCCAGCAGATCGGCGGCACCGCCCGCGTTGATGCCTACTGGACCCTGGACGTGGGTTTCTGATATGGCAGCCAGCTTTCTTCTTGACGAGAACTTCGTGCTGGTGCAGGTCGCGCGCACGTTGCCGGCGACCGATGGCGGGTGGATCACTACCACGCGCCTGGACGTGACCGAGATCAGCCAGGGCCTTGGCCCATCGCTCGGCGAATGCCAGCTTGAACAAACCTTCGGCGTCCGCACGGAGGCCGGTTCGCGCATCTGGCGCGACCTGGGACAAGCCCCCGACTTCGGCCGCACCGGCGCCACCGGCAGCGTCAACGACAGCCTGGCCGGCGCCGTCGTGCGCCTGCTCAAAAACGTCCCCGGCGGCAGCGTCACCATCAACGCTGGCGGCGTGACCTACCAGTTCGAGCCGTTCTGGTGGGGCATCTGCCGCGGGCCGATCTCGGAGCCCGATGGCGAATCCACGCGCCAGGTCGGCGGCGTGGCCGGTTGGCGCTGCGTCGCCATCGAATCGGTGCTTGATCAGGTGTGCATCGCGCAGGGTTACGCCGTCGACCCGTCGGACAGCAGCTACGTGCGCATCGGATTCTGCCCGCCGTTCAATGCCAACGGCGCTGGCGACCGCAGCGCCGCCACCCGCACCCTGCCCGGCGGCACGGTGTACGTGCACGACCTGTCGATCGCCATCGACGCCACGCACTACCAATGGACCGCCGCGCAGATCCTGGCGCACCTGCTGGCCGTGCACATGCGCGCGACCTTCGATGGGTACGCGCCGACTGGCTGGCTGTGGTCGTTCAGCGATCCCGACGGCTGCCTGAACTACGTGCCCGACGAACTGAATCTGCACGGGCTGACGGTGTTCCAGGCGGTCAACACCCTGGCCAGCCAGGACCGCGGCTGCACCTGGTACGTGACGGTCAGCGGGGCAACCGCCACCATCAACGTGGTCAGCACCTCAGCGGTGAGCGTCACCTTCGGCGATGTCACCATCCCCGACAGCAGCTTCACCGCGACGCTCGACCTGCGCGGCGATCCTTATTTGGGCGGCTGCCAGATCGTCGAGAACTGGGATAGCGTCTACGATGTCATCGAGGTGCACGGCGCGCGGCCCTGGCGGGCGTTGACGGTGCTGATCGATTCCGGCTTCGACGTGGTCACCGGCGTCGGCGGTGGTTGGACCGCTGGCCAGGAAACCAGTTGGGACAGTTCGGTCGACGCCAGCGGAACCGATCACGTCTGGCGGCGCTTCACTCTGGTGGCGGCCTGGAACGGCCAGCAATACAACCTGAGCACCAACGGCCTGCGCAACGTGCTGTTCACCGGCGCTGATGGCGGCTACACCGGCGGGCGCGAGTACGACAGCGGCGTTGACTTCCCGCCGGCGTGGATGCTCGACCTGACGCGCATGCTGCCATGCCCAACCGGCTTCGGTACCGGCACGGCGGGCGATCGTCAGGCCCCGGTGGTGGTCAGCGGCAACGCTGGCGACTGGACCGACCAGTCGCAGGCGTGGCAGGTGATGCTCAGCAGCGACGGCCGCGGCAGCCCGCCGACCATCCGCCTGGACGACGGGCGCAACGGGCAGGACATCCAGGCAGCGATCGAAGGCGGGGACAAGATCCTGGTCACCGTCGGCTTCCGCGAGGTCGACCCGCTTGTTCTCAGTTGGCACCGCGCCCCAGGGCAACGCCCGAACGCCACACCACGCCGCAAGGTGCAGCAGATCCCCTCCGCCGAAGAGTGGACGGTGTGCCCAGGAACCGTGCGCGGCGTCACCAGCGACGGCACCGACCTCGACACCACCTCGATCGAGATCGAGGTGCGCGACGACAAGCCCAAGCTGGAAGCCGCCCTCGCGCTGCTGGTCGCCGGGCTCAGCGAGCCACATATCACCGTGTCATGGAACTACCGCGGCTTCCTCGACATCGGATCCACCTGGCGCACCGGCCGCCTGCTGACCACCGTAACGCGCGGCGACGGCGCGCAGACCGTCAACAGCGTCATCACCCGCCGCACCTGGTCGCTGGTCGTCGAACGCGGAGAAGGCAAGGGCGCCGGTGAGGTCGCCTACTGGGTGACCAGCTACCAGACCCAACGCCTGCCGCCCTCATTGGAGGCCATCCTATGAGCAAGCCCCCCAGCCGCGATACCACCCAGGTCGAACTCCTGGCGCTGCGCCGTGAGATCGAGGACCTCAAGCGGCAGATGCGTCAGGTGCCCAGCCGCTTCCCGATGGTCGCCGCCGCGGCGGACGGGCGCAGCATTCGCGAGACCATCGAAGTCGCCAACAGCTTCGCCGCGGAGGATGTGGTCTACCACACCGGCGCCGGTTGGGCGCTGGCGCGAGCGAACTCAGCAACGGGCTCCGCTAAATACACCGGCGTCGTGGAAAGCTCCACCGGCTCCAGCTTCGTCATCGTCTACGCTGGGCGGATCGAGTTGGCCCTGACGCCAGGGACGACCTACTACCTGAGCGACATCACACCCGGCCTGGTGGTGCCACGCGCGTCGCTCACCCTCTACGAATTGAACATCCCGGTGTTGCGGTGCGTCAGCGCAACTGAGTGCATCGTCATGCCGGGCCGCGACAACAGCAGCGACCTGTCCAACCTCACCGCCGGCGACCTCACCAACGGCGGCGGCGAGTTGGTCGTCAATCACGCGGCGGGCCTGCGTCTGACCGTCGACGACACCGACGGCGTGAAGTTCCTGTTCGCCTCGGGAAAGTATTTCCAGATCACTGCCGCTGGGGCCATTGATTTCTATCACTCGGCATCGGCCCGCGTGCAGATCGACAGCGCGGGGAAGGTCACGTGCACCTATTCTGGCGGCAATTCGGTCGTCATTGACCCCGCTGATTTTGTGGGCAGCTCAAAAGCCGTGCGGCTGCGCGAGTTGGACGTTTGCGACGACACCGGCGCCGCCAAGAAAATCCTCGCCTTGTGCTCGGACTTCTACTGATATGACCACCATCAAAACTCCCGTCGGTGGACGCTGCCTGCCGCTGACGTGGTACAAGCCATACATCTACGCCGGATCCCCGGCCGCACAGGTATGCCCAGATCTCATTGCCATCGCCTGCTCAGCAGCAGCCGACACTGTCCGCACGGTCATCAACCTAGCTGGGCGTGGCTGGATGGGCGTTGGCTGTGCGATGACCGACCCCTACATCCGCCTCCCGATCCCGCTTGAGACTTGGCAGGATGTGGTTTCCTACGATTCGAACTCCGTGATTTTCGTCGACGTATGGCAGGCGCTCCGCGATGCGATCTGGGCGAGTTCGGTCACCATCGAGGTGCGCGTTACCTCACCAACGACCCCGACCACGGACATTTACACCCACGCCCGCAATGGCATCGACAACGAGGTGCACAAGGCGGTCACCGCGCAGTCGACGCTCGGCGGCATCGGCTGCGGTAGTGTTCTCAAGGCGACCATCACCGTGAACGACGATGGAACCTTCAGCATCGCCTGACCTGCTCGCCCTGGCCACGCTCGCCGGCTGCCCGCCGGCGCAGGATCGTCACCGTCTCGACTGCCTGGTGCGATGGCTGCGCGCCCACGGCTGGGCTGGTGCGCTGACGCTCGGCATCACCGAACCGCTCACCATCACCGCCGGCATCGGCACCCTGCGCCTCGGCCCCGAGGGCGAGTGCTGGGAGCCCGCCGCCAAGCCCACGCCGCCCGCCCCCCCGCAACCATCCCCCGAACCCCTCCGCCTCGCCAGGATCGCCGCCTGCGCCGCCTGTGACCGCTTCCGCGACGATCGCTGCACCGTGTCTGGTTGCGGCTGCACCGGCCTGGGGAAACCCGAGCGGATGTTCAGCAAGTGCCCGTTGGGACGGTGGGTAGTCCCGACCTCATAGCCACACGACGGGCAATTCCTGTCATTATGCTTAGCTCCACAAATGTAGCAGGTAAAGTCGTCCCAGCTCATGGTGTCACCGTCCCGCTAAGCGCCTTGCGAGCGAGATCCGACTGTTCATTGCCACTGAGGTGTCCGATGCTGATTTCAACCAACGCCGCCCGCATCGAATCGCGCTCGGCCTCGGCCTTCTTTGCTAGCCCCATCCAGTCCCTACTAAACTCGCCCAGCCGCCGAGCTAGGTCTTCGGGCGTTGCAGATGAGTCTGGTTCAAGAGTCGACTCGTCCCACGCGTCACGAATAGCGATGGCGACTGGCGCGGCCTGTCCGTCAGTAATCGGCAGCGGGTTCTGGTGCGTTGCATCAACCAGCCGAATGTACTTTAGTTGCGCACCATCCCGCTCCCTCTCCAATTCCCCCACCCGAGCCAGCAAGGCGTCACTCTCGGCCTCCAATTCCTTCCGCTGCTCAATCATTCGCTCCTGGTCGTTAAGTGGCGCGTGAACGGGGCACTGCGCCCGACTCAACGCGACACGACACCAGCGGCGAATCTGCTCCCTGGTCTGCTCTAGCGCATTATCCCACGGCGTGCGGTATTCCATTTGCATCGTATCTTGCTGTGCTTCGTAAAAGGCGCGGGCAAGGTCATCGGGGCTCATGGCTTTTCTCCTAGGGCAGCAGTGAGGGCGGCGCGCCACGCATTGATTCGCTCATTCACGCTACCAGAGCACATTGCCATTTCGTAGGCATTGATTGCTGCCGCTATCATCTCCTCCGTCACCTCCGTCCGAGCTGGAACGGTGGCAGCTACATCGGCAACTGGCGTCAGGGTAAATCCGTCATCTCGCGGATCATAGCGGATACGGTCGTCCAAGTGGTTGCGCCAATGTGGCGGCGTGGTGCATCCGTCCAATTGCACTACGACAGGGCGGATCTGCGGGTGAGTGGCCAAGTAATATCCTGGCAAAAGCTCCGCCCGTGGTTGGTCTGGCGTGGTCATGGCTTCTTCCCCCTTACGCGCAATTCCCTGCGCATTCTCGCCCTGTTGGACGCGTTGAATAGAATGTGGTCCGTTGCGCTCAGGCGAGGCCAGTACCATAGGTCGATTACTAGGTGCCCGATGTTGACCGTGGCCGCGCTGGATAAGCGGCGCAGCCCATTGTCACTGAACTCTTGGTATGGTCGTGCTTTCATCGTCTTCATCCTCCCCCGCTCACGCAGGGCTGAAAGTGGTGTTATTTGCGAACCAAAAGCGTGCTCGCCTCAAGGTCGCAATCGGCCAGAGGGTTTGTCATGCTCATGCTGCTGGAAATGTTCATCTCCCAGCGCAGCCATTCGATCAGCTCCTCCTCGGTATGAGGCGGCAGATGGTTGGTGTTGATGTTTATTTCGACTCTCACTTGGCATCTCCTTCGGTGGTGTGGGGAGTGGGCTTCCATCGCCACATTGCTTGGCCTTCGGGCGTGATGCCGAACTCAGCCACGCCATGCTGCACTGCATCCCTGCGCCACGCATTGTTGGCAAGAATAGCGCCACACAGCCCGCCCATGACAAGGCCAAGCAGCCAAATGGCCAATGGAAGAAATGGGTGGTCTCTCATTTGCCATCTCCCGGCGCGGTGGTGGTCAGGCACTTTGAGTGATCGTATTCCTTGATCGCCCACACGATGGCGTAGCAACACCATAGATACCGGAACGTGTAGCGTTCGAAGTTGTTATCCCACGCATCACGGAAGATGCGGTGAGCGGGGAGTGAATCATGAAACCGAATTATGCCGTCATCGTAATTGATCATTTCCGCTTCGTCTTCGATGTCGTCTAGGTCCGTGGCCCCATCCTCTTTTGCCTGCCTAAGTGTATCGGCAACCCACTCCCTGGCCGTGTCTTCATCGAACTCACGCAGCCCGTCGCACTTATCGGACGCCTGCACCTTTTCGGCCCAATAGCTCTCGTTTATGTCATCTCCGCGGAAAAATTCGAACATATCGTTTATGCGGGCGAACACATAACAGCCCATGTCCCCGCTGATCGCCAGATAGCCCGGCCATGTGGTGATATGTACACCCATGCATCTAGTGCCGGCCTTGTAGTACTTGAGGTGCCGATACAGACCGTCGTCATGGATAATTTCCATGGAGCGGTCGACCGTGCTTTCGATGAAGTATTTTTCTGCTACCTTGGCTAGTTTGCTCATATTCATTCCCCCTCCGGCGTTCCCGCCGTGTTTTGGTTTTTCTTCCGCCAGTAATACGCGCGCTTACGTTCCCGCGTCTTGGCCGTTCTCTCGTCCCCGTCGACCTTGCGCGGTCTGCCCCCGCGACTCACTGCTGGCGGCGGAGCAATCCCGCGCGCACGCAATCGCTCGCGCAGTCGTCGCCGTTCCTGCGCTGGCGTGTCCGGTCGCATTCGTGGCCGTCCGGTGGAGTAAACGCGGCGACCGTCTTCGGCTAGGTCGGCGATCTGTAGGCGAGCGATTTCGGTGGGCGTGAAGCTCATGCCGCACCCCGCGCCTGCCGTTCGGTCTTCAATTCCATCGCCACCCGTTCAGCGAACACCGCCGCGTGTTTCGCGTAGCCCACCACCATGCCCTCGCGTTTGGCGGCTTCGAAGATCAGTTCGAGCGCGCGTGGTGCTTCGTCGGCGCTCTTGATCTTGCAGGCGCCCTGCAGGAAGTCCGACCACTCGGTGACGGCTTGCGGTGCGCTGGACAATCCCCGGCGTCGGAGTGCCTTCCCCAAGAGGTCCAACGGACGGGGGGTCGGGGGTGCGGTCCTCTCCCCACCTCCCTGTCCCTGTCCCTGTCCCTGTCCCTGTCTAAGCCGTGACTCGCCAGGGACTGGCGCGTGACTGTTCGCGTGACTGTCCGTAACCTGTCCGCGTGACAGGTCCGTGACCAGTCGGCGGAGTTCCGCGGTGGTGGTATTCCAGGCGGGGACCTGTCCGGCGGCGCGCAAAACCGCGAACATCTCTGCGCGGTCTTCACGCTCGCGCACCTTGCGCATGCGTTCGTTCTCGATCTTTGCACGCATCTCCTGCCGACTTTCCCAGGCCTCGCGCACCTTCTCGATCACCACGGGATGATAGAGGCGACCCCCCTTTGCCTCATACCACCCGCGCATCGCCATGGCGCGCACGTTCGGCCAGTTGTCACCAGCGCCGCTGAGCTGCGCCAGGATCTTTTCATCCTTCGGCAGCGACCCGGCCGGCACCTGCAGGAAGGATTTTCCCCACAGGGTGAAAGCTGCCTTGAACTCGGCGCCGGTGCTGAGCAGGTAGGTGTCCGAGTCGAACAGGCGCACAATATCGAACGGCATGAATGGCATGCCGCGCAGGTCGCAGGTGATCGGAACGGGCGGGGCGGGGAGCTTACCCATCGGCCAACTCCCCCGCCCGCATCTTCACGGGCTCGCTGGCGGGTTTGGCTGGCGCGATGTCGTTCGATGCCTGCGCACGGTAGTCCTCCATCCGCGAGCCAGCCGGACGCAAGCCGCGCTGAATGAGGATCTGGTGGTACTCACGTTCGCGGTCTTCGTGGTAGCGGGCGAAGTGCCGGTCGATGCGTTGGTGATCCATGGTCGTCCTCGGTAGGTGGTGATTCAGCATCGCGGCCCCATGTCGTTTTTGGGTCCACGTGGAACATCGCATGTTGTGGAACAGCAGCCGTGGATCAGGCGAGTTTGAGAAACTGCCGGTAGGGAACCCACGGCTGGCCTGGGGGATGAAAGCCCCACTCGCGCCAACGTGGCCCGGTGCGGACCAGGGTGACCGTGCCGGGCAGGACCGTGCCGACGCAGTGCAATTGCATCGCCTCACGTTTCACCGTCTGACCAGCAGCGCGGAACTCGCGTCGCTCATCCCAGGCCGGACCTGGCGCAAGATCGTTTTCCACCAGGCAACCACGCGGGCGATTCACAGCGAGCCAGTTCTGTGTCGGCAGGTGTTCCCAGTAGCCCCCGGCCAGGATGGTGGTCTGGAAGTCCCACGGGTGGTCGTGCAGGGCCTGGTCATCATCGCCACGGGCGAACACATGCAGCAGCACGCTGTTGCCAGACTCGAAGCCCTGGTCGTCCCCCTGCTGCGGCGGCGTCAGCCAGAAGCGCAGCAGGTACGCATCGCCATCGTTGCGGCCTGGGATGATGCGCGAATGACCGGCAGCATGCGCCGCCGCGGCGGCACGCTTCCACCACTCGTCAGCGGTGGCGAACTCGCGCAGCAGGTCGGGAACCTTGGCGATGGGGAGTGGTGCGAGGGCGGTGTTCATGGCTGCACCAGCGTCATCAGCCACTCACGTAGGGCGATCATCTCGGCGCAGCGGTAAAGCGTCTCAACATAGATGCGCGGCTCACCATGTCGGCGCAGGTTGTGACCATCAGCGGCGAGGTAGTCCTCGGCACCTTTCCTGGTTAGGCACGCCCGAACGGTTCGCCACTCGATCCGGTAGTATGCCTTGCTGTACCCCTTGGTTTTCTCGTCCTCAAAGTCGAGATCGGCGGCGTCCAGTTCCTTGGCCTTCTCAGGGTCCACCGGGTAGTAATCTTCATCGACCCAATCGTACGTGTCGCTGTCGATCACCCCGTCAATGCGGTCCGCTTCCTGAACGCAGTAGATCGGGTGTGCGGTCGCAAGGTTGTCCTGAGTGCGAAGGCGGTCGGCCAAAGCCAGGATGTGGTCGGGGATGTTCACGTGTTCTCTTTTCTGGCCTTCCAGCCGTTCGTTGTCGGTTCCGCCCAGCCCATTTCGTAGAGCATCTGCAGGGCGTGGGTGATCTGGTCGTCGGTGAACCTCGGCGTGGCCGGTTGGTCGCGGGCGATCCAGAACGCAATCAGGTGCTGCTGCACGGGGTCGTGACGGCGCAGCACCAGCAGGACCGCCCGCTGCCGCGCGCTGAGCGCGGACAGGGGCAGTTGGCGGTGCACGCCGTGGCCGTCGGTCAGTGGGCACATCAGGCCACCTCTTGGCCGGTGTGGGCCTTTTTGTCGAAGGTGTCGGGCACGTCGGCGACGGAGATAGTTTTGCTTTCGTCCACGTAGCCGATGCGCACGCCCAACAGCACGGCGACCTGCCAAGGCACCCGCAGTGTGCCGGCCAGGAACTGGCGGCCACGCTCGGTGATCTTCCACTTGCCGTCGCAGGCCTCGCGATCGTAGGTAGTCTCTGGTTTCAGCGGTTCGACCAGGTTCCACAGGATCAACTTTGCGAAGGCGCCATCCTTGCGGCTGGTGAAGCGTTTGACGTGAAGATAGGTCACGCCCATCTCGTCGGTGATCTCTTGCAGGCGTGAAAGCGCGGTGACCTGCGCGCGGAAGGGAAGATCGCGTGCCGATAGATCTGGATGGGCTTGCTGGTCAGCGGATCACGCACCGCATAACCAGCGTTGAGCGCCGCGCTGATCTCGCGCTTGAGCGCGCGGACCTGCACCCGGCGCAACGGACGAAACCCGCGCCGCTCAGGAAGCGGCAAACGGATCACGTAGTCCTCTGGGTGGATGAAGGTGGTGGTGGGGCTGACGAGCTGCGACATGGCATGCTCCTGTGAACCCGTCGTCGGTTCAGCGAGTGGCTGTAGGTTGTCGGCGGACGGGGAGAGGTGAAAGATCAGGCGGCGAGGTGCGGCTTCAGCGACACCACCAACGGTCGGCCCGACTTGGGCAGGCGTTCGGTGATGAAGCAGTCGCGGCGGTTTTTGAGGTGTTCGCGTACGGCGGCGAGCGTGCAGCCGCGGCCTTCGGCGATCTGGGCAATGGTCCACTTGCCTGGGTTTTGCTTCAACCACAGGACCAGCACGTTCGCGCCGTCATCCTTGCGCTGGAACTCGGCCCGCGGGGCGCCGTTGTTGTGAGCGATCTGCCGCCGCTGCGGCGGCTGTTCTGCGGCCCGTTGATGGACGATGGCAGCGGCGCGCACGGTGGGATCGACGGCCAGCGATGACAACCGCCAGGCGAAGCCGTGACCGTCTTCGGTGCGCGGCGCGCACGGTTCGAAGTCGTCGGTCAATTTCAGCTTTCGCAGCAGCTCGGCGGCCTCGCAGCCGAAGAACTCACGCAGCGCGGCGATGCTGGCCTGCGGCCACTTGGTCATCAGCACGACGAGGTCTTCGCGGGTGGGGATCATTGCCCACCTCCCGACCGCTGCGCCCGCTTGGCATACCGCCATGCCCGTCCGTAGTCGCCATGTGGGCCAGCGTTCCAGCGTCCCACGGCGATGAACCAGTCGCGCTCAGCGAAGTCGGTGTAGAGCAGGCCCAGGTAGCGGCGGCAGCAATCCTCGGCGAAGGGCAGGTTGGTGCGCAGGTCGGCGAACTGTTCGCCAGATCGCTTCACCATGTCGAAAGCGGCGGGCGTCATCTGAAAGGGGCCGATCTCCCCGTCTTTGCCATCGTCGCGGTTGACGTAGTCGATGGCGCCGGTGGCGATGTAGCGGCTGCTGGTTTCTTCGTGCAGGATGCCGGGCAATACCCAGGCGGGGATGTCGGCGCCCTTTGCAGCGGTCGCGCACCCGACGATCAAGGCCACTGCAGTCAGCAGCACGATGCCCATACTGATGGCGATGTAGCTGATGCGCGGCCACACCACGGCAGCAAAGAACACCCACGCGTTGCCGATGCGCGACCACAGCGACGGCTGGCTGGCCAGCTCGCGGCGGTAGGCCTCGCGGGCGCGCAGGTAACGCGCCATGGCCTCCGTCTCGTCGTCGCAGTCGCGGCACAGGTCCGCTGGCGGTGTGACCTGTTGGTCGCAGTTGCTGATGCCGCAGCGCCGCAGGGCGTGGTCGTGGGCTTCATCGCTCGACATCTGGATGCCGGTGGGCTCCAGGTAGCCGGCGGCGCGCAACTTGGCGGCCAGGGTGGTGGGGGTTTCGGGGTTTGCCGAGTTCACTGCTGGGCCTCCAGGCTGAAGGGGATGACCTCGGCCGTCTGGCGTGGCATGGCCAGGCGGATGACCGACATGGCTTCCATCAGGCCGCCAAGGGCGTGGGTCAGGGCGGGGACGAGTTCCTGGCCGGTGGAGCCATGCTCCGCGTGGCGCGTGTGCGTGGTCGCCGGGTCGCAGTCGTAGATGCGCACGCTGCGTTCGAGCGCGAGCGGATCGAAGCCGACCTGGGAAAAACGTCCCCAGCCCTTGCGGCGCCAGAGGACGGCGGGGCGGAAGCGGTATTCGCCGCCCTTGCCGACGCGGGCCTTCACGAACCAGGCGCCTTCGGCAACGGTCTTGCCGTAGTCGCCGCGCTTGGCGTGCACCCAGACGGTGTCGCGGTGCAGGCTGAGGTACTGGCAGAGCACGGCGACAGAGACCTCGCGCGTGTCGGTTTCTGGGTAGAGCTTGCCGGCGGCGTCGTGGTACGGATGGAGCTTCACGCGTCCTCCGTTTTGCGCGTGCCTTCGCGCCAGGCGCCTTCGCCATCGACGATGATCTCGCCCGCGGTGATCATGCGCGCGGCGGCGCTGACGAACTCTTCCAGGCCGATGCCGTGCGACAGCGCGGCCTTGCGTACCGCGTCAGAGTCAACCCACAGGCCACAGCGCAGCGCCAAATACGTGGCGATCACGTCACCAGCGCACAGGCGCGGCACGCTGACCGGCGTCAGCAGGACGGTGGTATCGCCGGTGTGGTTTTCGCCGTCGGTATGCTGACGTGCCGAGTTCATGGGCGGCTCCGGTTGTTGGTTTTGCGGTGCAGCAGGTCGGCGCGTGCCTTGGTCAAATCGGCGGCAATCAGGTCGAGCGCTTCCAGGTGGTTGTCGGCCTCGGTCACGCTCAGGTCGTTGTCGTCGAGGTCGTCGATGATTTCACCGACCTCCGCGTTCAACCGTTTGCCAAGGGCGCGCAGCGAGCCCACCGCGGTGGCGCTCTGGCCAGCGGCGGTGTCGTCAGCCAGGGCCGCGAGCAGATCAGCGGCGAAGGCGTCGTTGTGCGCCAGCAGGCTGATCAGCTGCTTGCCGTTGTAGGTCTCCAGCAGGCTGTCGATCTTGCCGCTGTTGACGTTGGTCAGGCGCGTGTTGATCCCCGAGTGCGAGAGCAGGCCGACCTGTTCGGCGAGGACCTCTTGCGTGGTCGAGCTGTGCGCGCGGCGGATGGCGGCTTCAGCGAGGCGGACAATGGCGGTCGGGGTTTGTCGGCTCATGCGACCACCGAAGTGGTAGACTTTTGGGCATGAAGAGCACGACGATCACGGGCAGCGCGCAGGCGGACCTCATCCACTCCGACGCCCAGCACGCCAGCCAGTTCGGCCTGGACCGTGGAGGGCGGCAGGTGCGTTCCGTTGCGCCAGTTGAACACGGCTACCAGTCCGCGGCTGACCGCGCTGGCCATGGCCGGAACGGTCAGGCCCTGGGCTTCCATGCGGCTTTTCAGCCATTCGCCAAAGGTCAGGGAGTCGGTGATTCGCATGGTCCTGTCTCGCTGTGTATCGAATTGATAACCACCAAGGCGCAAAAGAGACCAGCACGTGGCTGGCTGTGTTCATGTATATCGTAACGATAACCACGTCAAGCCCGGGTTCCCAACCGTGCCGGAACTTGTTAGGCTGCAAGACGATGGCTTGGGAAAAGGGCATTCAGCAATTCGGGGAAGTTCTTTATGAGCTGATTGCCCATAAAGGCGTGAGCGTCCGTGCCATTGCGCCACGCCTTGGCGTCAGTCACAGCATGCTGTCCCACATTCACACCGGCTACCGACCCCCTCCGCTCGATCGCCTAGAAAAGTGGGCAGAGGTCTTCGATTTGAGCGGTAAAGACCGGGAATATTTCATGGATCTCGGGGCGCTGGCTTGTTGTCCGCCGCGCGTCCTGCGGATGTTCGAGCCGGGCCATCCCGCACACGAAGCCATCCGCCTGGCGGTCGAGAACGCGGCGCTCAAGAGGCTGTATGCCGCCGAAGTCGGCGAGCCCTACGTGCCGCAGAAATCGCCGCGAAAAGCGCGGCGTTCTCCGAAATGAGCCGGACTAGTTCGTCATCCCAGCAACGAGAGGCGCGGACCGTCCGATCCGTTGGGCCGGGAGAGGAACGTGGTCCCCGGCAATCACACTCTGAAAACCCAGCCGATTTCGCATTTCTACGCCTCCAGCGCCCGCTATTGTTGGATGATTCCGCACGGGTCAACACTGACCTTTAGCCGTACGTTTTCCACAAAGGGGACACGTGTGAACGATTGGCGAGAGAAACACTTCGGCATTCCCGAGGCTCCAAAGAAGGTCAGGGACTACGGTTCCGACACCGAGCCGCGCCCCGTTTGGCCGGTGATCGTCCTGGTGCTGCTTATCGTCTCGCCGCTGACGGCTGTGGGGATCGCCTACTACATGGGGAAGTTTGACCCACCGCCGCCAGAGGTTGTTGATCGTCGGGTGGTTCAACGCGAAACCATCGTTGTGCGTCAACCGGCACCAGCACCCGCAAAACCCCAAAGACCACAGGCGACAGCCAGCGAGCCACGTCCAACCATCACCCCGGCAAGGGCGAATGAACTCCAGCGCCTGATCGAATCACGCGAGCGCGGCCTGGATCTACTGAGCCGTGACGGCGCAAAGGCAAGGGCCGCATTCGAACAGGCAGACAGGAATCTCTCGGCTGCTCGATCGCTGGTCGCGGAGATGGAACGAAGACGACCAGCGCCGACAAACAGCAGCGGACAGTACGAGTGGTCCAGGGCCTACAACAACGCCACGTCAGCTCTCAGCACCGCGACCGCAGAGTTCAAGCGGTACAAGAGCCAGAATGACAGCTTCGAGCAGCGCACCTCAAAGGCCACGAGTGAGCGCGACGAGGCGAAGGAAACTTTGGCGACGCACGATGTCGTGGATCTGGCCCCACCACCATGAAAGCCTGGATCGAAGGCAAGAAACGCACCGGCCCGTGGAAAGTCCGCTGGCGTGAGTTCATCGACGGCAAGTGGGTGAAGCGCGCGAGCGCGACGTTCGGCGACGTGGGATCGGCTGAGCAGGAACTGGCCGCCGTCAACCTGCGCCTGGCGAAGTTGACCGCCCTGCGTCCGCGGCGTGGCGCCTCGCTGCTGCCGCTGGGCCACGTGATCGAGCGCTGGAAGTCGGCGAAGATGACCAGCGGCAAGGTCAACAACCCCTACTATGCCAACGGCGTCGAGCGCTTCACCAAGGCCATCAGCGAGGCGCAGGGCTGGACGACCACCGCGCACGTGACGGCGGATGCGCTGGACGCGTGGCGCGCGAGCAAGCCGAAGGGCACCGCGCGACCGCTGGCGATGTTCAAGGCGGTGCTGCGCTACGCGCGCAACGTGCTGAAGCAGCCGATCGATCCTGACGTGCTCGACATGCCCATCCCGCAGGCGCCGCCACGGCCTGCGCCGGCGTTGCTGAGTGACGAGCACACCGCCGCCATCATCGCGCGGGCGTTTGCCCTGGGTGAACGCTACGGCGCCGCCGTCGAGCACTTGACGCTGTTCGGTTGCCGGCCGTCCGACCTGTGCCGGCTGAATGTCGGCGACTGGGATCCGGCGACCAGGATGCTGACACTGCAGATCACCAAGAGCGGCACGCGTCCGCGCCATCCGATCACCGGGCCGTTCGCGGATCATGCCAAGCGCCTCGATCGCTTGGTGGCGAATCGCCCAGCGTCCGAGCCGCTGTTCCAGAATCCCCAGGGCGGTCGTTGGCAGTTGAGCGAGCACACCGGCGCCGCGCGCCAGTTGGCGGACTGGTACTGGATCCACATCACCTACCACCTGCCACAGATCCCGCTCGACCGTCGCTGCATCAGCGCGCTCAAGGACTACGCCATCAGCTCACTGGACGCCGCCGGCGTCGACGACCGCACCAAGACCATCTTCACCGGCCACAAATCGCTGAGCGTTTATGCCAGGTACAAGACCAGCAACGAAGAACGCGCCACCGCCGCCCTAGACCAGTTGGGGGCATATCGCAGCCGTGGGGGCAAATCTGGGGGCAGTTCGAAACTGAGGGGCCAAAACCGGGGGCAGAAGCGCCGACCCACCCAGACCTCGAAGATGACACCACGCGGAAAAACCAGCAAAAAGCGGCGAGCATAGACCCCCACCGACACCACCCGACCAAGCCAGACAACCCCCAGATGGATTCCTAAACTGCAGGTCGCGTGTTCGAGTCACGCCGGGGTCGCCAAACCTACTTGTACTGATCGAGGATTTGCGGTGGGTGGATGCCGGCGGCGAACCACATCCACTCGCCTCTTAGTTCGTCCTCAATTGCCAACCCGTGTGGTCGGCCTGGATCACCCGGTGACCATCAGGCCCGGATCAGCGATGCCCAGGTCACTCCAGCCGCCGTCCAGGCGGATGACCTGCACTGGGCAGCCGTCGGCGACGAAGGGCAGGAAGGCGAAGTCGATGTCGCTCATCACGTCGGTCCTGAGCACGCTGAGTTCTTGGCGGTTGTCTGAGGTCAGCCCGTCGACGCGCACCGCGCCAGCG
>JANPLC010000294.1:0-7516 GCA_031426335.1 Planctomycetota bacterium
ATCAGCAGATCGCTGACCACCTGCCAGATGCGGGAAGGCAATCGAGGGACGTTGGTCATGCGGGCACCTGACCATTTGCCGCGGCGTCCTGCGCCACGCCAGCCTCACGCCGCACATCGAACCACACCAGCACCAAGGCGAGAAACAGGCACATGCCCATGCCCTGATGGCCGAGCGAACCATAGGGCGTGATGCCCGTCCATACGTTGCCGATGCCGAGCATCATCTGCGCCAACAGAAAGGCACCGACCGCATGAAGTCCTAGGCGTAGACGTGGCGACAGCTGGTGACGCTGGCGCCACGCGACGACACACAACGCCATCGCCAACGCCACGATGGTCCACGCCATCCAGCGATGCGCCCACTGGTGCAGTTCGGTGTTGGCCTGCAAGTTCCACCACCACGAGCGCGGTCCCTCCCACAGATTGGCGACGCTCAGGAGCGACCAGTCACCGAACGGCTCGCCATTGCGGCTGCCGGCGACCAGGGAACCGATCACCAACTGAGCCCAGACCACGACGGTCATCACCGGCACCAGCCACGCGAGTGGTCGGCGCTCGGCCACCACCTGGGCGGCGGGCAGGGCACGGCCATCTGCCAAAATGCGCAGGATCGCCACCAGCACGCAGGCCATGATCAGGCTGGCGTTGGCTTGGTGCAGAAACAGCCAATTGGTGTTGGTGCCACTGCGCACCAGCATCCCACCAAGCACCGCCTGTGAGATGATCAACAGACAGGCAAGGGTCATCGGCCAGCCGACCAGCCGGCGCATCGCCGCGCGGCGATAGATGATGGTCAGGCAACCAGCCGCCATCACGCCCACCAGCGCCGCAAACAGGCGATGGCTCCATTCGGTCAGGAACATCAGCTTGAACTCGGCGAGATCGCGCGGGCTGTGTCCCAGATTGACCGCAGTCAGTTCGCCAATGCGCACGCGTGCCGCGAGACGATCCTGGTCGGCGTCGTAACTCGCCTTGACCTGTTCCCAACCCTGATCGCTGAGCGGTGGCAACAGGCTGCCATTGATGATCGGCCACTGCGGAATGGCCACACCTGCGCCGGACAACCGCACCCAACCACCAATGGTGTTGAGCGCGAACAACATCACGAACAACACGCCCAGCCACGACGCCACCGAGGCCGACACCGGTACATGACCGGTGCGACCCTGGGAGTCAGCCTTGATGGCGGCGGAGGTGATCACGACCGGGCTTCCTTGAGCGAAGGCCCGCCAGCACCTGGACGGACCGGGACGAGGTCAATGGGTCGACTTGGAATCCAGCGGCTTGCCTTCGTCGGGCTTCCCGTCAGCACCATGGCCGTCGCTCATCTGGTTGAGCACGGGGATCGGCGGCACGGTGACAAAGTTGTAGGCTGGCGGCGGACAGCTGGTCGCCCACTCGAAGCTCTGCTGGATGTCGTTGATCTTCCACGGATCGTCCACCGTGACTTTGGGGCGACGGTAGCTGAGGAAGAGGTCGAGGTAGAACAGCAGGGAGGAGACGATGGTCAGGAAGTAGCCGAAGGTGGTCAGGTAGTTCGAGAACGTGAAGTCCGAGTAGTACACCGGTACGCGTCGGGCCATGCCGTTGGCACCGCTCAGGTGCATGGCGAAGAAGGTCACGAACACCCCGATGAACATCAGCCAGAACACCCACTTGCCGAGTTTCTCGCTAAGCATGTGACCCGTCATCTTCGGCCACCAGTAATAGGTCATTGCGAACAGCAACATCACCGAGCCACCGACCAGCACCATGTGGAAGTGACCGACCACGAAGTAGGTATCGGTCAGGGTGAAGTCGACCGCCACCAGCGCGAGAATCAGACCGCCGAAGCCACCGAGCACGAACAGGCAGATGAAGCCGCAGGCGAACATCATTGCGGCAGTGAAGCGGATGGAGCCACCCCACATGGTCGCCAACCAGTTGAAGACTTTGATACCGGTCGGCACGCCGATCAGCAGCGAGGCGACCTGGAAGTAGTAGGCCAGTCCAGGAGACATGCCGACCGAGAACATGTGGTGCGCCCACACCACGAAGCCAAGCAGAGTGATGCTGCCGACGGCGAACACCATGCTGGCGTAACCGAACACCCGCTTGCGCGAGAAGGCAGCAAAGATGTGGCTGATCGCGCCGAATCCCGGCAGGATCATGATGTACACCGCCGGGTGGCTGTAGAACCAGAAGATGTGTTGGTAAAGCACCGGATCGCCACCATCAGAGGCGATGGTGAAGGTGGTGCCGAAGTTGCGATCGAGCAGGATCATGGTCACCGCCGCGGCCAGCACCGGAGTGG
Organism: Planctomycetota bacterium; assembly: GCA_031426335.1. Lineage (GTDB taxonomy): Bacteria > Planctomycetota > UBA11346 > UBA11346 > UBA11346 > BOG-1363. The sequence goes on from JANPLC010000294.1 coordinate 2,296, forward strand.
CGGTCAGCTGGATTATCGAGACGAAGAACGTCGCCCAGACGAACAGCGGCAGATCACGCCACTTCATCTCTGGCGCCTTGAGGCTGGCGATGGTGACGATGAAGTTGATCGCGGCGAGGATTGAGCTGACACCAGCAAGGTGCACGCCCATGATCCACATGTCCTGGCCAGGATTGTGCCCGGCACCGGCAAGCGACAGCGGCGGGTAGGCGGTCCAGCCTGAAGACGCCGCACCGCCCTGGACGAAGAAGCTCGACATCATCAACAGCGCTGCCGGAATCAGCAGCCAGAAGCCGAACGCGTTCATCTTGGGGAAGGCCATGTCGCGCGCTCCGACCATCAGCGGCACGATGTAATTGGCGAAGGCGATGAACCCAGGGATGATGGTGAAGAAGATCATCACCGATGCGTGCATCGTCACCATCTGGTTGAACAGGTCCTTGTTCTCACTGAAGAGATTGAAGGGCAGTTCGACACCAGCGAGGTGAGCGGCCTGGATCGACTCAATCACGGCGCCCGGGGTTGCCAGTTGCACGCGGATCGCGCCGGCGAAGAACCCACCGACGATACCCATCGTCACGGTGAACCAGAAGTACATCAGGCCGATCTTCTTGTGGTCGACGGTGGTCAACCAGTCCATCAGGCCGGTGTAGCGCTTGATGGGGATCGGCGGCATGACGGCGGCAGCGGTCATGGCTGTGCTCCTGCGACAACGGAGGTGAGAGAATCACGAGCGGCATCGGTGCCAGCATCGGCGCTGGTACCGGCAACGGCAGCCAGTTCCTTCAGCAACACATCGACCTTGGCGCGACGCGTGCTGATGGCGGCGGCGATCTCTGCGGCACCACCGCCCTTGGCGGCGCCGAAGATCTCGGCGATGGTGATGCCCTTGGGCGGCGGCACGCGTTGCAGGGTCGAATAGTTGCACGCGATCCAATAACGCAGAGCGGACTGGCGCTCGGGCGAACGGCCCTTGGCGAGGAAACCAGCGACGGCATCGCGCAGGGCCTTCTCATCGATCGCCGTGCCCGGTGGCGGCTGGATCGCGGTCCAGACCTTGAGCGTATCGTCCTTCACCCGCTGGAGCGCAACCCAGCGCTCGAAATCCGGCTTTTCCACCACGGCGGCGGTGATGATCATGATCCCATGGCCATCGCCGCACAGTTCGGCGCATTGGCCCTTGAAGAATCCGATCGTGTCGGGCGTGAACCACGCGTAGGTGTCGCGACCCTTGATGCAGTCCTTCTTCACGCCGAACGGCGGGATCCACCACGCGTGGTTGACGTCATCGCTGGTCATGTGCAGTTCGACCGTGCGGCCCTTGGCCAACACCAGCGGTTCCTGGATACCCAGGAACTGGCCGACGGCGATTGCCTGTTTCTGCTCCGCCTTGGGGTCCTTGTACATGCCGAGGTACTGATAGTCCCAGGCGAACTGCTTGCCGACCACGCGCACCGCCATGCGGTCCTTCTGTTTGACCGGCGGCGCCTCCATGTGATCAAGCACGAACCAGGTTGGGATGCTGACCACCACCAACGCCACACACGGGATTACCGTCCAGACGATCTCTAGCGTGTGGTTGCCGGTGAAGGTCGCTGGTTTGCGGCCGTCACCCTGATCACGGAACTTGAATATCACGTAGAGCAGCAGAAGCAGCGGCAGCACCAAGAATGGCATGAAGACCAACGAACTGAACCACGTGACCGAGGTGACCTGACGCGCGATGTCGCTGGCCGGGTCGGTGAAGGGACTGCGGGTGACGTATTTGGGACCGTGGCCGGTTTCGTCGAGGCTGTAGACGTTCGGATTGAAGAGTTCGACATCACGGTCGACAGGATCGACCACCGACACCGGGGCAACCACCGGCTTGACCGGATCGGCAGCACCCAGCGCCGGAACCTTCCAGATGGCCAAGACCATCAGACAGACAAGGGACAACAGGCGGAGCATCACTTCACTCCCTTGAGCAACTCGAAGAGGCCGCCCAACTGGTCGGCAGAAGCCAGGCTGAAATCTGGACGCACAGCACCGCTGCCATCAGAACCGGCGAGCAGGGCAGCGAAACGGTCGCGATCACCGGCCTTGACCGTCGCATGGATCAATTGACCCAGCGCCGGCTCTGCAGTGACCAGCGCAACAAAACGTTCGGCCATGAACGCCGAATCCGGCTTGGCACTGCTGCGGGCGATGGTCGCCCAGGTCCGCAGGCTGTTCACGGCTATGTTTTCATTCTGAGCCAATCCGGCGAGCAGCGGACGCACAGGTGCCTTCGCTTCCACACGTTCGGGATGACGCTCGGCACCCTCGGCACCGGCCGCTCCTGGGGGCGGGATCTGCTTTTTCAGGTCCTCTGGATTATCCGCGACGTAGCAGCTCTGGTTGAGTTTTTTGGTCCAGGTCTCGGTGATGTAGTGGTTGACCGCGTAACGCTGCTCGGGCGTCAAACCAGGGAAGGCGGGCATGGTGCCCAGGCCCTTGGTCAGCACGAGGTACAAGGCGTACGGGCTGCCACCGTTGGGGTTCTTCCACGTCTCGGTGTGGAAATTGCGCGGCACCGGTTTGAGGTTGCTGGGGTTGGAGTTGCCCTGCGCGCCATGACACGAGGCACACTTGGCATTGTAGATCGCCTGGCCGGCATCGATCACATCTTGCGAGTTGTTCTTGCTCAGCTGAGCGTGATTCGGCTCAGGTTCTCCCGCTTGGTGCACGGAGATCTTCTCATGATGCCGGGCCACGTGCATGCCGTGGAACAGGTAATTGAAGAACAACCAGGAGAGAAACGCCATGATCGCCAGGATCAAAGCGGACCACAGCAGCGGATGGGAAACCTCCGGTTGCTCAGGAACGTGCGCGTGCGAATCGTCGTGGGCGGCAGACATCAGTGCAGGTGCTCCGCGTTGATGGTGGACTGCAGACGGGAATCACCCTTGGGCAGAACCCCATGTTTGCGCCAGAAGGCGAGGGCCAGCAGCAACATGGCACCGGCGAAACCGGCACCGATCAGCAGCGTCGGCAGATCATAGAAACCGCGGTAAGCGTTCTGCGAGAACGCCGGCATGATGAGCCACGACCAGTCCATCCAGTTGCCGAGCAGCACCAGGATCGACACGCCGATGAGCGCAGCTGGACGGGCGCGCATGCTCTGGCTCATCAAGACGGTGAAGGGCACCAGGAAGCGCAGGACGAACTCGATGAAGTAGGCACTGCCGTAGCCGTGCTGCATGCGCATGAGGAAGAAGAAGGTCTCTTCATCCAGATTGGCGTAGTAGACCACTAAGTACTGGGCGAAGGCGATGTAGGCGCAGAACGCGCCCCACACCAGCGTCCACGTGCCGAGGTCGTGCAGCGTGTGGCTGCGTACCGCACCGGCCATCGGGCCCTGACGCAGCCACAACACCACCAGGATCAGCACCGCGACGAAGGTCTGCACGGCGCTGGTGAAGCAGTAGACGCCCCACATCGCCGAGACGAAGTTCACGTGCAGGGCCAGGATCATATCCCAGCAGAACATCGTGAAGGTGAAGGCCATAACCATCAGCCATGCGATCGACAGGCGCACGTGGCGGGCCTTGATGTCGGCACCGGAATCCTGCGCCAAGCTCAGCTTGACGAACAACGTGCGGAACAACCACCAGATACTGATGATCGCGACCGTGGTGGCGATCCAGCGACCGGGCGTCATCCACTGCGACTTGTTCAAACCGTTGGTGTTGTGCGCATGGAACAGGCCGTGGTGGGCGTGTTTGTCACCCGCCAAATGTACCCATTCATAGAGGTAGGAACCACCGGCCGCGGCGATGGCAATGAAGGCGATCAGCGTCAGCGGAATGCCGGCGGTGAGGCCTTCCATCACCCGCCGCAACGGCGTGGTCCAGGTGGAACCTGCGGCGCTGTGCGCGGCGATGAAGAACATCCCGCCGATGGCGATGAAGGTCGGGACCATCATGCCTTGGAGCAGGGCCGCCCAAGCGTGCTGGGCGTCCATGCTCAACGTCACGCCGAAAGCGGCGATACCAATCACCACCAAAGCAAGACACGCGGCGCGCAGGCGCGTGCCGGCAAGGGGAGCACTCGAAATCGGAATCTGGCTGTCCATGAACTTAGTGCTCCGCCTTCCAGGATGGCTTCACGTACTCGGGCACCGGTTGCTTCGGCGGAATGAACTCGTCGCCCTCGCCCCCCTGCTGGATGAGCTGCAGGTCGCTCTTGCGCTGCGCCACCAGGGCGCGCGCCGCTTCCAACGCCGCCTTGTCGTAGGGGTTGTTGTCCTTGATCGCCTGCTGGGTTTCCTTCTCCAGCTTAGCGAGTTGCACCTCGGCATCACCGATCGCCTGCGTCGCCCGCGCCAGAGCCTTAGTGTAGAGCACCACTGCCCAGCGATCGCTTGGCAGCAACTGCGCCGACAGATCGGCCATGCGGTTGCGACCACGGCTGATGAGGTGGTAAACCTCGCCGTCGCTCATCAGCGCCACGTTGGCGGTGTTGACCGACTGCACGCTGGCGAAGCGGTTGGGGAACTTGGTGGTGGCGACCACATAACCGTTCGCCGCATCACCGTCGCGGCCATGGCACATGGCGCAGGTGTTGTTGTAGCGCTGCTGGCCACGCTTGAGTACTGCCGCGGTCGGCGCCAGCGGATTGACCAGCGCCTTGGCGCCAGCCGCATCCAGCTGCGCGACGTCATAGGCCGCGCCATCGCGCGACACCGTTCCGTCGATCATTGGCTGCATCATCGGCACATGACGGACGGTCTTGCCGTCGGTGACTTCACGCACGGTCTGCGACTTGTAACCGGGATGGTTGTACATCTCAGGCATGAAGTCGATGCCGCGCGACGACTTCTCGCTCTCACCGCAGCCAGCCAAGGCGAACGCTGCGAGTACCGCACTGAAAAGTTTCGGCTTACGCATGAGCAGGTTCCTCAGCCAGAGCACTATCGACCACGCCAAGCACCTGGACCTCCTCGGCCCCCTGCTCACGCAACCACGTCGACAAGCCGTTGGCGTCCTTGCCCTCCGAGATCGGTAGAACCAGGGCGAAGGTGTCGTCGGTGATACGATCGTTGATCAGACGCGTGTTCGGATCCGGCAGCAGACGGCAGAGATGCAGCGCGAGACCCATGTTGGCCAGCGCGCCCAGCAGCAGGCCGGTCTCCATGATCACCGATCGTATCACCGACGACACCTTCGCCCTGGTTCTACCGATCTCGGAGGGCAAGGAC
>JANPLC010000295.1:0-3068 GCA_031426335.1 Planctomycetota bacterium
CGAGCTCCAGCTCGCCGAGCCATATTGATTCCGCCAGTCGCCGATTGCAGCAACCCAACTTTGCTCGGCGAGTTGTGGCTCGCCGCTCCCAGGGGGGTCCGCTCCTCGGCTTACAGCCCCTTCAGATACGCCACGATGTCCGCGACGCTCTGCGGCGTCAGGCCCATCATCTGCGGCTGGAACATCAGCGAGCGCGTCATCTTGGTCACCGAGGCGATGCGGCTCTTGGGCACGGTCTGCACCTGGCCGCCCATGCACTTGATGATCAGCGGATCGCTGTTCGACAGCACCAGGCCGGTGATGGTCAGGCCGTCGGTGGTCTTGACCACGCTGCCCTCGAAGCCGTGCGAGATCGTCGCCGAAGGTTCGATGATGGCCTGGATGATGGTCTCGGTGGTCTGCTGTTTGCCGAACGACGTGAGGTCCGGGCCGTAGTCGATGCCGGTCTTGCCGATGCGGTGGCAAGTCGAACAGATCGCCGCGCTCGCCTGGCCACGGGCGGCGTCGCCGGTGAGTTTGGCGATCTCGGCCGCTGGCGGCAGCGCGGGCGCGTCCTTCAGTTCCGCCGGCATCTCGACCGCGACCAGCTTGACCTTCTCCGGGTCGTAGAGGCCGAGCGCCTTGAGGCTGCCGTCGATGTCGTAGGCCTTCCAATCGTTGTTTTTACGATTCATCAGCCACCACTTGGCGATGTCCTGCAGCGGGAAGTCTTTGGCGTACGCGAGTTCGAGCACCGCGCCGGCAGCTTCGCGACTGGGCACGAAGGCCAGCGCGGTGAGCATCAGCTTGCGCTGGTCCTTGCTCAGCGTGCTCGACAACGCGCGCGCCTTGAGGTCGGCCACTGCTTCCGCGGGGTGCAGACGCCAAGCGATGCCGGCGAAGGCGTCGCTCCAGCTTTCGGCAGCGCCGCCCATGCTCTTGGCCAGTGCGGCGTAGACCGCAGATTCCTTGCCAGTGCAGCCGAGGCCGAAGGCTTCGAGGTATGCGCGGTCCTTGCCGTCGTACTGTTTGCCGATCGTAACCAGCGTGGCGAGGCTCTGGTCGGCGGGCACATCGCGCAGGGTGAGCGCGACTTCACGACGCACGGCGGGCGAGGCATCGCTCGCCATCGCCGCTGCCATCGTCAACACGTTGTGGTTGGCGCGACGCAGCGCGCGGTAGGCGACCAGGCGTTGGCCCGCATCAGTCGACTTCAGCCACGGCGTGACCGCAGCGATGCCGGCATCGCCCATCTGCGCGAGCAACCACGCGGCGCGCGCGGCGAGGTACGGATTCGCATCCTTCAGCAGCGCAGCGACCGCGGGCACCGCAGCGGCACCTTGCGCCTTCAGGCGGGTGAAGCCGAGGTTGCGCACATTCGGCGACGGATTCTTCAGCGCAGTGATCTGACCATCAATCGTGTTTAGATCGAACTTCGGCACCACTGACTTGAAGCCCTTGGGTGCGATGCGGTAGATCGCGCCGCTGATGCCGTCGTCACGTGTGCCGTGACCACCGACGCCCGGATCGAACCAGTCAGCAACATAGATCGCGCCGTCAGGACCGACACACACGTCGCTGGGACGGAACATGGTCTTGAGTTCGCCAGTGGCTTTGCCGCCGAGGAAGTCCGAACCCGCCCATTCCTTCTCTTTGTTCGAGGTCAGGAAATCCATGCGATCGAGTTTGAAGCCGGCGCCGTCGGGCGTCGGCAGGTAGCCGAACACCACGTTCTTGCCCGCTTCGCAGGCGAGCAGCAGGCCACGCCATTTTTCTGGGAGCGCGCCGTTCTCATAGAACGCCACGCCGGTCGGCGAGCCGCCGCCGTAGACGTCACCCGGGGGCATGGTCCCAGGATCCTCCTGACGCCAGTGCGCGGTCGGCGTGTCCTGACCCGGACGGCGATCAGCACCCCACGAACGTTTGCCATCGACCGAGGAGAAGCCGGCATTGCCACCTTCCATGATCGGTCCCACGCGGCAGGCAGGCGGATCATCGTTGTCGCTCTGGTAGAGATCGCCGAGCGAATTGATTGTCTGTTCGTAGCTGTTGCGGTAGTTGTGGCCGAGGACGACGACGTTGGTGCCGTCCGGGTTCATGCGCACGGTGGCGCCGCCGATCCACACCTTGCCGTCGTCGCTCTTCTGCCCGGCGACTTCCTGCGTCATGTAGTCGCTGCCCATGCGGAAGGTCTTGCCCGACTTGTCGGTGAACTTCGCGCCGCAGTTGCCGAAATTGAAGTACCACTGGCCGTCCGGACCGGCGGTCACGCTGTGCAGGCTGTGATCGTGCTGACGACCAGAGAACCCGGTCAGCAACACGTCGCGTTTATCGACCGCGGCATCGAACAGGCCATTGCGGTCCACATCGGTGTAGACCAACAGATCCGGCGGTTGCGAGACCACGATCTTGTCGTCGAGCACGGCAACGCCGAGCGGAGCGGCCAAGTGCGGTTCCTGGACGAACACCGAGGTCTTGTCGGCGACGCCGTCGCCATCGGTGTCCTCCAGCACGACGATGCGATCGCCGTCTTTCTGGCGGCCGCCCTTGCCGCGGTAGTTCACGCCTTCGGCGACGTACATCCGGCCCTGCGCATCGAAGTCGATGTTGGTCGGGTTGTGCAGCAACGGCGAGGTCGCCCACAGCGTCACTTCGAGTTCATCCGGCGCGGTGAAGATCTCTGGCGGGACCACGGTGATGCCGCTGTCGAGCGCATTCTTTGCCGGGGCCTGGGTGTAGACGCGGAAGCGCATCGAGGCGCCGCTCGGCGTGCCACCACGTTCCATGCCACCGTCGTCGATTGCGACTTTGGCAGTGAAGCGCACCACGCCGGCTGGCAGGTCATAGGCAATCATCGACGCGGCATGCGTGCCGATGCCCAGTTCGTAGGTCTTGCCGTCCACTTTCAGCGGCCCGTTGTCGTTGTTTTTGTTGACGCGTGCCTCGCCATAACCGGTGGCCGCGGACTTCCACGTCAGCGACGTCAGGTCCTTGGTCGAGCCGTCGGCCAGCACCAGCTTTGGCTCGAGCCAATTCGCCCAGTCGCAACTGATGTCACCTTCGTCGCTCACCGAGAGATAAAGTTCTTT
>JANPLC010000296.1:0-7809 GCA_031426335.1 Planctomycetota bacterium
TCATCGACGAGATCCAGTTCATGCGCGACTGGCAGACGTGGCTGAAGCACCAAGTCGATTTCCACAAGGATCGACGTATCGCCGTGACTGGCTCGGCAACCCCGCTGGTCACCGAAGGCCAGGAAAGCGGCGTCGGACGCTGGCACACCATCCGTCTCGCCACCTTGTCGTTCTATGAATACCTGCGCATCAAAAAGGAATCCGAACCAGAACTACCTGACGTCCGCTCGCTCCAGCAGTTGTTCACCTGGACCACCGCCGACTTCACCAAGGCTTCTGCCATCGCCGAGCCACTTGCCGGTAAGTTCCACGAATACCTGCAACGCGGCGGTTTCCCGCAGTGCGCCTTGGCCCCGACCATCACCTGGGCGCAAAAATTGCTGCGCGAGGACATCGTCGATAAGGTCCTCAAACGCGACATGACCGCGCTGTTCGGCGTGCGCCGGGTAGTCGAGATGGAACACACCTTCCTCTACCTCTGCCTACACGATGGAGGCATCCTCGATATTCCCGAACTGTGCAAGAATTTGGCGGTGAACAAACAAACCGCACTGAACTTCATTGAGTTGCTCAGTGCGACCCACTTGATCCACAAGCTCCCGCCACTGGGATACGGCAAGGAAGTCTTACGCGGACGGCACAAGATCTACCTCGCTGATGCCGCTATCGCCGCCAGCGTGTTGGCGCGAGGCACCATGCTCATGGAAGACGACACCGCTCTTGGGCATGCGGTGGAAACCGCGTTCTTCAAACACGTCGTGACCCGCTACTACCGGGCAAATCTGCGCTTTTCCTATTGGCGAGGCAAACAAGGCCGTGAGGTCGACATGGTGGCCGAAGTCAACAATCGCCTGATTCCCTTCGAAGTGAAATACCGTAGCCACCACACCGGCCCCCGAGACCTGCCTGGTCTGATTGACCTCTGCATCGACAAAAGAATTCCGCGCGCCTATGTGATCACCCGTAGTATGGACGACTTCAGCGTCTTGCACCTTGAACGAGAAGGACACAGCTTCGACGTACTCAAAATCCCCGCACCGCTGGCATGTTACTGGCTCGGACGGTCTGAATTATTCGAGTCCATCGCCGATAACGCAACGTTGTCCTGACTCGTCAGCGTGACTGCTGACGAAACCGCGCCGCCTGTCGTTGGGCCATCCAATCACAGATATCCCCCAGTTCAGCCAACGGCTGACGGCTGTAGGGAGCCGTCGGCTGATACGGTGGTGGGCCGAATTCCGGCGTGAGCGTCGATTCCGTCAGACCACGCCGTTCCTGCGCCGCCCAGCAGAGATCCCACCAGCGCTCGTGCGCCGCCAGTTCGGTCGCCCATTCCGGCGCACGTGGATCGTTGACCTGCGGTCCCTGCGCGTGACCGACACGGGCATGCACGTGCAAACAACGATCCGCGACCAACCGAATGGCCAGCAGTTGATCGTCGAGCAACCGCTCGCAGACGTTCACCCAATGACTGAAGTCGGCAGTGACGCTCAGCGCAGGAAACGCCTCCAGCACCGGCACCGTGGTCCACGGTGCATGGAAGATACGCCCGCGATGGAGTTCATGCGCGACCGGGATTCGCAGCTCCGCTTCGTGCGCGACCACACGGCGGAAGAAGTCGAAGGCCTCGTCGCGTGAGAACGCGTCACGTCCACTGTGGCAGTTGATCAAGCGTGGCCGCATGGCGACGGCCAGATCGCACTGCCTACGGAACGACTCCACATGCGTGGCCACATCGCCACCGGGAACAAAACCGTTGGTGAAGATCTGCGCTACCAATCCCAGGCCAAGATCTGCCAGTCGCGCGCTCAACTCCTGACGCCGCGCCGGAGTCATCTCCAGGATGTTGACCTCGATCGCGCTGTAACCGGCGGCCTTGGCCGTGGGCAGAAATGTCGCCCAGTCCTCATCGACGCCCCACAGATGACGTACTGTCACCAGCCGCATCATTTCCCGTCGACCACGAGGCGTTGGTTCTCCATCTCCGCAACTCTGCCAGCGAGTTCCGCTGGCGTCAGCGCCCGGCGCTCGCCCTGTGCCGCACTCAGGCGACCTTCGACCTGCACCGGCCCGGCGGTGCGGGCACCACCGCAGCCAGCCAGCAGCAGCACGCACAGAACAATCGTTGGCAGGCGCAGCACGGCGGCATGGTCCTGGTGACTGCTGAGAGTCAAATCTGCACCGTGACGCCTTTCATCCGCCCAATTGCTCTGAGATCCGTGCCAATCACCATTGCGCGTCACATGGCCGTCGCTGCAACTCCACGACTTCCTCCGGGCGATGACCTGGGATTTGGCCTCATCGATTTGATGGCTGGCGCGCGGCAGTTCATCCGTCCGCATTCCATACCCTTGATGCGCGTGGTGTGTCGGGAGCTGCTGGCACAGGGCGTCACCCATGCCCTGATCGACTACGACATCCGCGCCGGCGACAAGGACGTTGAGGACGTCACCTGCTGGCGAGACCGTCTCCTACTCGATTTCACGGCGTGGCCAGCGATGGCAGAGCCGGAGCCGGAGCGGATGCGCCAGGATGCACCCGTATCGTTGGTGGCGTTGGTCCAGCGGTTGGTGTTCCGGGTGATGCCGCACCACCGTCTGAGTCTGAACAGCGATAATCTGTTCGGAACGGCGACGCTTGAGGTCGCCACGCAGCGCTTGGTGTTCCGTTCGCATCATCAACCGGATGCGTTTCACTACATTAAGCGAGATCTCCCGCTTGGGGATCTGCCATCGGCGCTCTAACTCATACATCACACCCTGTTCCGCCTGATCGAAACGCCATTCCCTGAGGGCCGGGTGACTTTGCATGCCAGCGCATGGACCGGGTGGAAAATCAGCCGCTACATTTTTGCGGGGCATGACGTCCCGCGCCAACAATCTGCGGCTCTTGAGCCGCTGATCGATACCTGCGGGATCGATCTCCTCGATGCCGTCCACAGCATCCTGCGCGTGATTGGCATCGCTCGTCCACTGGGGACTGGATCCTGCAGCTTCGACCGGACGCGTATTTGGGTGAAGTGGGATCAATGTGCCCGAGGGCTGCTCGATGAGACCTGGGAGGTCTTGTGACAGCCGTTCCGGTCACCCACCTCGCTGACGCACTGGCGCGCTGCGACCTGACCAGCGAGGCCGGTCGCCACGCTGCGGATGACGCGTTTTTTCGCGCCATCAGCGAAGCCGGCGGCTTGTGTGGGGTGCTGCTGACCTGTCCGGAGGTGGTGCCCTGGTGGTCGTTGCCGCGCTGCAACGAACGGCTGCGCCGCTCGTTGGAGGCCTTGGATTTCGCGGTGTTCGACCGTCTGCCCAATGACTCCAGCACGTCCTACAACCTTTCCACGCTGGTGGAGCGGCTCTACGACAACATCCACCTAATCATCACCGCACGCGCGACGACGCATCCGGCAACTGACTGGAGCGACGATTGGCTCACGACCCTTTTCCATCTGGTCGCGTGTTCCCCCTCCAACTGGTCCTCGCTGGAGCTTTACCAAGCGATGCAGAACCAGTCGCCGACCTTGTTGCCGATCGGCGCCAACGTCATCGAGGCAATGTTGGGCTGCGGACTTTGCATGACGTGCCGGGCCGAGGAGTTGACTCCGTATCTCGCGCTCGGCGGTCTGCCCGGCCACAGCACGATCAAACCACTGACCACCTTCATTAATTACCAATCCTGCACTGCTGATCGTCGCGAGGTCAAAGAAGCGATGGACCAGCGCCTGCTCGACAGCATGGCTGGCAACCTTGAACAGCGTCCGCGGGAGTTCACCCGCGACGACCTGCAGAACATCCACCGCGCGGTGAGCGATGGTGGCATCCCCCGCCGGTATCTGGACCACGCGACGCGCCTGAAACGGGCGACCGTCCAGGAATTGCTGAGGCGCTCGACGCCGAGTTGATCTCGCTTCCAACTGCCAGCGAGGTCCGCTTACCCAACCACAGCTTCTATTCGCATTCCCAGACCAAGGAGCGCAACTTCGGCGGCACTATCCGGTATGTGCAGCGGCTGACCAGCGAACCGCAGGAGTAGCCGCACGCCGTCGTCGCAGCGCACCAAACAAAGAACCGCAGGCATCGGCCTGCGGTTCTTCGTTGTTCGGCGTGGTGGCGCTGGGAAACGTTACTTCGGCGCTTCGACCGGTTTCTCCGCGGCTTTCGCATCCGCTGCCGCTTTGGCGTCGGCTGCGGCCTTGGCCTCAGCCGCGGCCATGGCCGCGGCTTCCTCCGCCGCCTTGAGTTTGGCTTCGAGTTCGGCGGCCTTCTCTTCCGAGAGCTTGCGCGCTGCGGCTTCCTCCGCCTGTTTCTTCGCCGCAAGATCGGCGGCTTCTTTGGCCAGTTTGGCGTCGTCCTGGGCTTTGCTCAGTTTGTCGTTGGCCTGCTTCAGTTCGTCCTGGGTCTTGTCGAGTTGGCCACGGACGGTGGTGAGCTGATTGCCCATGTCGTCCATCTTCTCCATCATCTTCCAGCCGAAGAATCCACCACCACCGAGGATGGCGAGCCCAAAGATCGCGACGACGATCACCAGGGCGTTGGACTGCTTGGCGGGCGCTGCGGACATGTCGTTGTTCGCTTCCGAACGGGGGCTGGAGTTAACCGTGCGATCAGTTTTGACTGCTGGTTTGAGCGGCGCCTTGGGCGCTGATTTGGCGGAGGAAGCCGCGGCCGGCGCTGGCAGCGGATCCGAGGGCGGATCATCATCGAGCGCAGCAGCAACCGCGACGGGACTCGCCGGCAGCGGCGTGGTGGTTTTGGCCGGGATGCGCGCCGGCATGCTCGCAGGCAAGGGCGTGGTCATCTTCCCAGGGGGCGGCGTGGTGGTCTTGGCCCCAACCACCGAGAGACGATCGCTACCGCGACGGACGACCTTGCCCGCAGGCTTGGGTTCTTCGGGCGGCGGGTCCTCGAAATTCAGTAGGTCGTCGATGGTCGCTTCGGCCTTGGCGGTGCCAGCCGGCTGGGCGACCGGCACGGCGGCGGGGGTCGGCGAGCTGAAGGACGGCGGCTTGGGCGGCGCGGGTTTGGCCACCGGAGGTGCAGCAGGTTTGGCCACCGGCGCTACCGGTTTCGCCACGGATGCCGCCGGATCGCTGATCACCGGCACGCCACGGCTCGGCGTGTGTGTCGGGGTAGCGATGGAGTCAGGTGAGCCCACCGCCTCGGCGGTCTGCACCACCTGCAGGATCTGGGTGTTGCCCGAGGCATTCGGCGACATCTGGCCGCTGCGCAGGACGAACTGCACGGAATTGCACCCTGGGCAGTGGATGTTTTCGCCGGCGTAGGTCGACGGGATGCGCGCCTTGAACCCGCACGACGAGCAGGTGAAGCGCACTTTGTCGCCACCACCGGCAGCGGCGGTTGGTGCTCCACCCTTGGCCAGGGCAGGAACTGCCGGTGCGGGTGGCGCCTTGGACGTCGGCATCTTGATGCCGGGTTCGGCCGCCGCGGCGGTGACCTGCGGATTGGCCAGCTGGGCACCGTCCGCAGCGGTCTTCATCTTGCTGATGGCGACGGTGTCGCCGGTCGAGGGACCTTCTTGATCCTCGGGCGTGGCGATCTGTACCGTGTCGCATTTGGGACAGGTGACAGCGAGGCCCATGTACTGCGAGGGAATGCGCGCGCGGTAACCGCAGCCGACGCAGATGAAGCGTGGATCGCCGGCTGGCGCGGCATCCGGATTGGCCGGTGTGGTGCGTTCGAGCGCGGCGGGTTCCTTCGGCGGTGGATCACCGGCGACGACTTGCGGCGCGTGGCAGCCTGGACAACGGATGGCCTTGCCGACGTAATGTTTGGCGAGCTGCGCCTCGAAATTGCACTGCGAGCAGATGAACAGGATGTTGCCCGGACGGATGGTGGTCTTGTGTCCTGGCGTGGGCAGCTTGCTGAGCTGCACGGTGTTGCCGGTGGTGCCGCCGCTGGCGTCGGCGTTGGCGATCTGCGCCACGTCGCAACTCGGGCAACGCACGGCCATGCCGGCGTACTGCGCGGGAATACGCGCGCGGTACTGACACGACGAACAGACGAACAGGATCTTTTCAGAATCGCTGGGTTTGGACGCGAGCGGCGCCGTCGTCGGCTTGGCCGTTGCCGGAGGCGCAGGCGGTGCGATCGGCGGCGATGGCGGCGCCGGCGGCAGCACGTTCTGGGCGCCGGTCGGATCCTTGCCGGGTAGCAGGTGCTCGTGTTTGCAGGCCGGACAACTCACGGTCTTGCCAGCGTGGACCACGGGGTAGCGGGAACGACGCCCACAAGCGGGGCAGGCGACATCGATGCCGTCGAGCAGATCCATAGGACCGGCGACTATGGAGGGCCGATCCGGAATGTCAGCCTGGACCTGTCCCAGGGAAATGCGGCTGGGATGCTCACTGGTCGGGGGCCCCGCGTCGCCGGACGGCGACGGTGCTGCGTGGGTGTGCACCCCGCTGTGCACCCCCAACCAACGGGATGTGCCTGAGATCGGCTCAGGCGATGCGGCTGATCAGGTCGCGGGCGCACCAGGCGATGAGGTCCTCGTGCCTGGGATCGGTCAGGCGGTGGTCGCCGTCGACCAGGTGGAACTCGATATTGGCGTCCTGATCGGCGTAGCGCCGGCTCTGCTGCCAGTCGACGGTGTCGTCGCGGCGGCCATGGATGATGACCACCGGGATCTCCGGGGCGACCGGGAAGGCGGGCAAACGTTCGGCGCTCTCCAGGAAGTCGACGCCGAGGGGCTGCTCGCGTTCGCTGGCGTAGTGGAAAAACAGCCGCTGGCCGGTGCGCCGCCACTCCGCCACGCCGGCAGTGCCCAGCCGCTCGGCCCAACGTTCGCCGAAGCCGAAGGCCGGGGCGATCAGCAGGAGGGCATCAGCGCGGGGAATGCGACCCTGGGCGGCGAGCAACGCGGCGGTGTAGCCGCCCAGACTCGATCCGATCACCAACACCGGCTTGCCGTCATCGGGCAATGCGGCGACCGCGGCAGCCGCACGTTCGCAGATGCGGTCCATGGTCAGCGAGAAGAAGTCGCCAGCTTCGAGGTCGGGGATGGCGTAGGAACTCGTGACGTCAGCGAGGCGTTTACCGACGGCGGTTCCTTTGGCGGTTTTGGGACCGCTGCCGAAGCCGTGGAAGTAGAGGACGTGGGTCATGCTGGAGTTTGGAAGAGGTGGAGCTTAACCGCCGAGGATGGCGAGCACGCCGAGTAAACCCGAGAAAATCAGCCCCTGGCGCTGTTCCTCTCGGCGCCCTCAGCGGTTAGGGTCTCCGGATTCAGACGCCTTCGAACAAGATCGTCGACAGATACCGCTCGCCCGCATCCGGCAGCACGGTGACGATGGTCTTGCCGGCAAACTCCGGCAAACGCGCGATGCGCAGCGCACCGACCACGGCGGCGCCGCAGCTGATGCCGCACAGGATGCCTTCCTCTTTCGCCAAGCGTTTGGCCATCTCGACGGCTTCTTCGTGGGTGACGGTTTCAACGCGGTCCACCAGCGAGAGGTCGAGGTTGTCAGGAATGAAGTTCGCGCCGATGCCCTGGATCTTGTGGCCCGCCGGTTTCAGTTCCTGACCGGCGCGTTTCTGCGAGATCAGCGGACTGGCGGTCGGTTCCACCGCCACGGTGGTGATCGCCTTGCCCTTGGTCTTCTTGATGAAGCGCGACACGCCGGTGATGGTGCCGCCGGTGCCCACGCCCGCGACGAACACGTCGATGTTGCCGGCGGTGTCGTCCCAGATCTCCGGGCCGGTGGTGGCCTCATGGATGGCAGGATTGGCGGGGTTCTTGAACTGCTGCGGCATGAAGAAGCGCGCCGGATCGGACGCGACGATCTCCTCCCCC
>JANPLC010000297.1:0-5839 GCA_031426335.1 Planctomycetota bacterium
GCGCGGAGGCATGGCCGTAGGCCATGTTGAGCACCAAACGGTTCGTCTGACGCAGCCGCAGCCGACGAGGGCCGGGCGCAGGAGCGGATGGTTTTGAAACCACTCCTAAGCATCCGAGCGCATCCCGACGCCCCAAGAAACTACTCAACCCGCGCGGGCGTCGAATCTCAGCGGTACGACTTCGCTGCCTGCGTTCGCGACGAAGCGGCGATAATAATCACGCGGCGCACAGCCGACGCGGCGGTGGAACAAGCGGCTGAAGTAATGCAGGTTGGGGAAGCCGCTCTGGCCCGCGACCTGTTTCACCGCCAGGCTGGTATTGGTCAGCAACCAGCGCGCCTTGTCGATGCGCGCGCGGATCAGGTCCTCGGTCGGGCTGACGTTGAAATAGCTGGTGAACAGCGTGGCAAAACGCGATTCGCTGAGGTGCACCTGCGTTGCCATGTCGCCGACGGTCCAGCGGCGGTGGAGTTCTTCGTGGACGCGCAGGCGCAGGTCGCGGAAGCGTTCGAGGAGTTCGACCTGATGTGGGGTTAGGCGTTCCTCGTGCGGTTGGCGGCAACGGCGGGCCAGGTTGAGCAGCAGTTCGGTGACCAGCAGGGCGCGTGATTCGGCGGCGAACTCTTCACGGCGAGCGCGTTCGCGGCACATGTCGCTGATGAGCGCCGGGACGAAGTCGAGCGAACCGGGTTGCAGCACGGTGTTCACCGGAATGCCGAAGCGCGCCACCAGGTCGTCGGCCTGGTCGCCACCAAAGTGGAACCAATGGTGGCGGAAACCTGCATTGCGCCCGGATTCGTTACCCCGGTACCACTGATGGAACCCAGGGGCGTAAAGCATGCACGAACCGGCCGGCGCAACCGCAACGCCAGAAACTGAGCGAATGTTGATCGGTGTCAGGAAGTGCAGGAACAAGTAATCGCCCGAGCCCTTGGGCCGGTCGATGCAGAACTGCTGGTCGTGGACCACGTCGACACCGGCGCGTGGCACGTCGACGCCGAGCATCAACGCGTTGGCGGTTGTCGGCGCTGGGGTTGCCACCACGGCGCGACGCGACGAGGCCAGCTCCAAGTTGCGGCCGGCGTCCACTTCTCGCTCAGCGGAAGCAGCGGTGAAAGTCGAGACCGATGACTGATCGAACAGCATACAATCCTCCGATAGGACGAGGTATTTCCTCAGGACGTCAGGGAGCCAGCGGGCCGGTGCCCTGGAAATAAGCGAGGAAATCAGCGAGTTCAGCGGTGGACAACGGACGAAAGAGGCCATCGGGCATGGTCGAGCGTTTGCTCTCCTCCAGCGCGGTGATTTCGCTCTTGGGCACGGTAAAGAGACCGGCTTCGTTTTGCAGCGACAGGTGCGTCTCCGCGTCTTCGCGTTTCATGCCGGTGACCACGCGGCTATCGGCGAGGCGCGCGATCAGAATCTGTTGTTCTGCGCCCATGATGATGGTGGGGTCGATGACGTTCTTCAGCGTCCAGTCCAGATCCGGACGATTGAGGCCGGTGAGATCGGGGCCGAGGTTGCCCTTGCCGCCCCACAACGCGTGGCACTGCGCGCAGGTGCGCTCGAACAGCGCCTTGCCACGTACACGATCGCCAGTGGCGAGCACGTCCTTGGTCAACACGCCGGTCAGGCGCGCGACTTCGGCGAGTGGATCGCTGTCGGGGCCGGCTTTCTGGGCGGTGACGAACGCGGTGATCGTGTCGTCCTTCAAGAAGGTGAGCTGGCGCAGCGTCGACGCCGTCAGGTCACGCGCCGGGATAGTGCCCGCACCGACCGCGGCGATCAGCGAACGAGCGTAGGACACGCGGCTGGCGAGCGCGTTGAGCGCGACGACGCGTTCGTCGACCGGAAGACTGGCATAGATCGCCGTCACCGCACCAGCGGTCGCCACATCGTCGCGTTCCGCCAGAGCCGGCAGCAGGAAGGGCCGCAACGGAGCATCATTCAGCAGCGCGATGAGACGTGGTTGCAGACCATCGGCGCGTACGTGCAGCAACGCGCGCAGCGCGCGGCGGCGATCGATCACCTTGGCCGCACGATCATCGAGGACGGCGTTGAGCGCAGCCACCGACTGCGCGTCACCGAACAACGCCGCGAGGTGCTGCGCCGTCAGGCGCACACGCGCGTCCTCGCTCGTTGTCAGCGTGGGCGACAGTTCGCTCCAGATCGCTGGCGGTGTCGCGGAACGCACGCCGAGCATGCCCTGCACCACGCCGGACAACAGGCTACGTTGGAGCTCGGCATCAGCGCCTTTGAGCTCCTTGAGCAGATCCGTGACGGCCTCGCTGGCACGTAGCGGCGCCAGCGCGGTCAGGGTGAAACACAACAGCAGCAGAATGGGGCGCATGGATTCGTCTCGCTCACATCACAGGTCGTCGTCGCCAGCACCCGCACCGCCGATGCGCTTGGGGATGAACTCGCGCAGGCGTTCGATCTTCGACGCCTTCATCAGCGTCAGAGCCTTCTTACGATCGGCCGCCACGGCGGGCTCGATGCCGTACCACAACATCAGCGGCAGGTTGTGGTCTTTGTTGTCGTCGGCGTGCTGCGCGAGTTCGGTGGCGATCGGCCAACGGGCATCGAGCGGCATCCGTTGCAGGGCACTGGCGAGGTACAGACGCACGACCGGCGAGGGATCGTCCTTGGCCAGACGCGCGAACTGTGCGAGCGCAGCAGCGGAGGGCTTCTGTTCTTCGCAAATGAGCTGGATGGCCCAGGCGCGCAGGTATTCCGACGGGCTCTTGAGCTGGGCGAGCGCGAGGTCCTCGGTCAGGCCCTTGGTCGCATGCAGCGTCCACAGCGCCCGCAGTTGGCGCGTCTCATCCTTGTTGTCTTTCAGGATCTTCGCCAGCGCGGCGTGGACTGCGGGCTTGGGCCCACGTTCCTGGAGGATGCGACGCGCGGTGCGCACGTACCACTCGTTCTGATTGAGGTGATGCGCGACCAACGCGGCGTCATCGAGTTTATTCAAGTCGACGACTGCGGGTTTGATGCCCTGGTAACCGATCTTGTAGATGCGTCCGTTGCTGCGGTCGGTCTCGGCGCGCTGCTGGTGGCAATGCACCCGGTCGAACCAGTCGATGACGAACAGGCCGCCGTCGGGGCCGTACTGCGTGCTGAGCGTGCGGAACCAGGTGTCGCTGCACACCGCGAAGTCGGGGCGTTTCTCGTTGCTGAAGCTGGAACCCTTCGGCACCAGTTTCTCATTCCGGATCTTCGACATGTGGATGTCGTTGAAGATCAGGGTGTCGCGGTACTCCGCCGGAAAGAGACCACCGAGGTAGACGGTCGAGCCGCAGTAGGCCGCACGTTCGTACTTGAAGGTGGTGATGGTTTTCAGATCAGCGTAGGTCGCCTGGTTGAAGTGCTGGCCGGCCTGACGCTGGTAACGTCCGCCCTGCACCGCGTGGTAGAGATGCGGAATCACGCAGGCGGTGAAAAACGCCTGACCGCGGTCATTCCAGTCGATGCCCCACTGGTTGCTCGCGCCTTCGCAGTGCATCTCGAACTGCTTGGTGGTGGGATGGAAACGCCAGACGCCGGCGTTGATCTTGGTGCGCTTTTCCGCGGGCGTGCCGGGCGCACCGACCTTGGAGTGGGTGAACACTCCCTGGGTGCCGTAGAGCCAGCCGTCCGGACCCCAGGTGAAGTTGTTGAGCGTCTCGTGGGTGTCTTCCCAGCCCCACCCGTCGAGCATGGTTTCGGGCGCGCCGTCGGCTTTGTCGTCGCCGTCTTTGTCAGCGAAGAACTGCAGTGCGGGCGGCGCACCAACATAGACGCCGCCAAAGCCGACCTGGATGCCGGTGGCGAACGGCAGCTTGTCGACGAACACCTTCTGCGTCCAACCGGTGCCATCACCGTCGGCGTCTTCGAGAATGACGATGCGGTTCTCGGGTTTACCTGGGCAGTCGGGGTAACTCAGGTTTTCCAGCACCCACAAGCGACCACGCGCGTCGGTGGTGAAGGCCACCGGCTGACGGATCTCCGGCTCAGCGGCGACCAACTGCACGCTGAAGCCAGCGGGCACGGTGATGGACGCGATGCTGTCCTTCGGCGCGGTGCCGTCGGCGGCAAACGCGCAACCAGCGATCAGGGCGAGGGAGGAGGTGAGGTACTGACGCATGGGACGATCCTTTGACTCAGGGACCCGGACGAGTCCGGAAAGGGATAGAACACAGAGAACCAGAGCACCAGAGCGGAGAGAAAGGCTGCTCTGTCTTCCTTTGGTTCTCTGGTGCTCTGTGTTCGCTCTTCTTCATCGCGGTTTCGGCTGGGCATCGCGCCAAGCCGCAGGGGAAACATTCATGGCTTTGTGCGTGAATACGAACGTGCCCTTCTTGTTGCCGATGACGATGTCGGGGAGTTTATCACCGTTCACGTCGCCGATGGGCAACTGAGTGCCGACGCCGCTGTCGTCGTCGATCTGGTGTGGCACATACACGACGCCCTTGCTGCCATCCGAAAGTGCAGTGCGTTTGAGGCCGAACCAGTAGAGCACCGCTGCCGCATTGGGCTCGGGATCACCGCCTGGGCCATGCGCCCAGTAGCGTTTGCCGGTGACTACGTCCTTGAGGCCGTCGCCGTCGATGTCGACCAGCGCGAGCGCGTGCATCTGTGAGAACTTCACGCCGTACGGGCTTTGCTCTTCCTTGTCGCCGATCACGAGATGGCGTTTGAATGACCCATCAGCCTGCTGTTGGTGCCAGGCCAAGCCCCATTCGTGTGCCTCCAGCGAGGTGATGACGTCGTTCTTTTTGTCGCCGTCCACGTCGTAGACCAACATCTGTGCGCCACCGCGGCCGAAGTCGGCTTTATGCCGCGTCCACAGCGGATCGCCGGCGAGCGACGCGGGCTGCTCCCACCAACTATCCTGCATGATGATGTCGTTGCGGCCGTCACCGTTGATGTCGCCAACGCCCATGCCGTGGGTGAACTTATGCCAGCCGCCTTTTTCGCTGATCTTATGGAAGGTCCACGGCTTGGCCGGATCCTTCCAATCAACCGTGGCATAGCCGATGAAACCCTCGGTGGTGCACAGCAGCTCGGGCTTTTTGTCGCCGACCACGTCGGTGAATTCTGGCGACTCGTTATCGACCACGTTGAACACTTGGTGGCGTTTCCACGGCATGTCGGTGCCTGGGTTCTCGAACCACGAGGCATCCTTGCCTGGGAAGCCGAGCACCAACACGTCATCGCGTTTGTCGCCGTTGAAGTCGTGAGTGTAGGCGAAGAAGTTGTCGCTGTAATTCTTCGGATCGAATGGCTTTGGCTGGTAGATGATGGATTTCTTGGAGAAGTCCGGACCGGCGTACCAGTACGGGCCGCTCGCCACATCACCGACGCCGTCCTGGTTGAAGTCGCCGAAGGCCGCGCCCTCGCTGAAGAACTGCTCGCTCAAGCGGCTCTTGGTAAAGGTGTGCAGGACGTTGTCGGCCGCCGACGCGGTAGCGCCGACAGTGCCGAGAGCGAACGCAGAGCAGGTCACGAGGAGGGCGAGTTGGCGCATAGAGGGACCGCGACCATAGCCGCAACCGGGTGTCGTCCAGGGCTTGGAATGGGCCCTGTGCATTCCATCCCGGCGGATCGATGATTTGTCTTGACTCATGGACGTTTCTCCGGAACTGCCTGTGTTGTCTGTGGTTGGTACGCTGCTCCAGTCGACTTGTTGTCTGGATCTTGGTCTGGCTAGACACCAAACCACGCCTTCCCCAGAGCCAAGCAAGATCAGGAGCATGTTCCCCGTCGTCTGAGGTGGAAGTTTTCCGACCGACGCACACGACCGACAACCGCTTGAATGATCGGTCGATCAAGAGCCGCCAACGGCGGCGACGCCCCG
>JANPLC010000298.1:0-29847 GCA_031426335.1 Planctomycetota bacterium
TCCGGTCGCCCAGAGCGTCTCGTGACGAGCGGAGGGTCGTGGTGAGCAAGGCCGCTATCGCAATCGTTGCAGTCCTGATTGCTGTCGCTGCCGCATGGTTCGTGTTCAGTGAACCTGCACCCTTACCGCCGATAACCGTGCCCGCAGTTCCCGCCGGCGTCCCCGCCCTGCCCACCGACCTCGCCACCGCCAACGGCCCGATCATCGCCTGGAGCACCCACACCCAATCTCGCTTCGAACCCTGCGGCTGCACCGCCGGCATGTACGGCGGCTTGGTACGCCGCGCCGGTCTCCTCGCACGGGTGTCGCCGGATAAATTGTTGTCACTCGAACTCGGCGGCTGGTCGGCGGGCAAGGAAGCGCATCAGGTATTGAAGAGCGGATTCTATCTACGCGGCCTGCGTGATGCCGGTATCGACGCGGTGGCGCTTGGTGCGGCTGAGATCGCCTTGGGCGCGCCGGTCCTAGCTGGGCTGGCCAAAGACGCGGAGAAACAAGGGCTCTCCGTGCTGGCCGCCAACGTGCAGGGGGTCGCTGGCATCGTGCCGTCGGTGCGCGTGACGGTTGCCGGTAAAGAAGTCGTGCTGACGGCAGTCGTACCGCGTACGGCTGTCGGCGAAGGCGTGACCGTGCACGATCCGGCGGACAGCTTGGTGTCGGTGCTCGCAGCGGCCGGTACAACCGACGTGGTGGTGATGGCCGACTTGTCAGAGACGGCACTCGCCGATCTGGCACGCGCTCATCCACGTCTCGCACTCATCGTCGGAGGCGCAGTCGATGGTCCGACACCACAGCCGCTGACCATCGGCGCGGTGCGCGTGATCCATGTCGCCAATCACGGCAAAACCATCGGCTGGTGGGCCTGGGGCGCGGCTGACTGCCGGTTTGATTTGATCCCGGATTCATTGCCGGATGTGCCTGCGGTGCGCGCCTTGATCGGTGATTATCAGCGCACCCTCGCAGTCACCGATCTGCCGATCGATCACGGCGAACGCAGTGGAAAATATGTGGGCGATGCGACCTGCACCGCCTGCCACACCAACGCCGCCGCGATCCATGCCGCCAGTCGGCACGCGCATGCGTTCGCCAGTCTGGAGAAGAAGGGTTACCAAGCCGATCCGGAATGCCTGCGTTGCCACGTCACGGCATTCGCGCAGCCTGGTGGATACCGTCGTCCCGATGAGGCTGAGCGCGATTCACGCATGAGCGTGTCGTGTGAGTCGTGCCATGGGCCGGGTCAGGCGCACGTCGTGGCAGGGGGGAAGGGCAGCCCGTTACGGCCGGTGGGGGCGGCGACGTGTGTGGCTTGTCATGATGCGGAAAATAGTCCGAAGTTTCAATTTGATGCGTATTGGGAAAAGATCAGGCACAGCAAGTGACAAGGTTGATCCGCACCTCAGAGTTATCCAGCCATTGGAAAGTGGACGACCTGCTTGTTCGAAAATACGCAATCACGCATGACAATGCCTGCATTCTCGCCAAATCGAATGCCTGAACCATTGGGTCCCACCTGCTGCCGGTAGTACTTCTCGATCTGCTCTCGAAACTTATCCCAATTGAATTTTTCGTCTGCAAAGTGCGGCACCATCGGTCCAATTTCGAGTGGATCTTCAGAATAGCGTGAGCCACGAGGTTGCGTTACTTCGACGTGAAACGTGCCACCTTGTTTGTCGCCGATTTCCAACGTGAAGAAAACCCTAGAAATCATGTGATTGGCGTTTGCTGATTGGGGTGGTGCGCTTTGAGTATCAACGACAGCGCGCAAAAGCGTTAGAGTGACCTGCTGTGGCATAACTTCTCCGAGGCTGGTGGTCGGAGATTGTTGCAGAGCGCTTAGCGTCAAGGTCAATTTTGACTCTGTCAGTGCCCTGGGAGGTCGCTTACCCAATAGGCTCTAAGTCTAATAGTGCCGGGTCCAAACCGACGCACTAAGCGCCTGCGGCTCGTAGAGTTGGCTTACCAGGCATCAGTTGCACAAGGTAGATTTGAGTTGCATAAAGTAGAGCAGATTCGCATTATCCCGCCCGAGACAGTCATGCTCCCCACCCAACGTTTGTCGCCAAAGAATCAGGTGACGATCCCGCGAGAGGCTCGCGCCCTGCTGACTGCAGGCGACGTGGACCACCTGCGGGGGATGAAGCATGCCATGTCCAAGGCCACGGACGGCGAGGTCTTTCCCATCCTGCTGCTGCTGACGGAAAAAGAGCTGCAACGGCGTGAGCAACGGATCATCGATGATCCGGCGCTGTCGTCTGAGCAACGTTTGAACCTGGTGACCGCGCTCAACGGCGAGATGGCCATGATGGCCATCGACGCACAACATCGCGTGGTTTTACCGGCGCATTTCGTGTCGTACCTCGGCCTCGAGCGCGACATCTTTTTTGTCTGCACCAACACCACCATTCAGGTGTGGAATCCGGATCACTACCTCCGCTGGACCGGCCAAGGATCAGGCCCCAGTCACAACCCTGCGCTCAACGCTTACCTGATGATCTGAACCTCTTCCCCGAAAGGCCTGCCATGAACGATGACCACCTGAGCCACCTGGTTCGCGCCCTTGACGCTGCGGTGGAGTCATCGCCGGCAGACATCGGTGGGAGTTCGGCGCTGTGCGCCAGTCTCGACAACGCGGCCTTGCGTCTGCGCTGTCTGAGTGCGCGTCTGGGAGCGGTGGCGGACGAAAGCCCGTACCTCGCCTTCCTGCGCCGCACCACCCGCGCGCATCAGTCCACCCATGCGGTGGCCATCTCTGCCTGATGAATGACCATGACCACCCCGCAGCCGACCTGCATGTGCCAGTCCTGCTCGACGCTGTCGTCGAGCACCTGCGGCCGCACGTCGGCATGCGTGCACTCGACTGCACGCTCGGGATGGGCGGTCACAGCGCTGCTCTCATCGCACGCGGAGCGGCAGTCGTCGGCGTCGACCGTGACGGTGCGGCGCGAGCGCTCGCAACCGGTCGTCTGGCAGGTTTTGCCGGAACTTTCGAACTTCGCGCAGGCACCTTCGCTGATGTCGCCGAGGCCGCTGTGAAAGCTGGCGAACGTTTTGATGCGGTGCTCGCCGATCTCGGCGTCTCCAGCTTGCAGCTGGATGACCGTGAGCGTGGGTTCTCGCTGAAATCCACCGTCACCGCCGACATGCGCATGGACCGTGAAAACGGTGAAACGGCACTCGACCTGATCGATCGTCTGTCCGAGTCCGATCTTGCTGACGTGATCTACAAGTACGGCGAAGAACGCCTGAGCCGCCGCATCGCCAGTGCCTTGAAGGCTGCGCGTGCCAGAGGTGTCAGCACCGGCGAAGAGCTAGCCCTGGTCATCCGCAAGGTCGTGCCCGGCCATCAGCCGCGTCATCCTGCGGGCCGCACCTTCCAGGCGCTGCGTATCGCGGTGAACGATGAGCTCGGCCAGCTCGAACGTCTGCTCGCCATCCTGCCTGAGTTGCTGACGCCCGCCGGACGTGCGGCGATTATCAGTTTCCACAGCCTGGAAGATCGTCTGGTGAAACAGGCGCTGCGCGCGCATGTCACCGCTGGGCGTTTGGGCCGCGTCGCCAACCGCGTGGTGGTCGCCACGCAGGCCGAACTCGACGCCAATCCGCGTGCATCGTCGGCCAAGCTGCGTTGGGCGCTCAAGACCGACGATCGTCCGGACTACCACAAGGCCGATGAGAGCGAAACCGACGACGAGGAGGACGCGCCATGAAACGCCCAGACCTCTACCTGCACGGTGTCATCGCGCTCGCCTGGGTCAGCTGCTGCCTGGGCATCGGCATCAAGATCGCGCTGCTCGGTAACGAAGCTGCTGCTGCTGGCAAACAACGTGGCGCCGACTTCAAGGCCCGCACCGAACTGGTCTACCAGCAGGATCGCCTGCGCGCGGTGTTCGACCAGGAAGCCTGCGTCCCTGCGCTCGATCAGCTGGTTCGCACCCTTGAGCTGCCGTTGCAACCGCCGGTCGTCACGGCCGCGGTGAATCGCACGCACTGACATGTCCGCCACCGACAGTCACGTTCCGATAACGGCCCAACCCTGGCGCACCGGCATGACCATGCTGGTGTTCGCGGGATTGTTCGGCTACGTCGCGTTCCGGCTTCAGGTGTTGCAGATCGACGAATCCAAACGACTGGTCGAGCTGGGTGAGCGTCAGCGCACGCGCACCTGGACCATCCAGGCACCACGCGGCGGGCTCTACGACAGCGATGGCAGCCCGCTCGCGGTCAGCGAAGGCACCTGGACCATCACCGCCGATCCGGTCTACATGGACGACCGCCTGCGCGCGACAGTGGAGCTGGCACGTATCCTCGACCTGCCGCGTGAAGACCTGCGCAAAGAGTTCGAGCTGCCCAGGAACGGTCGCACCATCGTCCGCGGTATCAGTGATGAACAGGCCAACCAGGCGAAGGCACTCAAGCTTGGCGGTGTCTACGTGCGGCGTGAATACACCCGGCGTTATCCCGAAGGTATGCTCGCCGCGCACACGCTCGGCTTCGTGCTGCGCGACGGCAAAGGCGGCGCCGGCATCGAACAGGTGTTCGACAGCGATCTGTCCGGTACTCCTGGAAAAGAGATTGTCACCGTCGATGCGCTGGGAAAACCGTCGCTGACCGATGCGGAAAGCATTCCGGCGCAGCCGGGTGCCCACGTGCAGTTGACCATCAGCGCGCCGATCCAGCGTTTCCTCGAAGAAGCGTTGATGGAACAAATCGCCAAGTGCAAACCGCTGTCAGCCGCTGCGCTAGTGGTGCGACCGGCGACCGGTGAAGTGGTGGCGATGGCGAGCTGGCCGACCTTTGATCCCACCGATCTGACCAAGCTGCAGATCAGCGCACTGCGCAACAACGTCCTGACCTTCCCCTACGAACCAGGCTCGACCATGAAGCCGCTGTTCGCTGGCGCCGCGGTGGCGGACCGTCTGACGACGTTCAGCGAAATGATCAACTGCGAAAAAGGTGCCTGGACCTACAGCGAAGGCCGGGCGAAACGCACCATCCACGAGAAGACCGGCGGCCACGGCATCCTCAGCGTCACCGACGGCATCGCGCTCAGTGACAACATCCTGATGGCCAAGCTGGGTGTGCGCATGGAGCCGCTGCGGGTCAAGGAATGGATGCAGCTATTCGGCTTTGGCCGCACCCTCGGCTTCACCCTGCCTGGCGAAGAGCCTGGCCTGCTGCCACGCGCCGACAAATGGACGCGCATCAACGAAGGCATGTCGCTGCCGATCGGCCACGGCTTCATGGTCACGCCACTGCAATTGGCGATGGCGCATGCCGCGGTTGCCAACGGCGGCATGTGGTTGCCGCCGCGCATCGTCAAACGCGTGTGGACGGTCGACGGTGAACGCGAGCGCGATCTGCCGTTACCCGCCCAGCCGGAACCGCGCCGCGTCTACACCCCGGATGTCGCTGCTGCGCTGCAAGAGGCGATGACCCACACGCTGACCGAAGGCACGGCCAAAACCGCCGAACTCGATGGTTACACGGCCGCCGGCAAAACCGGCACCGCAGAAAAAGTCGTCAACGGCCGCTACAGCAATGGCGACAACATCGGCAGCTTCGTTTGCTGGGCGCCGGCCGAACCGCAGATGCGGCCCGAACTGCTGTGCCTGGTAGTGATCGACGACCCTTCGGTCGGCAAAGGTTTTGGTTCGATCGTCGCGGCGCCGGTGGTGCAGCAGGTGTTGCAGAAGTCGCTCGAATACCTGCGCGTGCCCAAGCATCCCGCACCCGAAGCGGAAAAACCGCCGGTACGCGCGGCTACCACGACCACGCGCACCACCCCTCGTCCAGTCGCTCCTGCTGCGTCGGCGAACACGACTCCCAGGATCCGTCGATGATCGCTGTCGAAACCCTCTTTGCCGGTCAGAGCCTGAGTGGCGTGAGCGGTGATCTGCCAGCGCAGGTCGCCGGCATCGCCCGTGACAGCCGTCACGTACGTCCGGGCGAGATCTATGTCGCCATGGGTCCGGTGGCAGAACAACCGCACCACGTCCGTGAAGCCATCGCCCGCGGTGCCAGCGCGATCCTCGCCGAACACGGCTTGGCGGTCGAGTCAGGGGTCGAATCCGCGGTGCCGGTGCTGCGCACCTCGCATGCCCGTTGGAGTTTCGCTCGTGCAAGCGCGGCGGCGCACGGCTTGCCGCGGCGCACCCTGCCGCTGGTCGGCGTCACCGGAACCGCCGGCAAATCGACCACCACCCACTGCGCGTGGTGGGCGATGGGCGAGGGCGCGGCGCGCATCGGTACCATCGGCTGGCACGACGGCGTCACTGAGCGCGCGAATGCCCAGACCACGCCGCCGCCGGAGCAGCTGCACACTTTCCTCGCCGGCCTGCCGTCTAGCTGCGGCGGCGTGGCGATGGAAGTCAGCTCGCACGCTGGCGATCAGCATCGCCTCGCTGGGCTGCAATTTGCCGCCCTGGCCTTCACCGGTCTGGGGCACGACCACCTCGATTACCATCGCACCACCGGCGCCTACCTCACGGCCAAGTTGCGTGCGCTGCGCTTGCTGCGCACCGGCGGACTCTGCGTCATCAACGCCGACGCCAAAGACGCCCACGTGTTCGCGCACGCCGCCAACGGGGCCGATGCGCGGGTGGTGATGCTCGGCTTCAAACGCGGTGACTCGCGCTTGGTGCGCACCAGCGGTGGTTGGCGCATGCGCCATGAAGCGGTCGATTACCGCGTGCCGGTGCGCCTGCCCGGTGACTTCAACGCCTGGAACGCCGCGGCTGGAGCCTTGCTCGCGACCGCGGCCGGCACGCCGTTGATGAGCGGACTCGAACGTCTCGCCAGCATGCCGGCGGTGCCCGGTCGACTTGAATTGCTGGCGCACCATCCCGACACCTACGTCGATTACGCACACACGCCGGACGAACTGAAGGCCATGCTCACCGCGGTGCGCAAGGAGTTCCCAGGCCGTCGCCTGGTGTGCGTGTTCGGTTGCGGCGGTGATCGTGACCGCAGCAAGCGTGGCCCGATGGGCTGCGCCGCGCTGATCGCCGATCAGGTGGTGCTGACCACCGACAACAGCCGCAGCGAGGACCCCAAGACCATCGCCGAGGATGTCATCGGCGGCTTGCCGGCGGGGACCGAGATTTTCTGGGCCAAGGGTGACGATCTTGCCAGCGGTCGTTGGATCGAAGAACACCGGCCGACGTATGGCACCCGCTCTATCCGCGTGCAGGAAGCGCCGCGCTCGTTGCTGATTGAACTCGACCGTGGCACCGCGATCCGTCTGGCCCGGGCGCTGGCGGGTGACGACGGCGTGGTGGTAGTGGCGGGCAAAGGGCATGAAACCGACCAGCTGATCCGCGGCGTGAGCATGCCGTGGGATGACCGCGCATTCGTCCGTAGTCTCGGGGTGCGCTCATGAGTAGCAAAGCTACGAATGTGGGAGCGTCGGAGGTTCGGCACGGGGGCGAAGCCACCGTGCACAAGAGCAGCGGGCGTCTGCCGGTCGTGACCGTGCCAGAGGCGGCGGAGCTGAAATTGGATGCTCGGACGGTCGAAGGTCTGACGGGTGGCACGTGGATCGGTTCCGACCAGCAGGTGACGATTCGCGGAGCCGCCATCGATAGTCGGGCGGTGTCGCACGGCTGCTTGTTCGCCTGTTTGGCCGGCGCACGTGTGGATGGCCACGATTATGCCGCGACCGCCGTGGGCGATGGCGCGTTGCTCGTCCTCGCCAGTCGGCTGGTCAACGTGCCGGTGCCGGTGGTGTTGGTCAGCGACGTCGCTGCCGCCCTGGCGGCCATCGCTGGGGAGTTCCGGCGGCGCTACGATCCGGCCTGCACCTGGATCGGCGTCGGTGGTGCGAATGGCAAGACCACCACCAAGGAACTGATTGCTGCGGCGTGCAATGCCGCGGCGCCCGAACGCGTGCACGCCACGCGCGGCAACCTCAACAACCACCTGGGAGTGCCGTTGACCGTGCTGGCGACGCCGCCCGGGATGCGTTACTGCGTCATCGAACTCGGCGCCAACCACCCAGGGGAAGTCGCCGCGCTCGCGGCGGTGGCCAAACCGCACGTCGGCGTGGTGGTGTCGATCGGTCCCGAACACCTCGAAGGATTCGGCGATCTGGCCGGGGTCGCGCGCGCGGAATGTGAACTCTTCAGCGCCCTGCCAACGCAGGCGCCGGCGCTCATCGGTTTGTGCGGCATGGCCGAGCATGTCGCCGCGCATGGCACCAGCGTCGCAGCGCTGCTGGAGATCATCCGCGCTTCCGCCGCTGGCCGCTCACTGGTGTTGATCGGTGGCGCCGGCGACGGCCACGTGCCGGTCAGCGGCGCGCTCAAGCCCGAGTCGATCGAGGCCCACCTCGATGGCGTCCCGGTGCAGATGCCGCTACTGGGCGAGCACAATCTTGCCAACGCGACACTCGCCTACCGTGCTGCAGTGGCCGCGGGTGTCGCCCCGGCAGTGGCGCGCGATGGCTTGCGCCGCGTCCGTCCGGTCGCGGGCCGCTTGGTGCCGCGGCATGTCGGCGCACATCTCATCCTAGACGACACCTACAACGCCAATCCGGCGAGCATGGCCGCTGGACTCGCAGTATTGGCGCAGCAGCAAGGACGCCGCGTGGCGGTGCTCGGCGCGATGGGCGAACTCGGCGACGCGAGCGATGCCGCGCATGCGCGCGTTGGTGCGCTGGCCGCTGGTCATGGTCTGCCGCTGATCACCGTCGGTGACGCGGCCAAAGGTATTGGCGAAGGTTATCGCGCCGCCGGCGGCAACGCCTGGAACCACGCCACCGACCATGCCGGCGCGGTGGCCCTGGTGCGCGGCGTGTTGGCCCAGGGGCCAAGCATCGTGTTGGTAAAGGCCAGCCGTTCGGCGGCACTCGATCAGGTGGTGCGTGGTCTGCTCGATGGTGGCCAGTCATGATGACGTTGCTCAATGATCTGCTTATGGCGCTGGGCCTGCACTGGGGTCCGCTGCGGTTGTTCGATTATGTGTCGACCCGTGTGGTCGGTGCCGCGTTCACCGCTTTCGTCTTGATGATCCTGTTCATGCCAATGCTGATCCGCTGGCTGAAGCGCAAGAAATTCGGCGAGTCCGGCGCCAAGGGCGACGGCGCCGTGGTGGTCGACGCGATGCGCGAAGGGAAAAAGGGTACGCCGACCATGGGCGGTCTCGGACTGGTCGCCTGCATCACGGCGTCGACCGTGTTGTGGTGCGATCCGGGCAGCCTGCGCACCTGGGTGTTGGTCTTCGGTCTGTTGTCATTCGCGCTGGTCGGTTACCTCGATGACCGCACCAAGATCTTCAAGGGCGCCAAGGGCACGTCGCTGTTCGTCAAACTCGGCATTCAACTGGGCGCGGCGGCGATCTGTGGCCTGGGGCTGTACCTGATCAATCAGGATATCGCCAACCAGTTGTTGACCGGTGCCGACCGCCCGGCGGGTTTCCCCGCGGACTGGTACAAGAAATCGCTCGGCGGCGAGGGCTACATCGTACGCCTGGGCGTGCATCAACTCAGCTTCCCCTTCGTGCCGGTGGAATACGCGCTCAACCTCGGCCTCTGGTCAATCCTGTGGGTGGTGTTCGTCACCAGCGCCTGCGCCAACGGGGTGAATTTCACCGATGGCATGGATGGCCTTGCCAGCGGTACCATGCTCATTGCCGCGTTGGCCTTTGTGGTCATCGCCTACCTCACCAGCCGCGTCGACGCAGCAGACTACCTCAAGGTGCTCTACATCAGCGGTGGTCAGGAGGTCGCGATCTTCTGCGCCGCCATCGCTGGCGCGTGTCTGGGTTTCCTATGGTTCAACTGCGCCCCAGCGGAGGTCTTCATGGGCGACACCGGATCGCAGGCTTTAGGTGGCGCACTCGGCCTGATCGCGCTCAGCATCAAGCAGGAGTTCCTCATCCTGCTGGTCGGCTTCATCTTCGTGGTCGAGGCGCTGTCGGTCGCCATCCAGATCGCCAGCTTCCGTCTGCGCGGGGGAAAACGCGTGTTCCTCTGCGCACCGATCCACCACCACTTCCAATACAAGGGGTGGCCGGAATCGAAGATCGTCCTGCGTTTCTGGATCGTCGCGGCGCTGATGGCGCTGGTCGCCCTCGCCAGCCTGAAGGTCAGGTGAACCCATGACCGCCCGCTGGCTGCGTATCCAACTGTGGTTCCTGGTAGTGGTGCTGTGCTGCTTTGGCCTGGTGATGATCACCTCGACCACGGCGATGGGCACCAACGTCGTTGCTGCCGGCACTGAGAGCGGCATCACCTATGCCTTCCTGATAAAGCAGGCCATCGCCATGGCCGCTGGTGCGGTGGTCGCGATGATCATCAGCGGCATGGGCGCCGAGCGCCTGCGTCAGGGCTGGGTCGTCGCCCTGGTGGTGGTTGGCGCGCTCGGATCGCTCGCGCTGGTGCACGTGATCGGCCGCGAGATCAACGGCGCCAAACGCTGGATCGACCTGGGACCGATTAATCTCCAGCCGGCGGAGCTGGCCAAGTTTGCGCTCGTCATCGCTGCAGCCTGGCATCTGTCGCGGGTCGCGGAGCGCGTGCGTTCGTCATGGTATGGCGTGGTGGTGCCGTTGTTCGGTTTCGCCCTGATCGCCGGCCTGGTCTACCTGACTAAGGACTTGGGTTCGGTGGTGGTGATGGGCGTGGTGCTCGCCGCGATGATCATCTTTGCCGGCGCGCCGTGGTGGTACCTCGCCATCGTCGGCGTGCTCTCAACGCCGGCGCTGCTCTATTACACGGTCTTCCAGGTGTCCTACCGCCGCGATCGTCTGCTCGCCTTCATCGATCCGTGGAATTCCGATGGCCCGGCGGCCTACCACTTGCGCCAGAGTTTCATCGCCATCGGCAGCGGCAGCCTGTTCGGGGTCGGCCTGGGACAGAGCACCGCCAAGCTGTCGTTCCTGCCGGAAAAACACACCGACTTCATCTATGCGGTTATCTGCGAGGAATTCGGCCTGGTCGGCGCCCTGGGCGTCGCCGGAATGTTCCTGCTGCTGGTCTACACCGGCTTGTTGATCGCCGCCCAGGCCAAGGACCGTCACCTGCGGTTGCTCGCCATCGGCGCGACCTTCGTACTCGGCATGCAGGCCTTCTGGAACATGCTGGTGGTGGTCGGGGCGGTACCGACCAAGGGTCTGACTCTGCCGTTCATCAGCTACGGTGGTTCGAGCGTGGTGGTGTGTTTGGCGCTGATCGGCGTGCTCGACGCGGTGGCGCAGGCCAACGTGCGCGCGACCAACCGTACCAGCAACAGTCGCATCGGGGCCGCGGTACGCGCCGACAGCGACAAGGCCTGGCGTTGGCAGTCCGAGGGGCAGACCAATGCCTAAAGCCAACGGCATCCTCTTCTGCGGTGGCGGCACTGGTGGCCATGTGCTCCCAGGTCTGGCCGTGGCGGAGGCGCTCCGTGCCCGGGGCGAACGCACGTTCCGTTGGATCGGTGATCCGGCGCGCATCGAGGCGACGCTGGTGCCGAAGGCCGGAATCAACCTGCTGCCGTTTGGTCTTTCGCGTCCGCGTCCGCACAGTCCACGTTGGATCATTGCGTCGTTGTTCCAGGCCTGGGGTTGTCTGCGTGAACTCCGCCGTTCACCGCCACGCGTGGTGGTGGCGCTCGGTGGTTACGCGGCGTTGTTGCCTGGGCTGCTCGCACCGCTGCTCGGTCGACCGTTGCTGGTGATGGAACAGAACGCGCGCAGCGGTCGCACCAATCGTCTACTCGCGCGCTTCGCGCAGGCGGTGGTGACCCAATTCCCTGAGGCGAGTCACGGACTGCCGGAGGCCCGCGTCAGCCAACTGGGTAATCCGGTGCGCATGATCGCGCCGCGTGAACGTGGCCAGGATGCCAACCTCACGGTGCTGGTGGCCGGTGGCAGCTTGGCAGCGAGCACGCTCAACGACTTGGTGGCGCAGGCCGCCGCTTCGCTCAGCGATCTGACCGCGCTGCGCGTCATCCATCTGGCCGGCGAAAAGGACCAGGCGCGCGTCACTGAGTTGTACCGCGCCGCCGGCATCACGGCCGAGGTCATGGGATTCTGTCACGACATGCCCGCGCTGTACGAACGCGTCGATGTCGCCATCACCCGCGCTGGTGCCACCACCGTCGCCGAGCTATGCGCTGCCGGCATTCCCGCACTCTACATCCCGCTGCCGTGGGCGGCTGATGATCATCAGACCGCCAACGCCCAGGCGGTGACCCGCGTTGGTGGTGCCCAAGTCCTGCCGCAGGCCAGCACCACGCCGGCGGATCTCGCCGCTCGTTTGCGTACGCTGGTCGGCGACCGCGCCCTGGTCGCCCGTATGGGCTGTGCCGCGCTCAGCCTCGCCCGCCCACAGGCTGCTGCCGAGGTCGCCGCCCTGGTCGAAGAACTCGACCGCCGCAACCAACGCAGCGCTGGCGGTGAACGCCGTGCCGCCAGTCGGCGTCGGTACCTGCGCTCACTCATCGGCAACAAGCTCATCGGCAACCGGAGGGTCCGCGCATGATCACCGATCGCTTCCGTGGCCGGCATGTGCACCTCATCGGCATCGGTGGCGCGGGCGTCAGCGCGCTCGCGCCGCTGCTGCAACGTGTCGGCGCCACCATCAGCGGTTGCGATGCTGGCGATGGGCCGGCCTGCCAGCGCCTGCGGCGGGTCGGCATCCAGGTGCATCGTGGTCACGCCGCGACGCACCTCGACGGCGTCGATCTGGTGGTGCACACCGCGGCGGTGAAAGTCGATCATCCGGAGCTGGTGGCCGCGCGTCTGCGCGGCATCCCGCTGATGACGCGTGGCGAATGCCTGGTCGAGCTGATGGCCGGCACGCGCACGCTCGCGGTCGCTGGCAGCCACGGCAATACCAGCACGACCTGGATGCTCGGCCATCTGCTGACCGAGGCCGGCACCGATCCGGTGGTAATGGTCGGTGGTTCGGTGACCTCACTCGACGGCGGCGCACGCGCTGGCACGGGTGATCTGTTCATCGCTGAGTCGGACGAGAGCGACGGCAGTTTCGCACGCATCAGTCCGCATGTCGCCATCATCACCAACATCGATCACGAACACCTTGGCCATTACGGCAGTTTCAGTGCGCTCGAAGACGCATTCCGCGACTGGCTCGGGCGCATCCCGCCCAATGGCGCCGTCATCGTGCCGGTGGCTGGGCTTTCGCCGCGTATCACCGCTGGCCTGGCCTGCCGGGTGATCACCTGTGGTCTGGATGCCGGTGATTACCACTGCGCGCGTCTGGAGCTGGGCGCTGATGGCAGTCGCGCACGCGTGATCGGCTTTGGCGAAGACCTGGGCGAGATCACCGTCACCATCCCAGGCGCACACATGGTGCACAACGCGTTGATGGCGATCGCCGCCGCGCGTCTGGTGCATCCTACCGTCGACTTGTCCGCCCTCGCCCGTTGTGAGCGGGTGCGCCGGCGCTTCACCGTGCACGGCAGTCCGCGCGGCATCCGCGTGGTCGAGGACTACGGTCACCATCCGACGGAAGTGCGCGCGACCATCGCTGCTGCGCGCCTGGGTGGCGGTCGCGTGCACGTGATCTTCCAACCGCACCGCCACAGCCGCACCAGTGAATGTTTTGACGACTTCGTCGCCGCCTTCGATCAGGCGCACAGTTTGGCGCTGTTGCCGATTTACGCCGCTGGAGAAGCGCCGATCGCGGGCATCAGCAGTGAGCGCCTGGGCCAGGCCATAACCGATCACCGCGCGGGTCTCGCCCCAGGTGCCGTGCGGGTCGCCGAGGACGCCGCTGACGCCATCCGTTTCATCGCCAGCCAGGCGCGTCCAGGTGACACGTGTTTGCTGCTGGGGGCCGGTGACGTCGGCGATTTGGCAGGAACCCTCATCGATTTTTTTGTCGTGCCGGGGCATGAGCGTCATGCTCCGGCCCCGGTCCTGCCACGTGCTGCGTGTCACCTCGTCGGCGTGGACGGCTGAGCCATGACCTTCACGCCCGATTTTACGCGTCGCAACCGCATCGAACAGGTCCGCCTTGCGGCCTTTACCACCATGCGCATCGGTGGTCCGGCGACGTTGGTGACGTTGGAGTCGCGCGCTGATCTGCCGGAGCTACTGGCCCAGCCGCATCGTTGGCTCGGTCGTGGCGCGAACCTGTTGGTCGGTGATGAAGGCGTGTCTGAGCCGGTGGTGCGGCTTGGCGAAACGTTTGCCACGCTGGAGATCGGCGACGTCGTCGGTGGCCGTGCCCGTGTGCGCGCTGGTGCGGCGGTTGATCTGGCGGAACTCATCGCCGCGTGTGTGAAGGCTGGCCTTGCTGGGCCGGAGGGACTCGCCGGCGTGCCAGCGACCGTCGGTGGTGCGCTGCGTATGAACGCCGGTACCAGCACGTGTTGGATGCTCGACTGGGTGTCACGCGTCGAAGTCGTACTTCCCGGTGAGAGCGAACCGCGCTGGCTCGAACGCTCGGTGCTGCCGGCATCGTACCGCTCCAGCGGCTTGCCCCACGGCACAGTGTTTCTGGGGTGCGAGATGGAACTCGCCAGTGCCGATCCGGCATTCCTCAAAGGCACTGCGACGCGCCTCAAGCAGGCCAAGGCCGCGACGCAACCCTTGGCGTTGCCGAGTGCCGGTTGCGTGTTCAAGAATCCCGCGCCGACCATGCCCGCTGGCAAACTGATCGACGACTTGGGACTCAAGGGCGAGCGTAGTGGCGACGCCGAAATCAGCACCGTGCACGCCAACTTCATCGTCAACCGCACGCGTGCGGCGAGTTGCGCCGACGTCGCGGTGCTCATCCGCCGCATCCGTGAACGCGCCTGGCGCGAGCGCGGCGTGATCTTGACCATGGAAGTGGAGACCTGGAATTGCCCGGTCGAACTGCACATGCACCCGCGGGAACTGGTGGGGGTGGGAGTATGAGGACCTCATCAGTCCGGAAGTCCGGGAGTTCGGAAGTCCGGAAGTCTTTAGAATCTGACGTCGTTGCTGAGTTCGTAGGTATCGCTGCGGGATCGTGGACCCAGGAGACTTCCGGACTTCCGGACTTCCGGACCTCCGGACTCATCGGCGATTGGAATCGGCGATGAAAATCGACGTAATCATGGGCGGCCCCGGTCGCGAAGCCGTCATCAGCCGACGTTCCGGCACCGCCATCGCCGAAGCGCTGAGTCGTCGCGGCCACGACGTGGTGGTGGTCGACATCGCCGAGCGCCTCGACGCAC
This sequence comes from Planctomycetota bacterium, assembly GCA_031426335.1. Taxonomy (GTDB): domain Bacteria; phylum Planctomycetota; class UBA11346; order UBA11346; family UBA11346; genus BOG-1363. Next base: position 15,150 of record JANPLC010000298.1, read on the forward strand.
AAACGCTGCGTCGTGATGCCGTGGTGTTCAACATCATCCACGGTACCTATGGCGAAGATGGAACCGTGCAGGCCGAGCTCGATGCGCTCGGCGTCAGTTATGTCGGCTCAGATGCCGCGACGTCGCGTCTGTGCATGGACAAGAGCCAGACCAAGGCGCGTCTCACCGAGCGTGGCCTGCGCGTGCCGTGGGGTGTGCGCCTCGATCTGCGTCAGCCGTTCTCACCGAAGGACCTTCGCATCCCGCACCACGCTGGGCTGGTGCTCAAGCCCGCCTGCGATGGCAGTTCGGTCGGCCTGAAGATGGTGGCGAACCCGTCGTTCGTGTTGCCGGCGATCGAAGAGATCCTGCGCGAACTCGGGCCGGTGCCGTACCTGCTCGAAGAACGCCTGCCGGGTCCGGAGTACACCGTGGCGGTGGTCGACCTGGGCGATGGTCCGCGTGCGCTGCCGCCGCTGACCATCCGTGCTGCCGACGGCGTCTTCGATTTCGAGGCCAAATACCAGCGCATCGATACGCAGGAAACCCCGGTCAGCGACGCCGCCATCGCGACGCGCCTGGCTGAGATCGGCCTCGCTGCGCACCTGGCGTGCGGTTGCCGTGACATCTCGCGCTGCGACATCATGCGCACCAGCGACGGCGATTACGCCCTGCTGGAAGTGAACACCCTGCCTGGGTTCACCAATGCCAGCTTGGTGCCCAAAGCCGCAGCCGCTGCCGGCATCACCTTCGATGAGTTGGTGGAGCGCCTCGCTGCGCGCGCCGTCAGCCGTCGTCCTGTCCAACATTCCTCTCATTCCTCTGCTGAGGGCAACACGCCATGAGCCGTGCCGACGTCACTTCCGAACATGAGATCCAACAGCTCATCGCCGTGGCCGAGCGCAAGCGCAAGGCCAACCGCCTGCCGCTGGCTGAGGCTCTGCCCGACCACGACGCCGTCGCCACTGAGGCGGTCGAGGGGGACGACGAGCAGGATGACGCCAAGCCCGCGCGCAAACGCGCCAAACGCAAGCCGCGCGCGGCGGAACCGACGGAAGACGATGACCAGCCTGTGGGCAAGGTTGGTCCCGGTCTGGTGACGCGTGGCATCCATGCCGGACTCAACGGTGCACAGTGGACCAAACATGGCGCGCTGCGCCTGGGTGCGTGGGGCTGCGCCGCGGTGGCGATGATCGCCGTCCTGGTGGTGTTCTCCTGCTACTCGATCGACAAGGCACCGACGCCGCTGCCGGTAAGCGGTTTCCGCATCGCTTGGCTGCCGGGTCCCAAGGTCCCGCGTGATGACGTACTCGGCTGGATGAAAACCTTCCCGCACTTCGCCCAGTTGCGCGACGGTCGCCAGGAGACTCTCGACGAACTCGCGGTGTTCCTGCGCAAGCAGCCGGTGGTCAGCGAAGTGCGCACGGTGTCCGTGGTGCATGAGCCGAGTGCCAAGGACCCGCAACAGCTCCAGCGCACGCTGGAAGTGGTGATGGCCCTGCGCCAACCGGTGATGCCGGTGGTGCTCGCCAGTGGTGAACGTGCGTGGGTCGATGCGGAAGGCTGGCTGCTGCCCGGTTCGCTCCCAGGCCCATCGGTCAAACGTCCGGTGCTGCGCGCCATCGAATGGGCCGGCATCGAGGGCGTGCGCAGCGCGTTGTCATTGTGGAAACGCCTTGAGCCGCAGATCCAACACGGCCTGGTCACCGACATCCACCTGCACGACGTGCTCGACAAACGCGGCGTCCAGCGCGGCGTGGTGCTCTACACCCGGCACGGCAGCCGCCTGATCTGGGGCCGCCCAGGCGAAGAGCGCTACGGCGTGCGTGAAGAGGACAAGGTCCGCGACCTCATCCACACCATCCGTTCACACGGCGACCTTGGGCGCATCGCGGCGATCAACGTGCGCTTCAAAGAACCCTTTTCCGAACTACGTGCCGCTGCCCTGCCGACCCAACTCGCGGGAGCACGGCCAGCGACTCCGAGCCAGCCATGAGTGACGAACACCATTCCGCTTCCACCGCTTCGCCAGCCACGACCGCGACCACCGACCGTCTGAGTGGCGGACGCTGGTTCGGTCGCGTCGCCGACCTCGCGCGCGGCATCGGGCCAAGCCGGATGCAAGCGGCCGGTCAGGCGCGTCAGCGTCATGACATCCTGCCTGAACACCTGGTCGTCATCGTGCTGGTGTCGAGCCGCCGGGTCGGTGCGACAGTCGCCGCCCTGCATCCGACACACGGCGACAAAGTCGTCGCGCACAAGACCATCGACTGTGATTGGCATCGCCTGAGTCAGAATGGCAAACGCGAAGCGATGGCTGATGTCATTCGTCTGGCCTGCGATTCCGCCGGCGTGGAGGCCTATTCCGTCTACGTGTCGATGACCGACGCGAGTGTGACCTCACGGATGGCGGTCGGCTGGGCCGATCCCGGCGACGAGGTGATCCTCAGCGAACACGAACGCCTGTGGGCGCTCAAACGTGCGCGCGATCAGGCGACCGGCGCAGACCTCGAACTCATCGACGCCATCCCGGTGCATTGGACCGTGCGTGACCGCGACGGCGAAAAGGAAGTCGATGATCCGATCGGCCACCGTGGCAGCCGGCTGACCTGCCAAGCGCTGCTCATCACCGCACGGCGTGGCTACCGCGACGAACTCGCCGACCTGGTCGAAGGCCTGGGCCTGGAACTCGAAGGCATCATTGCCCAGCCGGTCGCGCTTTTCCGCGGCATTGCCGGCGCCCTGACGCGCAAAGGTACCACCGTGGTGGTCGATTGCGGTGCTCGTTGCACCGCCGTGCTGGTACGGCGCCAGAACAAGCTGGTGCACATCGAGACCCATGCCTTCGGCGGTGACGATCTCACTCGCCTGCTGATGGAGAAACTCGGCATCTCGGACTCACAGGCGGAAGACCTCAAACGCGATCTCGACCTTGGTCTGCGCCATGAAGAACGCGACGGCCTGATCGGCCAGCAGTTCATCTGGAGCGACGTGCGTGAACGTCACCGCCTGATGGGCCCGGCGCTCACCATCGTCAGCGAAGCGCTCGACGGCTTCTTCCGCGTGGTAGCGCAAGAGCTGCGTGACCGTGGCCACCTCGTCCAGCAGGGCCAAGTACACTTGGTCGGCCGCGGCAGTTCACTCGGTGGTCTGGCGGTGTTCCTTAAGGACATCTTCGGCCAGCCAGTAGTGCTCGGTTCCGGCCACAAGAACCGCGATCCGAGTGCCGAACTCGCTGATGTGTTGGTCAGTGGTCTGGTGTGCACCGCTGCGGATCTGCGGCGTACGCACCTCGCGGCGCAGACTTCACGCTTCCGCAAGACCGCGAGCGGTGTGTGGAGTTGGCTGACGCATCAGATGGGGTGACGGCAGTCATTCCGGACAATCAACAGCCGATCAAACCGCAAGACGCAGAGGCACGAAGAGGGCCGCAGAGCGGATAGACCTCAAAGTTTCATCTCTGCGGCCCTCATCTCACCTCTGCGCATCTGCGGTTCGACTTGCCTTTCCGTTTCGCTCGGCGGCGGATTGCTCTGAATGGCAATGTCGACGCGAACCGTCAACCTTCGTCGGCGGACAGATTCGATTCCCACTTTTTGAATTTCGGCATATGTTTCGAGCCGGAGAACCATCATGGCCAAAGCATCCCTCGCATCCCTCGCCGCTGGCGTCGCGTCGCGCCTCGGGCAACTGACCGTCCAAACCGCCAAGCAGGCGCGTACGCGCGCTGAGCAGTTGGCGCGTAAGGGCCTCACCGACGCTACCAAGCTGCTCGACCAGGCGCTGGATAATTCGCACGCCGAGGACGCGAAGGAGGTCAAGGCGATCACGCGCAAGACCAAGACCATCAAGCTCGCGGCGCCCAAGGCCAAACGCACGACCAAGCGCTGAGACTTAGATGTTCAGCGTTCGCAGCGAATGTGCTGCGAACGCTGGGCGCAGGTGGTCGGACGGCTGAGATCAGGATGAACCCGGCGGTAACACTATTCGCACGGTGAAGCGTTCATCATTGACGCTCACCGACACCGTGCCCCCCAACACCGTCACCAGCCGTCGCACCAGCGGCAGTCCCAAACCGCAGTGTCCACGTTCGACGGTGCGTGCGGTGTCTCCGCGCCAGAACGGTTCGAACACGCGTTCGGCATCGGCATGCGAAATAGTCGCGCCGTCATTGGTGAACGTCAGGCGGATGCGGCCGTCGCCCTGTTCGTGGCCGGCGACCTGGACCATACTGTTTTCCGGCGCATAGGCGACGGCGTTGCTGAGCAGATTACTGAACACCGCGCGCAGCTTGTCGCTGTCGGTGATGAGGTTCAGCGCCGGCTCCAACAGACGTTCGAGGGTGATGCGCCGGGCCTGCGCCGCGGGTTGGTGCAGCGCCCAGGCGCTGGCGAGGAGTTCCTGCACCTCGACCGCCTGGACGTGCGGTTTTTCTTGTCCGGCTTCGAGGCGCGTGAGCAGCAGCAGGTTGTCGATCATGCCCTGCAGCAGCGTCATGGTGCCGAGGCCCTGGCGGCAGAGCGCGGCGATCTCCGCCGGATCGCGTTCCTTCTGCAGGGCGAGTTCCAATTTGGCGCGCAGACCGGCGAGGGGGGTGCGCAGTTCGTGCGCGATGTTGGCGGTGGTCTGTTGTTCACGGGTCAGCGCCGCGTCGACGCGCGCGAGTAGATCGTTGAGGCGCGCCTGGACCGGTTGTAGTTCGCTCGGCAGGCCAACGATCGCCACTTGCTGGCCAGCGGATCCCGGCGTGATCCCGGCGATGGCGTCGGTCATGCGCCGCACCGGAGCCAGCACCCGGCCGGTGATGATCAGCACCACCGCGGCAACCAGGGTGCAGGCCAAGACCCACATGCCGATCAGCACCCAGGCTTGGCGCCGCGCCTCGGCTTCGATCTCGGCCAGCGGATGGATCACCACTAAACGTGGGTCGAGGTCTTCGATCCAGGCGAGCAACGCGTCATTGCGTTGCTCGTTGCGCGCGACCAGGCGCTCGGCGAGGCGGCGTCCAGGCAGTTCGGGCTCGCGCGTAGCGGGACGGTCGCCCGTTTCGGTTTCCGCTCGGCGCAGACGGTCACCGTCGCCACGCCGCGCCAGCGGGCGCAGATCGATTGCCTCGACCAGCACCAGCACTGCACCGACGGTCGGATGTTCCACGCGCCGCGCCTTGCCGTCAGCCGGCGGCAAACGGCCAACCCACGCACTGTCCGGTGCCTGCGGCAGGGAGTGCGCCAATACGCGGCCATCCCGCGTCACCAGCGCACGCCACAGGTCGGAATCGTCGGGCAATGACTGCGGCAGCAATTCCGGCAGCGTACGGCCATCGCGTTGCGCCAGCCATTGGCGCGCGAGCAGCCGCGGCATCACCGCCGCGGCGTAGCTGCGCATGCTCGCTTCGGCACCCTGACGGCGCAGCTTGGCGCTGGCCAACCACGCGACCGCACCGGCGACCGCCACCACCAAGGCGGTAGTGAGGATCACCGTCACTGCGAGTCGCCGACGCAGGCTACCGCCCGGTTGGATGACGCTGGGCGGATTCATGGTTCGCTCGGATCGACGGCCATCAGGTATCCCTGACCACGACGTGTATGGATCAGCGGCGGCGCGCCGGCATCGCTGAGTTTGCGCCGCAGCTTGGCGATGAAGTGGTCGACCACGTTGGAATTGGCGTCGTCGTGGAAGGCATAGACGTGTTCCCACAGTTCGGTGCGGCTGACCAGCATGCCGGCGCGGTGCATCAGGTATTCGACCAGCGCGTATTCACGCGGTGTGAGCAGCAATGGTTTGCCGGCGCAGGTGGCGGTGCGCGTCGCGGTGTCGAGCCCCAGGCAACCGACCGCGAGCGCGGGTTTTGCTTTGCCATGACGACGACGGACCAACGAACGAGCGCGTGCCAACAGTTCGGGCAGGGCGAAGGGTTTGACCAGGTAATCGTCGGCACCGATGTCGAGTCCGCGTACACGGTCCTGCACGGTGTCGCGCGCGCTGACGATCAATACCGCCGGATGACGTTCGCCGTCACGCACGCGTCGCAACAGCTCCAGTCCATCCAGAGCTGGAAGATTCAGATCGAGCACCAGCAGGTCGTAGTCGTTGGACTCGGCGTACCACAAGCCCTCTTCCCCGTCGCCCGTCGCATCGACAGCGTAGCCGTCCTCGGTGAAGGCCTGCACCAGTGCGGTACGGATAGCGGTGTCATCTTCTACGACCAGGACGCGCATGAGTCCTCCTGCCGGATGCTAGCCCGGCGAACATGAGGAATCCATGAGGGCGGGGGGCGGCGATGTCGGTGGCGAGAGGGGGCAGCGGCGGAGCCGCATTGTCGGGGGGTCGCAGACCCCCTGACCACAAACTCATGCCTGTCCGGCCTTGCCGGGTACCCCGCGAAGCGGGGTTTTCGCCGCAGGCGAAAGGGCATGAATGAAGCCCACACCCTCACGTTCCCCTCATGTTCGCTGCGCAGGATCACCGCCGTACCCCACCTGCGCACTGCGCCAAGGAGCTTCCCATGTCCCTGTTCCGCCTTTCATCCGCCGCCCTTCTGGCCCTGGCTTTCGCCCTGCCGGCGAGCGCCGCCGACGGCAACGGCCCGACCATCGATCGCGACCGTCGCGAACAGGTGCGTGACCGCGCCGAGGATCGTCGCGATCACCGTGAAAACGTGCGCGACCGCGCGGAGAATCGCCAGGACCACCGCGAAGACGCGCGCGACACCGCCGAGGATCGCCGCGATACCCGCGAAGACACCCGCGATGCCGCCCACGATGGTGGCCGCCGGGATCGGGTCGAGGACCGTCGTGATGCGCACGAAGACGTCCGTGATCGGCGCGAAGACACCCGCGACCAAGCCGAGAACCGCGGCGACCAGCGCGAGGACCGTCGTGATCGTCGCGAAGGCGGGCGCGACCGCGCCGAGAACCGTCGCGATCGTCGTCACTGAGCATCAGCTTGTTGACCGGCGTGTGCGGTTGGTGTGTGGCCATCTGCACGCGTCGAGTTCGACCACCCATCTTTTTCGGAGGTCATCATGCGTCATCTCCTGCTGTCCTGCGTCCTGTTCACCTGCTCCACCATGATCGTTGCTGGCGACCAATCCGCGCGTGCGGAAGGATCGCAGCGCCATGAACAGGTGCGCGAGTACCTGCGCGATCATCCCGAAGCGCGGGAAAAGCTGCAGGAATGGATCAAGGCCCATCCTGAAGCACGCGGTAAGCTCAAAGAATGGCTGCAAGCGCATCCTGAAGCACGGGAGAAACTGAAGGAGCACATCCGTGCCCATCTGGAGCAACATCCGCAAGCACGCGAACGTCTGCGCGACCGCCGCCAGTCGCGCAGCGACTGAAAGCAGTCGTCAGGACGTCGGCCGCGGCCCCAGGGGCGATTAGTCAGGGGCGGGGGCCGCGTCGTGCGGTGACCCAGCCGTCGTCACCATACCGCACCGCGCGGATGCGTTGACGCGCAGTCAGTTCATCAGCGGTCCACTCACCCGGTGTGAGCACTTGCCCCAATGCCGCAGCGAACGCTTCGGTCAGCACCTGCGTCGCGCGTTCAAACGACAACCCACACCCACTCACCGCCGCACCATCCCACGGATTGCTCGCCAGCTTGAGCGAACCATGCACCAGCACGCGTTCGCCACGCACCCGTCCGGCGCTGCCGAGCACCTTGCCGCCGTCGCTGTGCACCAGGTCGTCGGCTGCCGGGCTGGCGAAGCAGCGTGGCTCGTCGCGGTAGCGGCGGTCGCCGACGCTTTCCGGTTGTTGTTCAACAGTGGCGCCGGCGTGCCGCAACGCCGTGCGGACGGCGCCATGCAGCAGGGGATAACAGTCGCGCACCCGCTCTGGCAAGCCGTCCCGCCCCAGAGTGCCAACTAGGCAGTAGGTGACCTCGTGCTCATGCCAGATCGCTCCGCCGCCGGTGATCCGTCGTACCAGGGGCATGCCGAGCGGTAGCTGGGGAGCGATGGTTGCGTGCTCCTGGAAATAACCCAGGGACACCGTTGCTGGCGTCCACCGGTAAAGTCGCAGCGTGGGGATGATGGTGGCGACCTCCAGCAGGGCCTCGTCGGCCGCCATCTGGGTTGCTCCGTCGGCCTCCAGTACGGGTAGTAGGCGGACCATCGTAGGGCGCGGTTGTGGACGCGCAGGTGGCGCTGCAAGTCCGTGGGCGACCATGGGCTGGAAACCGGCGACGGTCGGACAAGGCGGCTTCCAGGCGCAGTTGTCTTCCGTGGCGGCGTGGCTAAGACCGGCCCCCTGTCGGGATAAGTCGCCGCGTTGGTCCTTCGCCAGCGAGACCTCTGCCCACTGCTCCGGTGTGAACCGAGGGAAAGAAGGGCATCTCATGTCCAAGGATGTGGTCATCGCCGGCGTTATCGTCGCCGCCTGCCTGGGTTTGGTCACCGTCGCCTTCGTGGTGCCGAAGCAGAAGACCCCCGCGCCGGAGATCGCGCAGAACGACGATCCGCTGGTGCCGACCACGCCATCGGTTGATCCGTTGGCGCCGACCACGCCGAGCGATCCGTTCGTGGCGCACAACAATCCCAACACTTTCCCGCCGATTCCCGATCGAACCAACCCCTTCCCGCGTCCAGGGAGTGCAACGACCTATCCGCCGACCGGCAATCCGCCCAGCGGTCCCGGTACCAATCCTTTCCCGCCGCCCTTCCAACCGCTCACACCGGTCGAGCCGCCACCCGCGGTTCCGACGGTCAGCGAAGCCAAGACCCACGTGGTCGCCAGCGGCGAGACACTCGGCGAAATCAGCGCGAAGTACTACGGCTCGGCCAAAAACTGGAAAAAGATCGCCGAGGCCAACAAGGTCGACCCGAGCGATCTGAAAGTCGGGCAGAAGCTCACCATTCCCGCTGCTGATCCGGTGGTCGCGGTCAACCAGACGACGCCTGAACTGGCGGGTGGCGAACGCACCTACACCATTCAGAAGAACGACTCGTACTACTCCATCGCCAAGAAGGAGCTCGGCAACGCCGCGCGCTGGAAGGAACTGGAGAAGCTCAACGGCGTCGCTTCGGAAGACCTGCGCATTGGCAAGGTGATCAAGCTGCCCGCCAAGGCCGCGACAGTTGATCCGTTGACGCCCGGGCCCGAAGCTCCCGCGGTCGGCGACGCCAACACCCATGTGGTCAAGAGCGGTGAAACGCTCAGCGACATCAGCAAGCAGCACTACGGCACCACCACCAAGTGGAAGGAGATCATCAAGGCCAACCCCGGCATTGATCCGGAAGGCCTGAAGGTCGGTCAGAAACTGCGTCTGCCCCAAATCGCCGATACTAAGCCCGCGCCCACCGGCACCGGCGCCGCGACCGACAATCCCGCGGCGACCTACACGGTGAAGGCGGGCGAGTACCTCGAAGATATCGCCCAGAGCCAACTGGGTGCACGTGGTGCCTGGAAGAAGATCGTCGATGCCAACCCCGGCATCGATCCCAAGCGTCTGCGCGTTGGTCAGAAGCTGGTCATTCCAGGTAAGTCAGCGCCGCCCGAGCCCGCGCCGGCCCCGACCCCGACCCCGACGCCGCCCTTCGGCAGCCAGCCGAGCGGCTTTGGCAGTCAGCCGAGCGGCTTCGGCTCCCAGCCGTCGAACAACTTCGGCAGCCAGCCGTCGAACAATTTCGGCGGCCAGCCGTCGAACAGCTTCGGCAGCCAGCCGAGCGGCGGTTCGGCCTATCCGCCGCCACTCGGCACGCCGCCCGCCAGTCCAGGCAGTACCCCGCCGAGTGGCAATCCCTTCGGTTTGCCGCCGACAACCGGCTCCGGCACTCCCCCGGTTCCGTGAGCGACGTCACCTCCGCCGACCGAGCTGCCGCCGATGCCTGCCCGACCTGGGCAGGCATCGTTGTTTGGTGGTATGGTTGAGGGCGTGATGGACCAGGATGCCAATCGACTAGCCCAGGACCTGCAAGCGGTCATGGCGATTTCACGGGCCATGGGCAGCGAGCGCAACCTCGATCGCCTGCTTGGCCTGATCGTCAAGTCGGTGTCGCAAGTGGTGGGAGCTGACCGCACCAGCCTCTTCCTGGTCGATCGCGACAAACACGAACTGGTTACCCGGGTGTCGCAGGGGGCGCGCGAAATTCGCCTGCCGCTGGGCAGCGGCATCGCTGGCAGCGTGGCCTCCACCGGTGTAGCCATCAACATCCCGCACGCCTATGCCGATGCGCGTTTCAACCGCGATCATGATCGCACCACCGGCTACATCACACGCAGCATCCTCTGCCTGCCGTTGAGCAACTACGCTGGCGCAGTGGTGGGCGTGATCCAGGCGCTCAACAAACGCGGCGGCGAACCGTTCAACGCCTACGACGAACAGGTGCTCCAGGCGCTGTGTGGTTCCGCTGCGGTGGCGATCGACAACGCGCAGCTCATCGCGCGTGACCGCGACCGCCAACGTATGGAAAACGAGTTGGAACTGGCGCGCCAGATCCAACTCGGCCTGTTGCCGGCCAAACCGCCGGAGGTGGCTGGCTGGCGCGTGGCTAGCTGGTGCCGCTCGTGTGACCAGACCGGCGGCGACTACCTCGATTACATCCCCTGTGCCGACGGTCAGCTCGATGTTGTGGTTGGGGATGTCAGCGGGCACGGCATCGCGGCGGCGCTGTTGATGAGCACCGCGCGCGCGTTCCTGCGCGCGTTGCTCGAACGTGGGGACGCGCTGGGCACCACCATCACCAGCTTGAACCGCCTGCTCGAAGCCGATCTCAACGATGACAGTTTCATGACCATGGTGCTGGCGCGGCTCGCACAGGATGGCTCCTGCCGCTTCGTCTCGGCTGGACATGAACCGCCGCTGGTGTGGCGTCGTGCGGGTGTAGCAGATGAGCTGACCAGCGGTGGCCTGCCGCTCGGGATGCTCGACGACAGCACCTATGATGAAGGCGTGATCCCGCTGCTGGCCGCCGGCGATCTGCTGGTGTTGTTCACCGATGGTATCACTGATGTCCATGCACCGCCGGATAACCAGGCGTGGGGCCTCGACAACTTGCGCGCCACGGTGGCGGAACATGCCGGCCGGGGTGCGCAGGCGGTGTGCGATGCGGTGGTGGCGGCGGCGACCGCAGCGCTACGTGGTACGCATCCACATGATGATATAACCCTGGTCGTGATCGAACGCCTGCCTGCCTGCATGATGCCTTGATGTCACACAAACCACTCGACATCAAAGCCGGCGATCCGCCGCTGACGCCCCCGACGGTGTTCGAACGCACGTGGCCCTCACGCATCGATCTCAAACAAGAGATCATGGACGAGGTGGTCGAGTTGCTGATCGGCAAAAACTGGGTCGACGAAGCCGATCGTGCGTGGCTGTACCTGTGTTTCGACGAGGTGGTGGTCAACGCCATGTTGCACGGCAACGAAGGCGATCCGCGCCTGGAAGTCATCATCACGGTGCGCCTCGATGAACGCCGCTGGGTGGTGACGGTCGCCGACCAAGGCGACGGTTTCACCGAGACCGCCATTCCTGACCAGAGCCAGCCCGAAAGCCTGATGCTGGAGCACGGCCGCGGCATCCGCATCATGCAGGAATGGCTCGATGAATTGACGTACTACCGCGGCGGAAGCGTGGCTTGGCTGGCGCGCCACCGTGCTGATGCTGTTCCCCCGTCTGCCTGACATCACGAAAGCGAGTATTCCTATGCCCTGCGACTTCCTGGTGGTGCAACGCTACGACAAAATCGTCCTGGCCGAGGTGAAGAAGGAACGCCTGCTCGATCCCGCGAGCATCACCAGCCTGGGTGAGGCGCTGATCGCCGAGTGCGACCGCACTGCCAAGATCAGTCTGGTGATCGATGTCACCGAGGTCGGCTACCTCAGCTCGGCGATGATCGGCAAACTGGTCGCCGTCCACAAGGCAGCCAAGCTCAGCAAAGGCCGCGTCGCCATCGTCGGACTCAAACCGACGTTGCTGCAAATGTTCAAGGTCACCCAACTCGACAAGTTGTTCCAGTTCGCGCCGGAGGCGGAGTCGGTGATCCTCGAATATAAGAGAAAGCCTTTGTAAGCAGAGCTGACCGCCGGGAGCGCGGCCGCCCTCGGCCGCACGCAAAGTTGGTGATCATAGAACGGTGATGCCAGGTTGGTCAGTGATTCGCGTGGAGCGACGCTTGTTTGAGCAAGGCATGCGGCCGAGGGCGGCCGCGCTCCCGGCGGTCGCAATTGTTGTCGTGAGTGCTGGGAGGCATGCAGGTTGCAGCCCTGTCATGCGTCGTCACCGTGCGCGCCGTGCGACTGACCTGCGAACCACTTTCCTCTCACGACGGCACCAGCGATCTGCTGGTGCGTGATGACCAGGGCCGCACGGCCTGCACGTTGTGGACGCACGTCGCCCGCTGGTCCTGCAAAGACGCTGAACTGGCGATCCAGGTGATCGCGCCGGAAGCCATCGTGCTGCCCATGCCAGAGGCCAGCGAGCCGGCACCAGGGGCGCTCGCCCGTCTGACCCAGGCGCTGCTTGGCAGCGGCGGTCTGCTGCTGCTGCGCAATCCGTCGACGGCATTCGGTGCGGCAAAGATCGTCTTCGCCCAGGGTGTGCGCTTGTTCGCCATTGCCGAAGCTGCCGACGAGGCGTGTTGGGATGCGATGTTGTCGCTCGGCCAGCCGGTCTACGGCATCCGCGGCACCATCGCTTGCGCCTGCCGCACGGTGCATCCCGGCGCGGTGATCTCAGCACTCGCCTACGGTACCTTCACCTGTGAAGAAGGTTTGGCGGTGTCGGTGCTCGATGAATCACGGCAGGGGGTGAAGTGGACTTTGCCGGTCGAGGCTGAAACCGCAGTGATCGTACGTGATGGCTTCGAGGCTGGTCGTTTCCGCAACGTCACCGGTGAATGGCAGGATCGCGGGAGCGAAGGCTACGTGCGGTTGGTGATGCGTGCGCCGAGCGGCGCTGCGTGGACGCAACCGCGGTTCATCGCGCCGGTGCTCAGCAAAGGCGGCGGCTGTGCCTGACCTGATCGGTCGTCTGATCGTCATCCGTCGGCGCGTGCCGAGTCAGAACGCCTCGCAATACGCCCACTGGAGCGCGTACACCAAGGAACGCGACCTGTGGTTCATGCTGCTGCGCGCGCAGCTGACTCCGCGCGAGGCGCTGGAAGAACCCGTGCGCATCATCCTGCGCAGCTTTCGTACGCGACTGGTCGACTACGCCAACTTGGTTGGCGGTGCCAAGCCGATTCCCGACTCGCTCAAACGTTTGGGCTACATCAAAGACGACAGTCCGCGCTGGTTCTTCTGCGAATATTTCCAAAGCATCGTGCCGAAGGATCAGGAGCGGACGGAGATCGAGTTCATTCCGTGGTCAGGACTTGAGGAATGATTTGTGTTGGTTTGACAGCCGTGCGGAGTGCGGAGTGCGGAGTGCGAGGTTCTTTAGGACTGCGTCTCCTGCTGTCCACTAAGCGGTCGTGGAGCGCACGAACAAAGACCAGACCCGCGTGAAGAAGACCTCGCACCTCGCACCTCGCACCTCGCACGCGACGCCGCAGGCGGAGCTGTTGTCCTGGTACGCCAAAGTCGGCCGCGACCTCCCCTGGCGCAAAACCCGCGATCCCTACCGCGTCCTCGTCAGCGAGGTCATGCTGCAACAGACGCAGGTCGACCGCGTAATCCCGTTTTATCAGCGCTTCATGGAGCTGTTCCCCGACGAACGCGCCTTGGCGGCGGCTTCCACCGACGCCATCCATCGTGCGTGGAAGGGGCTGGGATACCCCTCGCGTGTCGAACGTCTGCGCGCGGCCTGTCAGGCGGTATTGGCGCAGGGCGGCGTGTGGCCCGACACGCCAGAGGGCCTGCGTGAGCTCCCTGGGATCGGTCCGTACACCGCCGGCTCGGTGTCGGTGTTCGCCTTCGCCCGCGCGGTGCCGGTGGTTGATACCAACGTCGCCCGCGTCTATGCCCGCCGTGACGGCCTGCCGCTGCCAATCGATCGTGATGGCGTGTGGTCGCACGTGGCCACCCAGGTCGATCCGCACGATCCCATCGCCTACACCAATGCGCTGATGGATTTGGGTGCTACCGTGTGCACTGCGCGCGTCGCTCACTGTGATCGCTGCCCGTGGCAACATCGCTGCGTTAGCCGCGGAAACACCGTGGTCCATGCGCAGACCGCCAACCCGCTGAAGGTCGAATCGAAGAAAGTCAGCTACGGCGCTGAGGTCACCGATCGCTCCAAACCGCGCCATCACATCGTGCTCGCGCTCATCCACCACGACGGCCGCTACCTGGTGGCGAAGCGCAAGCGGGATCAGCACCTCGGCGGCTATTGGGAACTCCCGGGCGGCAAACGCGAAAAAGGTGAAGACGACCGCACCGCCATCGCCCGTGAAGTTTTGGAGGAACTCGGCGCCGAGGTCCGCTCCGCCCGCGCGTTGATGTCGTTCCATCACGAGTACGACGACCGCTATCTGACCTTCCATGTTTACCGCTGCCACCTGTTCGATCCGTCGGTGGTGAAGCCGCTTACCAGCGATGAACTCAAGTGGGTTACGCCGGAGGAGTTCGTTACCCTGGAGTTCCCGCCTGCGAACACGCCCATCCAGCAACGGATGCGGCGGTATCATCGGCTCAGCTGACCATGAGCGCGGCTCGTCTACGTCAGATCATGCTCATCGGCTGTTTTATCCCCTGGTGTTGGCTGGCGATGATGGTGGTGCACGAGTGCGGCCACGTGCTCGCGGCATGGCTGAGCGGTGCCACGATCGAACGCG
>JANPLC010000299.1:0-41716 GCA_031426335.1 Planctomycetota bacterium
GAGCGACAACGGTCGTTTCACCATCGGCCGTTTCGGTTCCCTCACCGCGCCCCTCACGGTCAATCTCGGTCGGACCGGCACCGCGACGGCAGGTAGTGACTACACGGCGATTCCCGCGAGCGTAACCATTCCTGCCCATGCCAACTCCTTGGATGTGGCGGTTTCCGTCTTGGATGACACCATCGCTGAGGCCGGTGAAACAGTAGTCGTTACGATTTTGCCTGGTACCGGTTACACGGTTGGCTCGCAATTTCTGTTCACGCAGGCGACAGTGGACATTTCTGACAACGAGACCCCGCGCTTGACTATTGCTGACGGGGCAGCGGAGGAGGGCTTTTCGGGCACTTTCACGATCACCAGAATTGGTGACCTGGCGATCCCGTTGACGGCAAATCTGGGCTTCACCGGCACCGCAATCTACGGCACTGATTACGATGCCATCGCCAGTACGCTTAGTCTGGGAGCATATGTCGTCACGCAGACCATAACGGTGCGAACCATAGATGACACGATCGAGGAGCCGCAGGAAACGGTGATCTGCACCATCGCCAGTGGCACTGGATATGTGGTGGGTGCGCCGGCTGCGGCAACCTTTTACATTCGTGCCAATGATGTCCCTCCCTCGAACAATGGTTTTGATATTGGAACGGTGGGATTCCCTGGGTCGTCTGAATATTGGATTGAGACAGATCGTGGTGGCGACAGTTCGGTCGATCACATGCGCGTTAGCGGAAGCGGTGCGGACATTGGGAATCAGGCGGATGGATTTCATTTCCGCATCCAAGGCGGATACACGGGTGACGGTGAATTCGTGGCACGGGTGAAGTCACTCGGGAACACCCATCCCTGGGCCAAGGCCGGAGTCATGTTCCGTGCAGATATGTCCCCTGGCAGCGTAAATGGCATGATGGCCATCACCCCGGCCAATGGCGCAGTGTTCCAGCACCGTGCCACTAATGGCGGTTCCACGGCCAGCGCGACGGTCAGTGGACGTACCGCGCCGTACTGGGTGAAGATCAAGCGGTCCGGCACCAATGTGAGCGGATGGATGTCGGCTGACGGCGTAGCTTGGACGCAAGTTGGCACCACCGTGGTGCTGCCGTTGGGAGCCACTCCGCTGGTCGGTTTTGCGGTCACCAGCCATGACAATACGAAGGTAACTGATGCGGTGTTTTCAGAGTTTTTGTGGATCCCTGCTGGGGGCGGGTGATCCGACTACTGATCTTCTCTCCCGAAAAATTGACACGGTGACTATGGTGCCGTCCATTGTGGGCGCGGCCGAACCGGCGACCCATGGCGGGTTTGTGGTGAATTACAATGTCGGTTCGCCGTCGACGGCCACGGTGTCGATCGGTTCGAGCATCATCGGCACCAATGCTGGACAGAGGCCTCTGGCCTCACCCAGATTAATTTGCATGGCAGGCGGTGGGTTAACGAAGTGGCAGTGAAGCGTGCGAGTTGTGCTGCCAGTTTGGTAAAGAATTCGGCGAGGTGGTATTTTGCGGCGTGCACGCTGGCGAGGGGCAGGAACCGTTGCCCGCCGGAGTTGGTCAGTCGGGCGACGCTGTTGAGCAGGGCGGCCGTGAGGTGACGGCTTCGCGGTGGTGGTCCGGGGCAGCAAGGCGGACGAAGATCGACCACGACCTGCGTGAGTTCAGTCTTATCATACATCCGGCGCGCGTATGGCCGGCATCCTCGGTCGATGTGGCCGGTTACGACTACACACGTGGTGACCATCGGCGGGTGGCGGAGCCTCGTGCAGTCCGGGCAGCCCCACTACCCGCGGGATGCCATTCGTCGGGCGCATACCCGACGCGGTCGCTGGCCGTCCTCAGGCACACACGCAGCCCGCAGGGCCTTCCCACTCCCCAGGTGACCTGCTACAGCAGGGCGCGTGCGATCCTACCAGGTCATCGGTGCCAGTCAGCGCGTGCGGATCGCCCGGCCGGGCGCCGTGCTCTGCACCCAGACGGGCGCGGTGGCGGAGCCGCTGGCGCCAGCGCTCGCGGCGATGTCCTGCCGTCGCTGGTTCTCCCCCCTGTCGCTCACGGGGCCTTGACGATGTCGGAGACGTCGCCGTAGAGTTGGGCGATCCGTCCCGGCGTCAGATCGTAGGGCGTCTCCGTAGCGGTTTCGCTGCGGTACAGTTCGAGGATGCTGAGCCTCGCCTCGCGATTGACGATCTGTGCCTTGTTGCCCGTCTTCTGCGCCTCGGCCAGGACCTCCTGCGTGCGGGCGATGGTCCTGGCGAGGGCCGCATCGGCCTCCTTCAACCATTCCTGGTAGCCGTTGAAGACCCGGTCGATCACCTGCCTGGGTGACGGATAGGACAAGCCGTACGCGAGCTTCTGGCAGGCCGCCAGCAGCGCGCTCTTGAGGCCGAGCAGCTCCGCGTGGCTGTCGCATTCATTGAAGATCAGTGGCAGCCGATCGACCTCGGCGAACGGGGTGCGGGCGGCCAGGATGCCGTCCCTACGCCGATCGCTGCCGACGGAGATCAACTCCTGCTCAATGATCCGATCCAGCCGCCCCCCGTTGAGGGAGACGGTGCACGGTATGCAGTGAGCGTCCACGTTCCGGATGGCCTTGACGCGGAACCAGGCGCGCTCCACCGGGCTCGCCTGCAACTCGGTCAGGCGTGCATCCCAGCGCGCCGGGACCTCCTTGGCGGGCATGTCGCCGCCGGGCAGCTGCAGCGCGGCCCCGACGGTGGCGAGGGAATCGGTGGTGTCGTCATCGTAGCCGGCGGCGGATGGCAGCAGGCCGGCGCTGAAGCCGAGCCCCTGGAAGGCCCGCATCTGGCGGACCGCCACCGCGTTGACCAGGACCCGGATCACAATCGTATTGCGGCTGCCGCTGTGGTACGTGGCCATCTGGTCCCAGGTCATGGACGCGGTCAGGCGCGACGGGCTCGCCTGCACGTCCATGCCGGTGTTGGGATTAGATCGATCGCCCACGGCTCAGTCTTTCCTGGGGAGGGCCGAGATCGACAGCGTATCGTAACTGAAGGCGACGTCTTCGTATTCGTGGACGACCTCATTGCCGGCCGTCTGCATGTCCGGCATCACCCAGTTGATCCAGGCGACCTTGGCTTTGGTCAGTTTCATGGTGGCATAATTCTCTTGGGGTCCGCTGCGCGGCACGTGGTAGAGCTGGAGCTTCCACATGGGTACGTCGACCTGGGACTTCAAGAAGTCGTACAACTCCGGAGTCTGGCAGTCGATCTTCTTGCGCACCACGAAGATCTTGGTGCTGTCGGCGTCCACCTGGTGGTTGAAGCCGATGATGGGCGTCTTGCCTTTGACGCTTTCATGGGTGCCGGCGCCGTTATTAGTGAGATCGAGGAATGCGGTCAGGGGCATGGGAGGGACTTTCTTTCATGATGGTGACGGGCTAGGAGGCCGGGGCGCGCCCCAGCGCCGGGCGGCGCCGCGGGTGAAACGTGGGTTCTTTGATGACGGGCTCGGCCGATACGACCGAGCTGCGCTTGCGAAGGAGGCCGGAATCCGGAGAGAGCCCGGCAAGCCCCCGCTGTTTATTTGGATAAAATTGCATGTCAATTGCTTGGTTGATGCGCTGTGCGCCTTCGCTCCGCCGTCCCATCCGGCCAAATAACCCACCACGTCCCTTTTGGATGCGAGGCCGTACGCCTACTTCTCCCCAGAGCCCTACGATTACCTCGGACGTCTGGCGCTGATGGATGCCCTCCGGGTGCTCGACCTGAGCGATGCGCGACTAAGTTCGCTCACCCAGGTGGCGATGTTCGAGCTGATCGAGGGACGCGCTTGCCCGTAGCGTTTGTGAGTGATGGATCAGTACCTGCACAGCCTCACGGCTGCCCCCTAGCCACTGCGCCCCCGGCGGCTAAACCCATGCCCATGAGAAAATCTGTATCGACTCTAATCGCTGGTTGCCTGCTCATTGCGCTTCTGAGTGGCTGTAAGGCCACGCGGCCATCCGGATGGGAACCTAGTCCGATTTGGAAACGTGATTACATGACTGATGCGATGCGTCAGAAGCCCGACAGTGTTTACTTGGTCGAATACCGCTGGCTCACCAAACCAACTGGCCAATTCCAAATGGACATCGCGAAAGATTACGCGGTAGAGTCGTGGGCTAACCGCGATGCGCGGGCGAATCTGTCCAGTAACATTGGGGCGTACCAAAAAAAATACGAGGGCCGTGAATGGTGGCTAGCCATGCGCATCATCATTGCCGTTGACCGCAAACATCCACAGGCCGCGTCTCTCATCACTCCGGATTCCCTCTCAGACCTCGCTCAAAACATGCGAGCCAAGCTTGAGGGACTTCCGAACCCCCTGGATGAAAAGAGGGACTGGCAAATGATTGCTGAGTTGAGACGGGAAACTCCTGACATTTACAAACCAACTGGAATACCATGGCATGATGACCAAATGACGGGAAGTTACCTTGGTGGATTTACCAAAGCACTCATTCCTACCGTTATTGATTGGTACACGCGCCATGGTGCGCCCTACGACGGAGCGCCGCACGTCGTACAGAATGCCTGGTTTTGGCACGCGTTTGTCGATCAAAAAGACATCGCCTCATACGTGAAGAGGGCTCAGCTACAATTTGAAAAGGACAATGCGGCTTACCCGCATCCTCTCAAGATTTTGGATATTCGTACCCCTCTCCCTTAAGCCCGGACTTTGGTCCTTGGGCGAGTCGGTCATTGGGATTCTTTGGGACGGTGTGTGGACACGAAAAACCCCAGCGGGGTAGGCTGCGGGTTGATGTGTGGAGTCTGGGCCCAGAACCTGGCGCAGATCGACCTCGCGATGGCGGCCCCGCGGTCGCAGCGGCACACTGCCGGGGGCGTGGAGTTTGTGCGCCCCGAGGACATCATTCATCATTCTCTAGCCGCTGATGCGGGGTGAAGATTCGCATCCCGTGACGTCAGAAGACGTTAGCGATTGTGGAAAACAGGGCGGAAAGATGGGTTTGTACGGCCCTGGAGCCACGCCATAATCCTGCCGATCTGCGACCACCTGGCCGTTTCCGTGCGGCGCCGCTGATCGACATGGGCTCCCCTATGCCGCTGGTGAATCTCTCCCTCCCCGCCGATTTGGGCGGTCTGTTCTCCCACCCTCAGCCACCGACTGCACCGCCGTCCACCGTTCAGCCAGGCGTCTGGATGCTGATGCCGATTCAGGCGCAACTCGGCCAGTCACCGAGCACGCCACCACTTGCTCCTGCTGCGGGTTTTGCGCCGCTGGCACCGAACCCGTCTTCAGCGTCAACTCCAACGCCAACAGCGATGCGACTCTTCACGCGTCATGGTCCGAGTCGGGCCATTCAAATGGACGATCGTCGCATCATGGTTCGGGATCGGAAGGGCCATCGGTACCTGCAGTCCCTCATCACGCGACCGTTCCAATCGATCGCGGCAGTCACGTTGAAGGCGGCCGAGGATGGATGCGATCCGGCCGTCTTCGCCGGTAGCAAGGGAACCATGCTCTCCCAGGAAAGCGTGGATGAACTGCGTGAGCGATACCGTGACCTGATTGGCGAACTGGAAGAGGCCCGCACCCAGGGCAGTACCCTGCGCCAGGAAACCATCGCGCGTGAATTGGAGCGCATCGCCACGGAGTGCCAGCGCGCCACGCGCCCTGGGCAACGTCTGCGTGAACACTCCGACGCGGAAAAAGTGCGCGTCTCGGTGACCAACGCCGTGCGCCGCGGTATCTGGGCGATCAAGCAAGCGTCACCTGAGTTGGCGGATTATTTCAAACGCACGATCGTGACCGGGCATTGGCTCATGTACCGACCCCTCGGTGATGAAGTCTGGCAGGTCTGATGACCGGCATGTTTCCAGCAGGTCGACGGAAGCGGGCGACCGCTGCAAATCTGCCAGCCCCTTGAATTTCCCGTCAATGAAAACGCAACAGACCCCGTGCTCACAATCCCACCAAATTTTAGTAAATATACACCATACGAGGCTTTGGTAGATGCAGCTCGATGGTATGATTATGTGGTCGAATGAATAGCCGGGCTCAGGCCTTCCGCCATATCTGGAGACTGTGCCGAGTGCGTATTCGATGGTCGTTGGCACTCCATCGTCCGACAGACTGGACATTCTGCGAATAAGCAGGTAGTGACTGAGTAAGGCTGATTCAATTTCGCCTAAATCATCAGGACTGGTGTCGGGGATGGTGTTTACGCACCTTACGGCATGGTCGTCAATTTCTTGGTCATAGTTCTCTCCAGATCGCTCAATGTCGAGGTCGATGCAGCGATTAATGATGGGCAGGTTAATTTGCGTTCTCAGGGAATACGCGTCGTATTTACCGGCATCTTCAAGGATAGACTTTGTGTACTGCATGGTCGTCTTTGATCAAAGATGCGGCTGGGAAATGCGGGTGCAAGGTGCCATAACCATGCTTGTCGACCGCGCTTCAGCTTACGCACTGCAGTTTCCGCAGGTTTTGCGATGAACCACCGAAACCAACTGCGCAGAGTGCTGAGCACGGCGACGATAAACTGTGCCAGTGCCGCTTTCCAACCAACCGCTTTGGCGTACTCGGCGATGGTGCTTCGGTCCTCGTTGATTGAGGACGCCGATGGACTGGTTTCCGGATGATGAGGCTACTCGCCGTGTTCCGCCGCCTTGGTCAGTGCCGCGACTGCGCGGGTCTGCCAGCCTGGACCGCCTCGTTTGAAATACGACAGGACGCGGCGTGGCAAACGCAGGGTCACCGGCTGAGTGCCTTCCGCCGTCTGGCGCGGACGACCGCGACGGGCGGGGCCGTTCACCACCTGCGAGTGCGGCGGAACTGTCTCGGGAATGTCAGGGTCGGTGGTTGGACCACCATGCCGGGCACGCGCAGCGGCGATCCGGCGCACCAGGGCCGCCGACTGGGCCTTGGTCAGGGGAGGAACCTCCGCCAAGCGGAGCGTGCGTGGAGTGCGGGTTTTCATGGGTCAGATTCCTTCCTCGTAGAGGCGGCGCAGAGCTTTCGGCTCCGGCATGGCGCTGATGATCCGGAAACGATGCCCGCGTTCGGTGAATGCCACCGCGACGACCAGCAACCGGTTGCCGACCATCCCCACGCGAATCCATCGGTCTTCCCCGTAGTCGCTACGGGTGTCCGAGAACTCGACCGCAAGGGGGTCTGCAAACACATGTCGGGCATCTTCGAAGGTCACTCCGTGCTTCGCCGCGTTGCTGGCGGCCTTGGTGTCGTCCCACTCGAATTGGCCGTCCCGCATGTCCGCGATCATCCTCAACATCTATTTACGTCAATACGTAAATGGATGACCGCCACAAACGTGGTGCGCATCACATTGAACGTTCGTCGTCCCTGATCGCGCCGCAGTTGGTGGCGGTCGGAGGAGATACAGGGTTAGCGCATCGTCGCCGGAGGTGGAACCGGACAACGCCCAATGCGAGCAATTGGCCGAGGGCATTCACGGTTTCGGCATCACGGTGTGGATGTTGACGGGATCGCCTCTCTGTCACAGGCGAAGATTCCAGATTTGCATGCTGACGCGGTTGCATGGTGGTCTGACGTACTGCCTTTCTTCGTAGTGGATGTCCAGTCACTTTCGCTTGGACCGCGAGATTTCACGTCGGACCTGAGAACCTATGTGCGAGTGATCATCGCGCGGAGGGGTGCGAAAAATGGACCGACAGGCGCGCAACACTGGGACTTCATTGACTTGCAGTGAGAGGCTTCCGACCGGCCCACTCAACCTCCACCAAAAAAGAAAGACTCCTCGCCGTCACGGCGAGGAGTCTTTCTTTTTTGGTGGAGGCGCGGCGCCTGCGGTTTGCAAGTTGGGGGGCTTTGGCCGGCTTCGGCCCCCAACAACGCCTCTCCGGCTCTGCCCCCCAAAGCATACGACGCGCCTTCGGCGCTGCTTTACCGCGCCTTGGCCGTGGTGCGTCGGCGTACAGTCTTGCTCGCCAGCAGGGCCTCTGCTGCGATGTCATCAACGAGGCCTTCGGAATCGCGCTCGTCAGCGCTTAGGGGGCTCGGCTTGTAGGTGCCCCCCGCGCACGGTTGCACCGATCACTAACGCCGCAGCGATAAGCACCAGGTTTTTGATGATGTATTGACCTTCCAGGGTGGGGATGAATGGCGCCAAGGCGAAGCACTCGTTGGGGAAGAGCGCGAGCGGAGTGAAGGTGCCAGCCATTTGCAATCCGAGAAGCAACAGCGTGGCGCGCATCCAGATGCCAATTACCAGACCGAGGCCGATCAGACATTCCCAGGCGCCTAGTCCGACAGGAATCCAGGTTGCCGGCACTAGGCCGCCGCTCAGCAGGCTGATGGTGCGCGTCGCCAAGCCCTCAGCCGGGCTTAGGCCAGGAAAAAGCTTAAGCGCACCGAACCACAAGAACACAATGCCGAGGCTCACGCGTAGGAGCAGTACGCCATTGGCAGCCAGCCACCGGGTGATCCGTTCATCCGCGGAATCCAGGCCGTTGGACAGCGCAGACATGGAAACCTCTGAAAATGGCGGTGAAGCGTGGTCTATTGATCTTCATAATGTGGGCATAGCGGGATCGCAGGATTCAAGTTTGGGAGCGGATCATCGTGAGTGACATTTTAAACTTCGTGATCGCCTTGAGCGCGTGTGGCTGAAGGGCCGGCAACAGAATCAAATCGCCGCTACACAGAAGATGCGGGTTGTCAGCGACCCTGATCTCGACTTCGCCTTCAAGAATTTGCACCAGCGCATCAAACGGGGCCGTGTGCTCGCTTAGACCCTGACCTTCATCGAAGGCGAAGATGGTTACGCTGCCGGTGGGCCTTTTTACGATTTCGCGGCTGACGACTGCCCCGGCTTGGTAGTGGACGACTTCGAGAGCTTTGGTGACCTCCGAAACGGGAAGTGCGCTGGGGTTTAATGGCGATGCTGGTTTCATGATGAGTCCTTGATGCCACTCCACACCGACCACGTGCTGCTCGGTGCCATTTTTGTGCATCAGCGGTGCATCAGCGGTGCAACAGCAATGGATATGGGCTCTTACGTGGGTGGTGATTAAACGCGGCACAGAGCAGTTCTGAGCAAGCATTCATAGCTCCCCGCATGCCAATGGGCGATAGTGCGCGTGGCGCTAAAATCAGTCACCGCGACCGCTCGAATCACCAAGAATTCCGGGGGCGAACCCTAGCAACGGACTGCAAGGTGCAGTGCGACAAACCTGCCAGCCTGCCAATTGCATGGCACAGAAAGCGGACCAACCCGAAGAAATGAAATTTCAGCATGCCCAACCGACCCACTGGGGTTTCGAACCCACGAGCGCCCCGCGGATGACCTCACGCGGGGCTCGTCATTATTCGCGCAATTTTGCGCTGGTTGATGCGCGCTGGGCAGGTGATTCGCACTCAGGGTGCAGTATGTCGAGATTCCTGGTCTCCAAGCGGCTCAAATCTGGTTGAATACACAGGACGCGTTCCGGGCACTGATCCCTTGATCTACCCCCCACTCTCCCGCTATAGAAGCGCCCCCGCCCCTCGTGGGGCCGGGACATCGGTTGAGTCGCACCAACAAGGAACACGGCATGGCTACCAAGATTGCAATCATCGGAGCAGGTTGGATGGCGGCGTACCACGTCGCAGGCTTCCGCGCCGCCGGCGCCGAAGTGGTCGCGATCGTGGACCGGAGCGCGCCTGCCGCCACGGCGGCCGCGCAGAAATACGGCGTCGACAAGACCTACAGCGACCCGAAGGAGATGTACGCCGCGATCAAGGATCTCGACGCGGTCTCCATCATCACCCCGAACGCCTTCCATCACCCACTGGTCATGGAGGCCCTCGCCGCGGGCAAACACGCATTCTGCGAGAAGCCGCCCGCGCTGAACGCCGCGGACGTCGCCGCGATGGTCGAGGCCGCCAAAAAGGCCGGCAAGACCTTGATGTTCAACTTCAACAATCGCGCGCGGCCCGAGTCCTACGCGATGCGCGAGTACTTCAAAAGCGGCGCCGTGGGCCGCGTCAACTCGGCGCAGGCGACCTGGATCCGGCGCAACGGCATCCCCGGCTTTGGCGGCTGGTTCACCAACAAGAAGCTCTCGGGCGGCGGCCCGGTGATCGACCTGCTGCACATGATCGATCTCGCGCTGCACTTCATGGGCTATCCCGAGCCCGCGTTCGTGCTCGGCAACACCTTCAGCGACAACATCGACAATCCCCAGTTCAAGGGTCCGTGGGGCATCCCGGACGTGAAGGATGGCGTCACGGACGTCGAAGCGGCGGCGCACGCGCTGGTGACGTTCAAGACCGGTCAGGTGCTCACCATCCGCAACTCCTGGGCAGAGATGAACGAGCGCGAGGTGGTCTCTGTGGTCTTCCAGGGCCAGAAGGCCGGCGGCAAGGTCCAGCGCCTGTTCAAGGTCGACGGCATCGATTCCACGTCGATCGACAGCTGCGAGATCTACTCGCAGGAGAACGGCTTCCCGGTGAATCGGAACATCATCGTGGAACTGGACGAGTCGATGGGCCGCACGCGCTCGGCGAAGAACTTCGCGCTGGTCCTCGCCGGCAAGGAGGCCCCGCTCAACACCGCGGACGAGGCCTACAAGCTCATGAAGATCATCGACGGGATCTACGCCTCGGCCAAGACGGGGCGCCCGGTCGAGCTGGGCTGAGCGGACTCAGCCCATACCCGCGATCCGCCAGCAGCAGATCGTCGGGCTCCAGGTGTGCGACGGATTTTCCGACAGTACGCTCAAGGCCGCTGCACGGCCATCAGTGACCACGGCGGCGTCATCTCTTCCAGATTGCGGAGAGTGGCGAAATAGTCCCACGCCTCGGCCAGCGGTACCGGGATGACTTGGCGGCGTTCGATGTGGTGGATGGAGCCCATCGTGCATCCGTTGGCGCGTAGTGGTGGTAGCACACAGCGATGCCACGTTCGCCGAGCGCGCCCCGTCCGTCCACGCGTGTTGAAGTGCCGGCAGGCTGTCTGCTGGTGCTCGGTGACCAGCTGCTCAGCCGGCATCCTTCCGCTGCCGAAACGGTGCTGATCGAACGCCGTGATCTCGCTACGCGGCATCGGTATCACCAAGCGCGCGTGGTGCAGTGTTTCGCCAGCATGCGCCACCATGCGCGGGCGCTGGGTGCGCGGCGCAGCGTACGTTACGTGGCACTGGATGAACAACCGGATGAGCCATTCGCAGCGGTGCTCGCCGATGTGCTGCGCCGCGGCGGACATCGCCAACTGACTGCGTATGCTCCGGCAGATGAGTTCATGCGCACGGTCATTGCCGAGGCCGCGGCTCATGGGCGGGCGACGTTGACGTGGCTGCCGACACCGACGTTTGATGTGACGCCAGCGGAGTGGGCTGCCTACCGCACGGCGCATCCTCGCCGCCTGCACCTGCACGATTTCTGGATCTGGCAGCGTCGTCGTCATCGCTTGTTGTTGGATTCCGGCGGTGAGCCGCTCGGCGGCGCGTGGAGCCTGGATCACGACAACCGCGAGCCGTTGCCGAAAAACTGGACGCCACCGCCGGAGCCACCGCCGCTGCGCGATGATCCGGCACCGCCCGAGGTCGTGGCGCTGGTGCAGCGTTTCTGCGCGAATCATCCCGGCGATGCGGCGACCGCGTGGTTGCCGGTCAGCCGTCGTGACTGGCTGGTGCGTCTCGATCATTTCTGCACCCACTTGCTGGCGCAGTTCGGGCCGTGGCAGGACGCCTTCGGCCACGCGCATGCGACGTTGCACCACAGCGTGCTGACCCCTGGGCTCAACAATGGACTGCTGCTGCCGGGTGAAGTCGTCGCGCGCGTGCTCAGCGAACACGCAGCGCGTCCGCTACCGCTCAGCAGCGTCGAAGGATTCCTGCGCCAACTGCTCGGCTGGCGCGAATTCGTCGCCGGTGTGCATCGTGACCACGCTCCAGCCCAGGCCGCGGGCAACGCCTGGGATCATCATCGCCACCTCGGCCCAACGTGGTCGACCGCAACCACTGGCATCCCGCCGTGGGACGACGCGCTGCGCAAGGCGACGGCCACCGGTTACTGCCACCACATCGAGCGCCTGATGGTGCTCGGCAACGCGTTCTTCCTCTGCGAGATCGCGCCCGGCGAAGTCCACCGCTGGTTCATGGAACACTTCGTCGACGCGGCGGAATGGGTGATGGGGCCCAACGTCTATGGCATGTCGCAGCAGAGTGATGGCGGGTTGATGACAACCAAACCGTACGTGTGCGGCTCGGCCTACTTGCGCCGCCAAGGTCGCCTGGGCACCGGCCCATGGTGCGATGTGGTCGACGGCCTGTATTGGCGTTTCATCGCCAAGCACCGGGAGCGGCTGGCGCGCAACGCACGTATGCAGCAAGCGGTGGCCGGTTACGACCGACTGGCTGCCACGCGGCGCAACCGCATCTTGGCTGCGGCAGAGGCGTTTCTGCGTGCGCACACGGTGATGCGGGAAAACGTGGGGGAATGACTCGTTTGGCACTAACGCTGGTCTGGGCGTGTCGTGTGTCATCGATTGAAGTGGATGGGCATCACCTCGGAGCGAACACGATTGGACTCCAGCAAGATCTCATCTTCCCAATAATCGATGGCCGCAAGACTCCGCGCCATGATCCGCACCCATCTGCTCCCGCTCATCGTCATCGGCCTGGGCTTGTCCGCTGCGTCCGCCGTCGAATCAGCGAACGTCGATTGGCCGGTGTACCTCGGCGGCAAGGCGCGCTCTCTCTATTCGCCGCTGGACCAACTCAATCGCGACACGGTGGCGAAGCTCACGGTCGCCTGGACCTACGACACCGGTGACAAGAGCGAGTACCAGGCGAACAACCTGATCGTCGATGGCGTCCTCTATACGCCGTCGCCGTCGCGTAAGGTCATCGCCTTGGATGCGGCGACCGGCAAGGAACTGTGGAAATGGGATCCAGCAACTGAGCGCTCCGGCAAGGGCTCGTCGCGACAGCGCGGCTTGGTATATTGGCAGAGCGATACGGGTGGTGAGCGGCGCCTGTTCACTGGCGTGGGGAGCTTCCTGTTTGCGCTGGATGCCAAGACCGGGGAGGTGATCCGCAGTTTCGGTGACAAAGGTTCAATCGATCTGGGATCTGGACTGAATACTCCTGGGGTCATCTCCAAAGACTTGTTGATCATCGGTGGTGTCGGCGGCAAAGGTGCCATCCGCGCTGTCGATGTCAGAAGCGGTGAACAACGCTGGATCTTCCATCTCATTCCGCGTCCGGGCGAAGTCGGTTACGACACCTGGCCGGAGGATGCCTACAAGACCGCGACCGGTCTGATGCCGTGGTGCGGTCAATCGCTCGATGAAGCGCGCGGCATCGTCTATGTCGCGACCAAGACGGCTGAGCCGGATTTCTACGGCGGCGCGCGGCATGGCATGAACCTCTTCGCCAACTGCGTGGTGGCGCTCAAGGCCGACACCGGCGAACGGCTGTGGCATTTCCAGACCGTGCATCACGACCTGTTGGACAAGGATCTGCCGTGTCCGCCGGTGCTGCTGACGGTGAACCACCACGGCAAGCGCGTCGACGCGGTGGCGCAGGGGACCAAACACGGCCTGCTGTTCGTGTTCGATCGCGTGACCGGCGAACCTTTGTGGCCGATCGAGGAACGTCCGGTGCAGGCATCCACCCTGCGTGGTGAGCAGGCGTGGCCGACCCAGCCCTTCCCGACCAAGCCGGCGCCGCTGATGCGGCAGACGTACACCGAGGCGGACGCGTCAAACATCTCGCCCGAAACCGCGCAGATGACCCTCGATCGCATCCGCGCCTCGCCCAACTTCGGGCCGTTCCCGGCGCCGAGCCTGAACGAAACCATCATGTTCCCTGGGTTCGATGGCGGCATGGAGTGGGGCGGCGGCGCGGCGGATCCCGATGGCATCTACTACGTCAACGTCAACGAGATGCCGTGGCTGGTGCAGATGGTGGAGACGCGCCGTGCGGACGGCACGCCGCTTGTTCCTGGGGAGCAGGATTACCTGATCAACTGCGCCGCCTGCCACGGTCTCGACCGCAAGGGCAACGTCGCGGCGGGTTTCCCGGAGCTACTCGACGTGGCCAAGCGTAAGACCCGCGCCGAGATCGAACTGATTACCCGCCAAGGCGGCGGGCGTATGCCGCCGTTCACGTCGATGCCGGAAGCAAAGCGCACCGCCATTCTGAACTACGTCTTGAACGAGGCGCCGACGGCAAACCGTCAGGAGGCTGGTCTACCCGCGACCAACTCGGACGCCGCGCCGCCATCGTACGCCTTCGCCGGCTTCCGCCGCTACCTCGACAAGGAAGGTTACCCGGCGATCAAACCGCCGTGGGGGACGCTCAACGCCGTCGACCTCAACACTGGCGAGATCAAATGGACAGTGCCGCTCGGCGAATACGCGGCGCTGACCGCGCGCGGCATCCCACCGACCGGCACCGAGAATTACGGCGGACCGGTGGTCACCGCCGGCGGGCTGATCTTCATCGGTGCGACCGCCGACGAGACCATGCGCGCCTTCGACAAGGACACCGGCAAGGTGCTGTGGCAGGCGAAGCTGCCCTTCGGCGGCAACGCCACCCCCAGCACCTACATGGTCGGTGGTCGCCAATTTGTGGTGATCTCCGCTGGTGGCGGCAAATCCGGTCGACCGGCCGGCGGCATGCTGGTGGCGTTCGCGTTGCCGGCGGAGTGACAGCGAATCGAACAGGAGACGCGGAGACGCGGAGATCGGAGGAGAAGTCGACGGCTAGACCGCTAGCGCGCTTCCTCAGGATCCTCCATCAGTCGTCTGCCATTCTGGACAACCGACAGCCCTCAACGCATCATCTCTGCGGCCCTCTTCGTGCCTCTGCGTCTCTGCGGTTCGATTTGCCTTTCTGTTTCGCCTTTCCGTTTCGCTCGATGGAAGGTTGGTATCACTCGTTGATCGATGGGCGGTTCACACCCGTGCGAGTCCACCTTTGCAGCCGGCGAATTCGTCCGTCTCGACGCCCAGCCGCTTGAGGATGGTGACGAAGAGATGGGCGAGCGGGAGTTCTTCGACCGCGACTTTGCTTTGCCAGCCGGAGTCGGTGTCGATGCCGGCGCCGGCCTGGTTGTCGTCGTTGCCCGTGCCGAACTTGAGGTAGCGGCCGTTGGTGAATCCCAGGTTCTTGCCGCCGGCGGAGATGATCGGGTAGTTGCGTGACAGATGGAAGCTGCTGGAGGCGGAACCGTGCATGGCAAAGGTGTTGTCGAGCATGCTGCCGTTGCCGTTCGGCTCGGGAGTGTCTTTCAGCTTTTTCACCAAGCGGCCGAATTCTTCCGCCTGAAAACGATTATAGGTACCAAGGTTCTTCCAGCCGTCGGGTTTCTTCACTTCGTGGGTCAACCCGTGGGCGTCTTTCAGGCCAACGGCACTGGATAGGCGGTCATGGATCCCGTCGCCGTTTTCCCGCCCCATCATGTAAGTGGCGACGCGGGTCGTATCGCTCAGGAAGGCGAGGTAGGTCAATTCATAGATGGCCTGCAGGTAGAGGCGGGCGTCATTCGGATCGACGTCCAAGCGCACTTGTTGGGCGTCGATTTTGGGCGCGGGCGTGGTCAGCCACTTTTCCGCTTTGGCGACCTTGACCTCGGTATCGCGCACCGCGTCGAGGTACTGGGCGAGCGTCTGCTGGTCGTGGCCTGAGAGCTGTTTTTCCAGGGCACAGTTTGTGCCAGCAGCAGGTCCAACGCGCTCTTGCTGCGTGCCAGCTTTTCACGGGCATCGTTCTGGGTGACGAACAACTGGTCGAATATCTGCTTCGGTTTGTTCAAGGAGGGAATCGGCCGTCCTTGCTGATTGAATGAGCTGGTGACCGACCCGCGCGGCGCTCCCGTGCCACCATTGGTCGACATCACCAGCGACGCGTGGCGCGTCAGGTGCCCCACCTGCGCGGCATAGACCTGATCGAGCGAGATGGAGTTCTTGTAGTGCCCGTCGCCGCCCGTCGGTGCGCCGGTCAAATACTGGTCGGCGTTCGAATGGCCGTGCACGGATCGCGCGGCGGGATGCGACAGTCCGGAATAAATCGTGATGTCGCCGCGCAAGGGCTCCAGCACATCGAGGACTTTGGACAGTTTGAAATCTTTTTCCGTTCCACGGGGGAACCAGCTCCAGTCATCAAAGGCGGGATCGGCTTTGAGCGGCAGGCCGACGCCGTCCGGGTGATAGACGCTGAAAAAGCGTTTGGGTGTGCCGGGGTTCTTCGGCGCGTCAGCGGCAAACGTCTCAAACCAGGGCAAGGCCAAGGCCAGGCCTGCGCCACGGAGGAAATTGCGGCGGTTGAGCGCGAGCGTGTTCATAGCCATGGGTGCTCCGGATTCTTATCGGGCGCGAAACAAGTCACTGGTAGTGATCAGGGTGATGAGATCGCCCAGGCGGTCTTCCGCTTTGCGCAGTCGTCCGGTCAGGCGGTCGAGCTCCGCGCGATCGCCGAACGTCAGCGGGCGTCCCAAGGCGAAGGCGGTCACCTTGTGGACCATGGCGCGGGCGAATTGATCCTGCCGGTCAGCCAGGAGGTAGCGCTTGAGGCCATCCATGCCCGCCAAGGGCTGGTGGTTGAACAGCGTCGCGGTCGCGTCCACCGGTTTGTTGTTCACCTGGGTGCGGAACGCGCCGATGGCATCGTAGTTTTCCAGGGCGATGCCCCAGGGATCGATCTTGGCGTGGCAGGAATAACAGGCTGGCTTGTCGCGGTGGTCGGCGATGCGCTCCTTCAGCGACATCTTGGCGATCTCCGGATTGGTCAGATCCACTTCGGGAACATTGGGCGGCGGCGGTGGTGGTGGGTCATTGAGCAAACGATTCAGGATCCAGACACCGCGTTTCACCGTATGGGAATCCTTGCCGTCCGAGTTCATGGCCAGCAGGCCCGCCTCGGTCAGCAAACCACCGCGATTCACCGTGGCGTCGATGGGCACCACGCGGAAATCAGGTCCGTAGACTGCGGGGATCTGGTAGTGCCTCGCCAGACGTTCATTCACCACGACGTAATCGGAATGAATGAAATCCATCACGCTGTGGTTCTGCCGCAGGACCTCACGGAAGAAGGCGAGCGGCTCCGCGCGCATGGCGTCCTTCAACGCGCTGTCGTAGGAACCCTTGAAGCGGGTTTCGTCGATGGCGACATTGCCGAGCGCTTCCAGCCCGAGCCATTGCTCAACGAAGTTCTTGGAAAAGCGCTGCGAACGGGGATCCGCCAACAGGCGCTTAGTCTGCTCCGCCAGCGTCTTCAGCTCACTCAGCTTTCCCTGCGCGGCCAAGCTGAGCAGTTCCTGATCGGGAATGCTGCACCACAGGAAGAAGGAGAGCCGGCTGGCCAATTCATGATCACTGATCGCCTGGGGACTCTTCGGGGATTTCTCGGGCACCCGCTGCGTCAGGTAGAGGAAGTCCGGCGCTGCCAGGACGGTCGACAAGACCTCCAGCATCGCATCGTCGAACGAGGAGAAGCCGGGGCGGTATTTCGCAAACAGGGACAGGAACGGCGCCACTTCGGCGGTGGAGACCGGCCGGCGCCACGCCCGCGTCATGAACTGCGTCAGCACCTCACCGCCATACGCATTTTCGTCGCCCTGGTTTTTGCTCGCGATGAAGATGTCGGTGTGCGATTTCGGCGGCCACTGTTCGTAGAAGGGCGCGATGATCTCGATGTAGTCGGCTTGGAGGGTGAGCGCCGGATCGCCCTTTTTACCGCCGGCATTCGCCACCACCTGGATGGTCAGGAATTCATCCGGGCGGCCGAGCGAACCGCCTTTTTTGCGAAACGGATTGCGCGTGATTTCACTCAGGGGGACATCGAAGTGGATGAACTCAGGCTGGTCTGCTGGCGCCGTGACGGGGACGTCGCGTTGGCTGATGATCTCGGAAAAGTTGGCGTTGTTGCTCGTATGCGCACTCAGAGTCAAGCGCACGCCGACATAGTCGTTGGCCTCCCTGGTGGTCCGTCCCACTCGCAGACGCACGCGCATGATGCCATCATCAGGCAGCGTTTCGCCCAGATTCATTTTCAGCGATTGATTGGGGCCGATGACCACGACGGCGGGGGAAACGGTGGGCGTCTTCTCGGCGACCACCTCGGTCAGGATGCGGCATTTCGGTTTGAAGTCGTCTTTGAACGGCAGAACGATTCCGGACTCCAGATGCCGAAGATGCACCTTCCCGTTCTGATTGGACCTTTTGTCGGATTTCTTCGTCGTCTCTTTTCCTTTTTCGTTCTTCTTCTCCTTTTCTTGCTCGTCCTTCTTCTCTTGCTCCAACGCCTCATCCAGCAGGTGCTGCATTGAGATGGTGTAGCTGGCCACCGGCGGACGTGGGCCTTGCACCGTAGCCTTCTGTAAGGCCTTGAGGCCAAGGTCGCGATAACGCTCGAATTGCATCCCGGACATCTGCAGGAGCGGTGAGCTGTTCAGGAAGCCGTCCTTGGAGGCGGTTTCTGGCGGCAAGAGATCAGCGAATTCGTAGGACAGTCCGGTCAGGTCCTGGAGGGCGTAGTTGTACTCGTAGCGGGTCATGCGGCGAAACGACGTCGCCCCCAGTTCGCTCCGACCAGCGTGCGAGGCCTTCTGCAGTTCGGCTTCCAGCCACGTGGTCAGGCTGCGGCGACGCGCAGCATCCAGGTGGATGTTCTGGTCGTTCTCTGGCGGCATCTCGCCGTTGCTCACGACGTCAAAAACCTTCAACCATTTGCCGACATCGCCGCCTTTCAGCAGATCCGGATCCAAGGTATCAACCCGGAACTGACCCTTCTGCTTGTCCGGTCCATGGCAGGTGATGCAGGTGGTCTTGAGCGTTGGCGCGATGTGGTTTTTGAACTCGCTGAGATTCGCCGTCGCCGTGCCAGCCGCCGTCGGTGCCTTGGTGGCAGCAACCGTATTCAGATACGACGACGTGAGGCGACCGGCCGCGCGCGCTTCTGAGAGTGGCGGCAGGGGCGCCGTCGTTCCACCTTGGGCATCTCCTTCAACCGCCCCTAATCCACCCCAGGTCGATCCTGAGCTCAGGAGGAAGCCCACGAGCACCAGGGGAAGCGGGAGATGGAGAGGATGGCTCACGGCCCATTACCGCCGCGCCCGGCCTTCACCGGGTGCGTCTGCATCAGGTGCGCGGTATGGCGCTCATTTCCGTGACTGACCAAGATGCCTCCTCTGCCATACAGGTAAGACCGGAAAACGGTACAGCGGCTACTCCGCCGGACTCCGCCAGGAGGAAGCAGCGGAGTGGATACAGCCAGGATTTTACTGCGTTGGCGTGGAACACCGTGGGAGTGAGTCCGTAAGCGGATGGCCGCGACGTCCGTTACCCTGGTTTACGACACCACCAAGACGACCCGCGGCGGGCATCCGCGGGTCGTCTTGATGGTCTGGTTACCTGGAGCCAGGCTCCTGCTCGCGTTCAGCAGCAAGAGTCGGAGACCGGCGTTATTTCGCCGGACGCAGCGCGACGCCGTGAACGTAGAAGTTCAGGTCGTACTCGTTCTCTTTGTAGATATCGTTGAGGAAGGCGATGGCGATCTTGTGGTCGCCGGCTTTGTGGCCGGAGGCTTTGATCACGTATTCCTTGGCATCGGTGGTGGTGCAGGTGACTTCGTCGCCGACAGCCTGGCCGTTGATGGTCACGCTGAACTTGGCCTTCTGGCCGTCGGCCTCATCACAGGCGGCGCTGATGGCGAGCTCGTAGTCGCCATCGGCGGTCAGCTTCACCGGAACCTCGATGGCGCCACCGGAGTAGAGGAAGATGCGTCCGGCGCCGTCGTCATAGCCGAAGTGATCGGCGTTTTCCGTCGGGCCAGTGAACTTGGAGAGATCGGCGGCGACCGGAGTGGCCGCGGGCTTGGGCGCGGCGGCCACGACCGTCGCAGGGGTGGGCGTCGAGGCGGCCGGCGTCGACACCGTGGGCGTGCTCACTGGTCCTGGGGCGGTCGGCGTGGTCGCTTTTGGGGCACTCGCCGAGGGGGCCGAGGGCTGTGCCGGGGCGGCAGACGCAGCCGCACGGTTGGCGTCGGACGTGCAGCCAGCGAAGCAGGCGAGTGGGATCAGCAGGAAGGGAAGGCGCATGAGGAAATTCCTTTGTGATGAGAACGCGCTCAGCCTGATTGGTGACCGGATTCTTGCGAGCAGGACCGCGTGGATGGGGACTTCAGTGCGCATGACACGTGCTTGTGTCCCTGGGCCTGACGGCCCCTGATTTCTCCCGCGTGCGCCTCACCATGTCGCCACGATCACCACGGCCGGAAGGTTTAATGAAAATCCCACTCGCGCTGTTCCTGCTCATGCCGGTCACGATCGCGCTGACTGCTGACGTGCCGGTTCCCACTTTCACCGCGGTCGATGTCGACACCAAGGTCGAGATCGGTTACGGCCTCGCGGTGGCGGATGTGAACGGCGATATGAAGCCGGATATCCTCCTGGCCGACAAGAACCTCATCGTGTGGTACGAGAACCCGGCGTGGACCAAACACGTCATGGCCGAGAAACTGACGATGCACGATCACGTCTGCATCGCAGCGCAGGATATCGATGGCGATGGAAAGTGTGAGGTGGCGGTTGGCGCCGGCTGGAATCCGAGCGACACGGAAAAAAGCGGCGCGGTGTTCTACCTCATTCCGCCGGCCGATCGCACACAGAAGTGGGAGTCGGTGACCTTGCCGCACGAGCCGACGGTGCACCGCATGCGCTGGGTGATGACCGCCGAGGGCAAACACGATCTGGTGATGGTGCCGTTGCACGGACGTGGCAACAAACCGGCGACGGGCGAAGGCGTCGGCGTGAAAATAATCCGCTACCGCATGCCAGCCGATGTGAAGCAGCCGTGGACCGTCGACGTACTCGACCAGTCGCTGCACAAAACCCACAACTTCGATCCGGTGGCCTGGGATGCGGATGCGGATCAGGAGTTGCTCATCGGTGCGATGGAAGGGGTGTTCCTGTTCGACCGCGGCGCAACGGCGTTGACGCAACTCAGCGGACCCGAGGGCGGCGGTGTTGGTGAGGTGCGTGCCGGTTCACTTGGCGCACGGCAGCGTTTTGTCGCCACCATCGAGCCGATGCATGGCAACAAGCTGGTGCTGCACCAGCCGCCCGCCGCGGGAGCAACCGGCTTGTGGACGCGCGCCGTGCTCGACGAGACCTTGGTCGATGGTCATGCGCTCGCGTGCGGTGACCTGCTCGGCCTCGGCCGCGATCAGATCGTGGTCGGCTGGCGCGCGATGAACAAACCGAACGTCAAGGTTGGCATCAAGCTGTTCACCTCGCTAGACGCCGAGGGCAAGCAGTGGCAACAGACGCTCATCGACGACAACACCATGGCGTGCGAGGATCTCTGCCTCGCCGACCTCGATGGCGACGGCAAGCTCGACATCATCGCCGCAGGTCGCGCGACGAAGAACGTGAAGGTTTACCTCAACCGCACGACGAAACCCTGAGGCCAAGAACGTCCTGGCGCTAACGTGCTGGGCTGGAGGCGGGGCGCCGCTGTTGGGGGCTCAGGAAGGCCGTTACTTCAGCGACCGCAGGTACGCCACCAAATCCAGCAGCTCCTGTGGGCTGAGCGTCGCGTCGAGACCGGCCGGCATCAGGCTGGTGGTCAGCATGGTGGTCGAGGTGATGGCTTCCTGCGGCAGCAGGCGGACTTGCCCCGAGGCCTCGGTGATGGTGATGCCCTCGGCGGCGCGGGCCTTGATCAGGCCGAGCACGGTCGAGCCATCGCTCAGCTGGAACGAGTGGAGATCGTAATCGCGCGCGATGTTGTAATTGGGGAAGAGGATGCTCTCGACCAGTTCGCGTTCGACCCGGATGCTGCCAATGCGTGAAAGGTTTGGGCCGATTTCCCGGCCTTTCTCGCCGATTTTATGACAGGCGATGCAGATGCCCTTGCCGGCTTCGAATACCGCGCGTCCGGCAGTCGCGTTGCCGGTGGTCACCACTGCCTGTGCCATGGCATCCATGCGTTCTTTTTTTGCTTCGTTCGCGGCCAAGGCGGCAGTGAAGGCTGGCTCCAGGATCTCGTAGACATCGCGGGGGACGAAGCTGAACGCCTTGCGCACCAGATCCGGGCGGAAGGTCCCGAGCATCGGTGATTTGGCAAAGGCTGCGGCGATGCGTTTGGCCTGGGGAGCCGTGATG
The DNA here is from genome assembly GCA_031426335.1 of Planctomycetota bacterium. Taxonomy (GTDB): domain Bacteria; phylum Planctomycetota; class UBA11346; order UBA11346; family UBA11346; genus BOG-1363. The sequence continues at coordinate 22,095 of JANPLC010000299.1, forward strand.
CGCTGGTGATTATCCGCCATCGCGACCAGTAGTTCACTCTGTTCGAGCGGACCGCAGGTCGGGAGCAACGCCAAGTAGCCGTCCCACTGGGCGTCGCTGAGTTTGGAGTTGGCGAGTCGCTGCGCTGCATCCATGCGCAACCCGGCGTTGCCGGGATCGACCAGAAGTTCGGTGAGCAGTTTGAAGGCCGGATCGCTCAGCGTGCCGTCGCTGTTCGACAGCGCGAGCAATGCCTTGAGCCGCAGCGCGGGCGGATTTTTCGCGTCGGTCGCGATGGCGTTCAGCGGCGCGTCGAAGCGCGGATCTTTCACCCGCGCAAGGGCATCCAGCAATACCGGTGCTGCGCCCTGGGCGAGCATGGCGGACAACGGCTCAAGCCACTGCGTCGCATCGACTTTCCCAGGTTGTGAGGCGATCGCTCGCAAAGCAGCCTGTCGCACGGCAGCGTTGCCGTGCCGCAACATAATGGTGAGGTTGTGCGCCACGCCGGGTTTTCCCGCGAGCGCCGTGGTGAACGTTTCCAGCGCGACGATCTGCGTGGCGGTGGGTGCATCTTGTGCGAGCCACACGGCCAAGACGGGCGGCAGGATCCGGTCGATGTCGGGAGCGCGCATCAGCGCTAGGTAGGCGTTCTTCGCCAATACCACCTCAGACGAATCGGCCTTCGTCAAAGCAACGCGCAGCACGTCGGTATAATCCGGTTCTTTGGTGCGCGTCTGCGACAGGATGCGCAGCAGGCGTGCCTGTTGTAGCGGACTCTGTGCTGTGGTGAGCGTGCTCGCATCAAAACCGCCGATGGTCATGCCGGCGGTGAGCAGCGCGTGTTCCAGTACCAGATCTGCCGGCTGGGCGAGCAGTCCGAGCAGGGTTTGCGAAATCTGCGGCGAGCGGACTTGGCGGAAGGTGAGGCCTTCGAGCGCGCGCCGCACCGCAGCGGGATCGGTTGAACCGAGTTGCGTCAACAACGCATCATCGCTCGCGACAGCGGCCGGCGCGAAAGGTTTGTGCTTGGCCAACACCGCCGCGTGTTGCGCTTTTCCCTCAGCCGTCCGGCGGATGCGGTAGATCTGCCCAGGAATGTTGGCGGTGTCCTGCAGACTCGATGGGCAGTGCGAGTACCAGGTGCCGGTATCCACTACCAGCAGCGAACCATCCGGACATTCGATGACGTCAGAGAGGTGCGCTCCTTTGTGTTCAACGGTGAAGAATTCGTGCTCTTCAGCGCGGTAGGTCGAGCCATCTTTCTTCAGTTCGAAGCGCACCACCTTTTTTGAATTGTAGTACGCAACGAGGTACTGCAGATCAGCCGCATCCGCCGACCACGGCCGGCCAGTCGGCGCAAGGGCATTCGCGCTCTTCCAAAAACAACTGCCGCTCGGCACCACGTGGCCGAGATCTTTGAGGATGGGCATACGCTCATGTGTGCGCGGCAGATTGGTGATGATGTGCAGATAATCCGGGCGTTCGTACACACCGCCAAGCTGCCAGTGCATCAACGTGTCGACACGCGGGCTGCCGAAGTACAAATCCACCGTGCCGACGAGGTCACCCGTCGGGGTGAAATCGAGCCCGACCGGATTGTCGGCACAACCAAGGGCATGCCAGCGGACGTCGCTGCCATCCAGTTTCATCGACCAGATGCCGCTGTTCAGGCCTTTATGGATTGGCGTGCCATCCTGCTGTTTGATGTCGTGGCCTTTGCGCCCGTGCGTCCAATACAGCCGGCCATCCGGGTGCAGGCGTGGGCCGTGACAGTCGGCGCCGTTCGCCGTCCAAGCGAAACCACCGACCATGAGTTTACGTTCATCGGCGACGCCATCGTCGTTGGTGTCAGTGAACTTCCAGATGCCGGGCGGAGACGCGACATACAAACTGCCATCGGCCCAGCAGCCACCTTTGGGCACCGTGAGTTTGTCGGCGAAGATCGTACTGCGGTCAAAGACCCCATCGCCATCGCGGTCTTCGAACATCAACACGCGGTTCGGCATCACCGCTTCGAATTTCTTCGCACTCCAGTTGACGCCGGCGGAGTCGCCGACGAACAGTCGACCACGGTCATCGACGCAGCCCAGGGTGGGATTCGCCACCATCGGTGAGGCGGCGGCGACGATCATCTCGAAGCCAGCGGGCAGTTTGTATTTTGGCGTAGCGAGTGCGGCTTGCTCGGGCGTGAGCGTCATCACGGCGGGGCGCTGGGAATACTTCGGCAGTTCGGCGCCATCACCGTGCGCGACCTTTTCCTCGATCTCTTTCCGTTCGCCGGCGTTCTTTGCTTTCACTTCGGCCTGGGATGCTAGCCATTTCTCTTTGAAACCACCGAGTGGATGCAGTTCGTAGCGGCGCACGAGCATTTCCGCCGCTTCGGTCTGTAACTGGATGCGACCCTGGCTCGGCTTCACGTCGAACGCGCGGTTTACCAGCACGCCGTTGACGAGGTATTCCAACGTGTCGCCCTTAGCGATGATCTCCATGCGTGTCCATTGGCCGGTGGGCGATTCGACATCATCGCGCCCACGGAAACCGATGGTGTCTTTCCAGTCGACGTCGCGTTTCTGCCAGTTGAGGCGTCCGCCGGTCAGCACCACGCGCGCGGCGTCAGGCGTCCAGATCATTTCCTTATCACGATCGCGCCCGACCTCGGCACTGATCGACGCGGTGAGCACCGTGCCGTCAGCAAGCTTGGGTGAGAGCACTAAGATGTCGCCGACACCGCCTTCGATGATCTGCGCTTCGATGCTCGCCATCCACGCATCATTCATGGTTCCCTGCGGACCGAAGCAGTGCACCAACACGCCGCTGTCACGCGTGGCCTTCTCGCGATTACCCCAGGTCTTCCCACCCCAGCGGAACTCGATGACCAGGTGGTAGTCCTTGAAGCTATCGTTGGTGGTGACGCCGCCGTAACCCTTGCCGCTGATGTGGAACTGACCGTCCGGGCGGAAAGTGAAGACGTTCTTGGCCTCGTCCCGCACATCCGCTTTGGTGCTGAGATGGTACTCGGCCTTGCCAGCACGGATCAGCTCAAGCAGATCGATCTTCTGCGTCACCGCCTGGGCCGTTGGTTCTGCTGCTGAACCCCAGCTCATGGCGAGTAGCAAAGTGGCGATCGCCGACCACCAACGAGTGCTGGACAAGTGTTCGGGCAGGTAGGACGTGAGGACGTGCATGATCATCATGTACGCCTGCGAGCATCTGGCGGTGTTGAGGGGGAACAACTTTCGTCCGACCTTCCATCTCGTAGGCGAGAGATGGGGCTGTTGGCGAGTCGCTTACCGGTAGCCCAGGGAAGCCCATGCTCGGCTGCCCTTGTGGGCGATGCCGCTCAGAGAGCGTATCCCACCCGTTTCCGCGTGCCCTGAGCAAGCCACCGTCGAGGTTCCGTTGCGCTCGTTCCGACTCCGCCGATCTCCATGCAACAGCCGTGGCCACAGGGTGTATCGCTTGTCCGGAGCACCCTCAGGCATGTCACGTCCACTCACAGTTTCGCGCGTACTGGTCGGGACCTTTCTGGCGGGCCTGACGAGTACGCTGGTGCTCCAGGCCAGCGATGCTGCCCCAGGCGTGCCGACCACGCAGGCGCAGGCGCAGGAGATTTTCACCAAGCAGGTCAAACCGTTCCTCGAGACCTACTGCAGCGATTGCCATGGTGAGAAGAAGTCGAAAGGTGAGTTCACCTACCGCTACGCCATCAAGTACGCGGGCTCCCCGGCGTTCCGTCAGTTGTGGAACCACGCCGCGGCGAGCGTGAAGGCGGAGGACATGCCGCCAGAGAAAGAGAAAAAAAAGCCGACGGCCGTCGAGCGCACGATGTTCAGCGACTGGGTCGCGGGGATGAAATACCTGAGCCCGAAGGACCCTGGGCAGTTCGTTATCCGCCGCCTGAGCAAGATCGAGTATGGCAACACCCTGCGCGACCTGTTCGGTGTCGATCCGCGTGCGGCTGCCATCTTGCCGGACGAGGTGTTCGGTGCCGGCTACAGCAATTCGCTCTCGCCGCTGTTGATGGAGCAGTACCTGTTGGTAGCCAACAGCGTGCTCGACCAGGTGTTCGCCAAAGCTGGCCAACCGCCGACTGCGGTGGAACAGCGCATCTTCACTGCCCGGCCCGGCAACGGCGTCGACGAACGCGCTGCCGCGCAGAAAATCGCAAATGATCTTGCGCGCCGGGCCTACCGCCGGCCGGTGAGCGCGGCGGAACTCCAGGTGTTGCTGAGTGCTTTCGACCTGGGGAAAAAACATGGCCGCGACTTCCGTGAGTCGGTGCGCCTGGTGGTGAAGGCGGTGCTGGTGTCGCCGCAGTTCATTTTCATCACTCCGGTAAGCGACGACGAGCCCAAGCCCGGTGTGGTGGCCCTTGATGATCATCAACTCGCTGCGCGCCTGTCGTACTTCCTGTGGGCGACCATGCCCGATGCCGAATTGATGGCGCTCGCCGACCAGGGTCGTCTGCGGGACCCGACGGTGCTCGCCGCGCAGACGCGCCGCCTGTTGTCAGATACGCGCTCGCGCGCTTTGTTCGACGGCTTCGGCGCGCAATGGCTGGGGATCGACAAACTCGCCGGCAAGACCTTCGATCCGGACAAGTTCCCCGAGATGACCCCGAGCCTGCGTCAGTCGATGTACGATGAGGCGCGCCTGCTGTTCGACAGCATCGTGCGTGAAGACCGCAGCGTGCGCACGTTTGTTGAAGCGGATTACACCTTCGCCGACGCCAAACTCGGCGCGCTGTTTTATGGGATGAAGATCGACGGCGAGGGCATGCAGCGCGTCAAGCTGACGAACGCCAACCGTGGCGGCATCCTGACCATGCCCGGTGTGCTGGCGACGACCTCGTTCCCCAACCGCACCAGTCCGGTGAATCGTGGGGTGTGGGTGCTCGAACATGTGCTCGGCGAACACGTGCCGCCGGCGCCGGCCAACGTCCCGGCGCTGGAAAAGCAGGATCAGAGCAAGGTCGCCACCTTGACGCTGCGCCAGCGCACCGAACTGCACCGCACTGATCCGGTCTGCAACAACTGCCACAAGATCCTTGATCCGATCGGCTTTGGCCTGGAAAACTTCGATGCCATCGGGCGCTGGCGCGAGCGCGATGAATCTGGCGGTGCGGTTGATGCCTCGGGCGAATTGCCTGGGAAGCAGCGCTTCAGCACGCCGCAGGAGCTGAAAAGAATCATCGTGGCGCGTCTCGACGATCTGTGCCACAATCTGACCGGACGTATGCTCGCCTATGCCTTGTGCCGGCAGCTCGAAGGGTACGACGAGATCGTGGTCGACGGCTTGGTGAGCAACATCGCCAAGGATGGCCATCGCATGCAGAATCTGGTGGTGGCGGTGGTGACGAGTTATCCGTTCATGAATCGCCGGATCGGCGATCTTCCAGGAGCAGGCAATGAGAAAAACGACAACAAAAAATAGTTGGCTGATTGACCGCCGTACCTGCCTCAAAGGTCTTGGCGCCGCGTTGGCGTTGCCACTGCTGGAGTCCATGGGTTGGGCCGAGACGCCGGCCAAAGGCGCAGCGGCGTGGAAACCGCCAGTGCGCCTGGGTTTCATGTACATGCCGCACGGCGTGATCATGGACCGCTTCTGGCCGAAGGATGCGGAGGCTTTCCGCGGCGCGCCGTTGCCGCCGATCATCGCTTCGTTGGCGCCGGTGCGCGACCGCTGCCTGATGGTCAAGGGCATCAGCGGGATTCCGATCGCGCCGTTCAATGGCGGGCCGCACGCGCTCGAACTCTCCACCTGGCTCACCGCCACGCTGCCGGATGCCGACCGCCGCGCGTCGATCCACATCGGGATCTCCGCCGACCAGATCGCCGCCAACTATGTCGGTGGCATGACTGCGTTGCCGTCGCTCGAACTGGCGACCATGCCGCAGACTCACAAGGAGAACCAGGAAGGCCTCAACGAGAATTATTACTCACACTGCAGCTACCGCTCGCCGACCCAGCCGGTGCCCGCCGAGGTCAACCCTGGGGCGGTCTTCCGTCGCTTGTTCCAAGGCCGCGACCAAGGACCGGCGAAAAACGCTGACGCACAAAACCTCTCGACCGATGCGGCGCTCGACCGCAGCCTGCTCGACTTGGTCCTGGGCGGAGCGAAGGACCTGCGCGGTCGCCTGGGGCGCGCCGACCAGCAGAAAATCGACGAATACCTCGACGGTGTGCGTGCGCTCGAACGCCGCATCGCCTCCATCGAGCGCCGCCAGCGTGACGGCGACCAGGCCGGTGACGCTCGTCGGCGGGATGGCGATTCGCCGCTGATCGAGGTGGCCATCCCCGATGGCGACGTCAAAGGCCGCAGTCCGGAAGCCTCGCAGTTCGTGCGCCGCAGCGGCGACGGTGAAACCGAAATCAAACGCAGCGAGTACATGCAGGTGATGTGCGACCTGACGGTGCTGGCCTTCCAGGCCGACATCACCCGCGTCAGCACCTACATCGGCTCGACGCCCAACGGTGCGTCGTACCCCGAACTCGGCTTCAGCGATCAGCACCACTCGCAGACCCATTACGGCACCGACCAAGTGAAAATCGATAAGGTGGCGAAGATCAACACCCTCAACGTCGAGCAGTTCGCCTACATGGTGCAGAAGATGGCTAACCTGAAGGAAGGCGCCGGCACGCTGCTGGATAACAGTATCATGATGTGGGGCAGCGGCCTAGAAAACGGCGACAAACACGAACGCAACAACTTGCCCTTCGTCATCGCCGGCAAGGGCGGCGGCACGGTGAACACCGGACGTTTCATCACCAACGTCAAAGGCAACCAGGGCGACCTGCTTGGGACGCTGCTGACCGCCGCCGGCATCCCACTCGACCGGCCGATCGGCATCGGCACGAAGGTGATTACGGAGATGCTGGTCGGCTGAGCGGCAGGCTGCTGAACATCGCAAGGCGGTGGTTCAATACCGCTAGCGTCGGATCACATGATCCGGATATCGTCACCAGTGGCGGCAGTACGCTGACCCTCCTGCTGGTATAGCAGGAGGTCCGATGTCGCGAACGATCAAAACAAAGACTCCAGCCGCCACCGGCGCTTTCGCCAACGATACGATTGTCAGTCAGGCGTGCGCCTACCTGCGCGACCATGCTGGAGAGCCAGTGTCGCTCGCGCTGTTGGCCCGAGGGGCTGCGCTCAGCCCGGCCCACCTGCAACGGCGTTTCACCGCGGTGATGGGCTGTTCACCGAAAGCCTGGCAACGCGCGTGCCGTGAGCGCTTGTTCAAGGAACGCCTGCGTGATGGGGAGGACATCGCCGGGGCGATCTACGGTGCTGGGTATGGCTCGGGCAGTCGCGTCTATGAATCCGCCGGTGCACGTCTGGGCATGACACCTGGGCAGTACGCACATGGTGGGCGCGGAGTGGCGATCTCGGTGGCGGTCGCCCAGTCGCCCTTCGGTTGCGTGCTCATCGCGGCGAGTGATCGCGGTATCTGTGCCGTCAGCATCGGTGCGGACGAACAGGCGTTGCGGCGGGAGTTGCGCGCGGAGTTCCCCAGCGCGGACATCAGCGACATGCCGCGGCGTTCATCCGGCGCGCTGCATGCGTGGATCGCCTACGTCCTGGACGTCCTGCGTGGTCGGGTGCCAAGCGGTGTCGTTCCGCTCGCGCCCCGTGGCAGTGATTTCCAACTGCAGGTGTGGGAACTGTTGCGGCGCATCCCGTCGGGACAGACCCGTACCTACGCCGAACTGGCGCGTGACCTTGGTCGTCCATCCGCGGCACGTGCGGTGGCGCGTGCGTGTTCGACCAATCCGATTGCTGTGCTCATCCCGTGCCATCGCGTCATTCGTGGAGATGGTGAGCTGGCGGGATACCGCTGGGGCATCGAACGCAAACGACGGTTGCTGGCGCGGGAACGGCGGGCGTCCGGGTGACACCGAGAACGTGGGCGGCAATCCCCTGGGAGCGCGGCACCCACGCTCCCAGGGAAGACACGTTGCCCGTGGTCAGGGCAGCATGACCAGCAGCACCGCCGCCGCGCCGTAGGCGTCCGCGTTCGGTGCGCTTTCATCCCAGTGGAACACTTCGAAATTGAGCTGCACCTGTTTGTGCGGTTTGGTCAGCACGGCGAAGGCGACTTCCAGGACCTCATTGTCGTCGAGGTCGAGGCCACGATCGACGCGGTCGACCATCAGCGTCAGCGAGACGTCATCGGTGATGGAATAGTTCGCCATCACCAGCCACATCAGCGAATCGCCGAACTCCGGCCCGGTGACGGACAGGTGGCTGTGGAAATGGTACTGGACCTCACCAGCAAAGAACCAGCCAGCGTCCTGCCAGGTGGTGAGGTCGACGTTGAAATCGATGGCCGCGCCGTCAGCACCGCCGGCAAGATCCTCGGTCATCGATTTCGCGTCATAGACTGCTCCGAGTTCGACCTGGCCGAGCCAATGCGGTGCCCACGTCAGATTGATGCCATAGGCCAGATCGGTGCCCTTGGCATCCGGCGCATCGCCCAAGACGTCTTCGACCACGAAGAACGACAGCGTCAGTGGATCCTCCGGCGCGGTGAGGATTAAGCCGACCCCATCGGAAAGGAACGGGCGGTTTTCCAATTGGCCGTGGTCGCGGATGTTCCACGACCACACCGCCGAATTGTTCACGCGGAACAGATCAGGCGAGTGGTAACCCTCCCAGCCGATCCAGCTCGACAGAAAACGTCCGGCGCGCAGCGTCGCGCGGTCGTGGAACTTCCAGTCGATGAAGGCCTGCTCCAAAATGACGTTATTACCGTCGTTGTCGGCGTCGTCGAACTGCGGCTCGTTGGAGATGAACACATCCAGGCGCAGCGAGAACTGGTCGACCTTATAGGAGGCCTTCAGTAGTGCATCGGCGGAGAAATCGATGTCGTCTTCATCCACCGCGCCCGGCGTTCCGGCCTGGGAGTTCTTCGGATTGCCAGCGTCGTGATGTTCAGCGCGCACCAGCGCTTCGCCCCAACCACCGATCTGCAGACCGGAACCAGGGGGGCCGACTTCGACGGCGGACAACTCCGTGCCGCCGGCCAGCAGGAGGAGGGATGTTACGAGTGCGGAGGAACGTGGCATCCCGGGACGTTCCAGCGCCGACCGTCGGGCGCAAGGATCGGGTGGACAACCTGGGGCAATTAGCCTGCACACTCGTACGATCGTGGTGCCGCCCCGGAGGGGAGGCATGGTAATAGCCCGGCACTTCAGTGCCGGGAACTGGTGCCGATTTTCACTAGTCCCGGAGGGACGGCTGAAATTATCGACGTTTCAGCCGTCCCTCTGGGACTACGATCATTTTTCGCCGTGGTTCCCGGCACTGAAGTGCCGGGCTATTATCACAGCGTCCCTGTGGGACGCGTATGTCATGATTGAGAGATGCCGTTCAACTGCGGTAGTCGGCGTTCTCGCTGATGTATTCGTGACTGCGGTCGGTGCCGATGACAGTCGCCGCGGCAGATCCCAGGCTGAGGTCAATGCCGATTTCGACGCAGCGTTCATGCGGCGGGTACGTGATCGGTGGTACAAAGGTCAGGCCGTCGGGGGGCGGAGTCGAAGCGTACAGCTCGGCGCTCTTCAAATGCGCGATGAGTTTTTCTTCGATGGCGGGCGACAGGAGGAACGCGCCGTCCTGGTAGATCACCTGGCCGCCGAGCGTCAGTTTGGCGCGCGAGAGATCAGTCCCTGGCGCAATCGCACCGACGTGTTTGCCGATGGCACAGACCAAGCGACCGACGTTGGGATCGTTGCCGCACACCGCGCACTGGAACAGCGGCGAATTGACTACCGACTTGCCGACGCTGCGGGCGAACTCGACCGACGGCGCGCCGCTGACCTGTACGCGCATGACGTGATGGACGCCTTCGCCGTTGCGCGCGATGTCCTCCGCCAGATCGCGGCAGACCTGATCGAGTCCACGCTGGAACGCGGCGAGGTCGGGGCAGGCCACCCGCTGCGACGACAGCAGCGCGACGGTGTCCGACGTGCTGGTATCGCTGTCGATCGACATGCTGTTGAAGCTGCCAGGAATGGCGGCGGCGAGCGCAGCGCGCAACGCGTCGCGTGGCACGTCGAGATCGGTCAGCAGGTAAACCAGCATGGTCGCGAGGTTCGGCTCGATCATGCCGGCGCCTTTGGCGATACCGACGATGCTGCCAGCGCCGACGGATACGCGCCGGATCTTGGGATAGAGGTCGGTGGTGACGATGCCTTCGGCGCCGGGCATGATCGATTGCGACTGGAGCGCGGCCTTCGCCAACGGGATCGCTGGCAGCATCTGATCGACCGGTAATTTCCAGCCGATCACGCCGGTCGACGACGGCAGCACCTGGTTCGCCGTCAGGCCAAGTTCCTTGGCCACGGCGGTACATAGCCTTTCGCTGGTCTCGACGCCCCCAGGCGCACAGACGTTGCTGATCTTGTTGTTCACGATCACCGCGCCGATGGTCGGCTCGATCAGACGTTTGCGTCCGATGATCACCGGCGCGCCTGGGAAGGCGTTCTTGGTGAACATCGCCGCGAACGACGTCGTCGGCTTATCCAACGCGATCAGCGTGATGGTCATCTTCGCCGGCTTATGTACCTCGAAAGGGATGAACTCGAAGCGCGTATTGCCGATGCGAAATCCCGCCGGCAAAGCGGCCTGGCTGGCGAGCCACGCGCGGTGGGCGTCGAGAGAGGCGAAGGTCAGATCGGTGCTGGTCATGGGGGCGGGAGTGTCGTCTTACCGTCACCACGGCAAGCACCCAGGCGCACAATCAATCGCCGATGGTCAACATCAGGAACAACCAACCGCAGAGCCGCAGAGGTACGAGGAGGGCCGCAGAGCGGAAAAGAAAGAGTAGATAATGTGAAGTCGAGCCAGGCAGACTTCTCTGCGGCCCTCCTCGTACCTCTGCGTCTCTGCGGTTGCTGCCTTTTTTCGCTTTTCGCTTTGTTCACTCCGTCGGTTCGATCTCCGCCGACATCGATCCCTGTGAACGTGACATGCGCCAGTCTGCGCCATAGGCATGGATCTGATCGCGTTTCAGTTCCGCGCGTTCTTTGCTGGTGGTATCGACCACCACGCGACCGGACTCGTCGACTTCGCAGGCCATGCGGAAGGCGGTGTCGACCGAGTGCTGGAACAGTTTGACCAGCATCTCGATGACGTACTCGTAGGTGTGGTCGTCGTCATTCAGCAACACTACCTGCCACCTGGGGGCAAGGCGGGTAGTTTGTTCGGTTTCGATCTCGGGTAGGCTGACCGGCATGGCTGGAAGCAGTGTTGCCAGAGGCGTGAGGGATCAACTGGAGCGGCTCGCAGCTCGCAGCTCGTAGCTCCAAGGCGTTCTCACGGCTTGGCGACGGTATCCGCCAACGGCAAATGTCCGCGGTGGTTCTGCGCGTCATGCACCAGGACGCGCTCAGCCCAGACCGCGGCAGATTCCTGCTCCAACACGGTGCCGGCAGGAATGGCGACGATCGGTCGGCCGGCGCTGTCGTAGAGTTGGCTGTCGCGCACGGCCACCACCAGCAGGCGTCCCTGGTCGTGCTCCCAGGCGATGCGCCCTGGCACGCTCACCAGCAGCAGTCCGGCGCCGATCAGCAACATCGTCGGACGTCGACGCCGTGTGCAGACCCCATAGCCCAGCAGCAGTCCGGCGAGAGCGATGAGCACCACGCCACCCCAGCCAAGGCCGGGTGCGGCGAGTGGTCCCAGGCGATCGAGCCAACCAAGTGGCGGCGTGACCTTGATCGCACGCAGCGCCTGCCGTGGTTCAGGACGTTCCGGTGCACGCTGGTGTGCGGCCACCAGCCAGGCAATGCCCTCGCCTTGGCGACCGGCGGCAAGCGCCGCGAGCCCGAGATCGAACCACGCATCCCACCGATCGCTGGCGATGGCCTGCTGATGCAAACTGGCGATGGCGTCTTGTGGTCGGCCATGTCCCCACGCTGCATACGCATCGTCAGCAGCGTGCGTTGTCGTCAGTAGCCCTGCGAGCAACAGCGCGATGCCCAACGATTTCCGCATGGTGGAAATCAAGATCATGCGATCCCCACCAACGGTGCTGCCAGTCGCGCCAGATCTCCAGCATCACCTTTACCGAAACGCGCGAGATCGATGGCGTGTTCTAGCGCATCCGCGGCATGACGCCCGCTCTCATCCAGATCCGGCCGTAAGGCGAACACCGCACGTGCCATCGCATCCAGGTCCTTGGCCACGATCGCCGCGGCCAACGCGCGGCCACGATGTGGGCCCCGCCGCGGACGAGTGGCCAAGCGCTCGCCGAGTCCAGCCAGGGCGCCAGCGACGAGCGCGACCGCGAGTACGATCCAGATCACCAGCACCGGTGCCGGTGATCCGGCGGCTCCACGCAGCGGCGGTGGCAGCACGTTCTGATCCTCTGCTGCCGGCGCGAGCGAGCGCCGTGGCGTGGTGTCACCACTGACGACCAGTTCGCGACTGCGCCCAGGCAATACGGTGATGGTCAGCGGGGTAGTACTGCTGCGCCGGTAGGTGCGCGCGCTGGGATCAAAGTACGGGAACGTCAGCGCCGGCAGGGTGATCTCGCCCGCAGTCCCAGGGACCAGATCCCAACGGAAGCGCCGCACGCCAGGTTTTTCCTCTTCATCATCCTTGGGATAGGCCTGCACCGTGGCGGGCAGCGTCAGCGTTGGGCGGTGCCCCAGCGCAACCTGTGGTCCGGTGAGCGTGACGGTGAACACCGCGCCTTCGCCGGTGCTGATGCGTGGACGATCAATGCTGGCGCTCGCGTCGAGTGGACCGATCAGGCCAGCGAAATCGTTCGGGCGACCTGCCTCCGGCAGCGCAGTGACGGTGAGCGTCGCTGGTTTGATCGGCGCCTGATGCGTGCTTTCGATCACCAGTTGGTTGAAGAAATCATTGCGACAGCGGTACCATTCTTGTTGCCCGCGCGCGTCGAACGTACCTGATTGCGCGGCGGTCACCGGCCAACGCCAGGTCTGCACCGACCACTCGCGGCCTTCGGCATCGACCGTCTCGCTTTTGCTGTCAGTGCGTTCGCCCGTAACCAACAGTCCCGTCGGCGGCGTCAGCGATGGTTGTTTGATCGCACGCACGCGGTCCTGTCGCAGCGCCAAGCGGTAGATCAACACGGCGGGTTCACCCGGAACGATGGTTGCCGGTTCGAAACTCGCGGTGGCGCTCACCTCACCAGACAACGTGGTGTCTGCGGCCTGGGGTTTGATGGTTACGGCTTTGGTGGTGGCGCTGGAACCATCATCGAAGACCACCGTCACGGGAGGAATTGTCAGCTCTGGGAGTTGCTGGACGCGCATCACCAACGTCATGGTCTCTTTATTGGAGCGCATACCGTTGACGAGGCGGACCTCGTAGTTGGTTCCCCGGCCATGTTTCCATTCCAGGCCAGCAACCTCTGGCAGTTCGATGCGCTCGATGCGGGCGTTGGAGTTTTCTGCCGTGATGCTGCCACGCAGTGGGACGCCAACGACAAAGGGATCCGGGACTTCCAGCGTCACCTCGACGGCAGCAAGGCACGACGACACCAGCATGGCGCAGAACAAACTGGGGCCCCATCGCTTTGCGATGGGGCGGGCGCCCGAGTGGCGGTGGGCGGATCCTGTTGTTCGATACAGGCGCGAAGCGCATCCGCCCACGGTTGAGAAGGCGAAGCCGACGAAACCGAGCCACGACCAAGCCCGTGGGGGCAGGCCCGCAGGGCTGCGGGGGCAAAGCCCCTGAACAAACACGGCAGCAGAGCGAATCACCAGGTCTTGCCTTTGTCTTTACGTTTTGGTTTCAGATCGCCGCCTTCGAGCAGTTGGTACATCAGCACGTCGCGATCTTCCTTCGGTAGTGATTCCAGCCAGCGGTCGGCGGCTGCCTGGTTCAGTACCTGGGCCTGCTGGGCGGCACGCTCCGCCGCCTGTTGCTGCTCACCACCGGGCTTCTGCTGATCCTGCTGTTGCTGATCTTTGCCGTCCTGTTTCTGCTGGTCTTGTTTCTGCTGATCTTGCTTTTGCTGATCCTTGCCGGCCTGTTTTTCTTGATCCTGTTTTTCTTGATCTTGTTTCTGCTGGTCTTGCTTTTGCTGATCCTGCTGATCCTGCTTCTGCTGATCTTGCTTCTGCTGGTCCTGTTTGGCTTGCTGATCCTGCTTCTGCTGCTGATCTTGCTTCTGCTGTTCGTCGTCTTTGGGTTTCTCCACCACCGTGACGTGGATCTGGTGCTGTGAACGCGCCTGCCAGCGATCGCTCACCGCTACCGTCACGTCGACCTCCCCAGGTTCACCGGCGACGCCGCGCACGGTGCCGTCGGCATCTAGGCGCAGACCTTTGGGCAACACGCCTTCAGCGATCTGCCATTGATAGGGCGCGGTGCCGCCGCTGACGCTGAGCGGTCGATTCGCCGGTTGGCCGACAGTGAACTGCAGCGGTTGCGGCTCTTCGATGACCGGCGGCGGATTCACCGGCACGCGCACGGTGCTGGTGCGTGAACGTTTGTCCTCGGCATTGATGGTCAGCGGCAGCGGCAGATCGCCCGCCTGTTCCGGCGTGCCGCTGACGAGTCCCTGCGCATCGAGTTTCAAGCCACCAGCCCCTGGGGACGACCAGCGGTACTGCTGCGGACGCCCACGCACGCCAAGTTGATGCGTGTACGGCGCCCAGGCGGTGGCCGGGGGCAGCACGACCAGATCCGGCGCGAAGCTGTCGCTGACGGTGAGCGTCAACGCTGGTGGGGCACCGGGACCACCACGCGCGGCCTGGCGTTTACCGTCGTCGGCGCGGATGGTGAGCGTGGCTTTGGTCGCTTGCGTCGGTGTGCCGCTGATGCGCAGCTGCGGGCCTGCTTCGCTGCTCGCACTGATTCCGGGTGGCAGACCACTGATGGTCCAGGTCGGACGGTCGAGCCCGACAACATCGATGAGCGCCTCGTACGGCGCCCCCAGGATCGCCTCCGGCAGTTCCGTAGTGGTGATCGCCGGGGCTGGCTGGATCACCAACATCAGCGTGCCGCTGACGCTGTCCTTGGCCTGATCGCTGACCACCAGTGCTAAGGGAAAACGTCCGTCTTTCGTCGGCGTGCCGTGCAGGCGGCCATCCGCGTCGAGCGACAGACCGGGTGGCAGGGTCGGTGGTGGCGGCGCGGTTTTCGCAGTCGGTGTCGGCGCCGGTGTAGCACCGGGCTTCAGCGGCGTCGTGGTCGGCGGCGTCGGCGGCGTCGGTGGTAAGCCGAGCGCGAAGCGATAACCGCCGGCACCACCCGCAGCGTGGATGCGGGTTTCGTACGGCTCACCGACGTGGGCTTCCGGCAGATCACTCGCTGGCAGACGCAGCTTCTTCGCTTCGGCTTCAGCTTTCTTACGTGCTTCGTTGGCGCGGTAGAGCACCACGCGGCGCAATTCATCCCGCAGCTTGATGGTGTCCGGCGCTTTGCCGTCGATCTCCACCGCCTTGCCCGCAGCGATCAGCGCATCGTCGAGCCGGCCCTGCTTCCACCGCACCAACGCGAGGTTGTACCACGCGTCGTGCGCCAACTCGGTCGACGGGCTGGACGTGGCGTGTTCGAAGTGCGTGGCCGCGCGGTCGCGATCGACTTCCATCAGCAAGGTGCCGAGGTTGAAGTGCGCCGGATAGAACGACGGCTGTTCCAGCAGCAGTGCTTCTAAGCGTTTCTGCGCGGCGAGCGGTTCTTTTTCTTCAGCAGCGTCGGCCAGCGCGTCCCAGGGATCAGCGGCGTGACCGACGACGGTGCCAGCGAACACCAATGCAAGGATCAGCAGCAGGCATCTTGGTAAAATCAGGGGTCGCATCAGATACGCCTCCTCGTCGGCATCAGCATTCCCAACAGGATCAGCAGCATGGCCGGTAGCAGCACGAATTGGTACTTCTCGCTTTGCACAATGCGGCGGCGTTCTTCCCACGGAAGCTGGACGACGTGCGTGCGCAGGTGTTCGTAGATCACGCGGATGTCCTCGGGATCGCTGCGCGCGTTGACGCACAGACCGCCGGTGGTGGTGGCCAGCGTGTCGAGCGTCGTGCGGTCAGCGCGCATGACTTCATCCTTGCCGTCAATGTTGATGCTGACTTCACGTTCGGGGTCGCCGAAGAACAGGCCGTAGATCGGCACGCCCAGTGCCTTCGCCGCCGCACCAGCGGCGTCGACCGCAGCGGTATCATCATCGGCGCCGTCGCTCATCACCAGGATCGATTGGCCGCGATCGCTCTGTTTTCCGAGCACGCGCAAACCGGACTGAATGGCCTCACCGATGGCGGTGCCCTGGTAACCGTTCTCGGCCGGAAACAACTCGGGCGTGCAGTCCTGGAGCATCAACTCGATCGCACTGTGATCGCCGGTCAGCGGGCAGCGCAACACCGACACCGCAGCGAAGGGCATCAGCGCCAAACGCGTCTCAGGCGCCAAGTGCAGCAGATCGATGGCCTTGCGCCTGGCCGCTTCCAACCGATCGGGGTAGAGGTCCTTGGCCAGCATCGAGCGGCTGCAATCAATCACCAGCAACACGTCAGCACCACGGCTCGACTGCAGTTCATCACGTGCGCCCCAGCGTGGTCCGGCGAGCGTGACCACCAGCAGCGCCAGACCGCTCCACAACAACAGGCTGCGCAGGACTTCGCGTTTGTGGCCGACACTGGCGCTCAGATGTGGCACGCCGGCACCGACGCCGGCGCGCGAGCGCCGTACGATGACGTGCCATCGCCACGTCATCAGAGCGAGTGCGACGACGCCGAGCAGCAGCCACAGCAGATGCGGATTCGCCCACGTCATGCGACACCCCGCAGTCGTGGTTCGAGCACGAAGGCAAAGCCGATGAGCAGCGTCCCCAGCGCCAGCAACCACTGATTGCGATCGGCGTAATCTTCGCGCATGCGCACCGTGCGTGGCGTCGGCTCCAATTCATCGATGCGTGAAAAAACCTGATCCAGGCCGGCGCGGTCGTTGGCGCGGAAGGCCTTGCCATCGGCTTGTGCGACGATGGTTTCCAAACGCGCCATGTCGGGCTGGAGATACCCAGGCACCCGGCCGGTACGCACGCGGCCGGTGAACGGATCCCGTTCACTGCGCGTGCCGTTGGCATCGCCCACGCCGATGCCATAGACCTTCACGCCGGTGGAATGCGCGTGGCGCGCGGCTTCGACCGGATCGACCCACGACGGCAGCTCACGTGAATCTGCGCCGTCGGTGATGAGGATGATCGCGCGGCCCTTGGACTTGGGATCCTTTACTCCGCGCAGCGCCGCACCGAGGCCCAGCCCGAGGTTGGTCGCGTTGCCGAGCAGGCCTTTCTCATGACCAGCGTTCCACAGCGCACGTTGTTGTCGTTCGGTGCGTTCGATGAACTGCACCACGGTTTCATGGTCGTAGGTCAGCGGGCACGAGGTCAGCGCGCGGTCGCCGAAAAACACCAAGCCGATGCGATCATTGGGGCGATTTGAGACAAACCGTTTGGCGGCCTGCATCACTCCCGCCAGACGATCCATGCGCTGGTTCTGCTCATCCAGCAAATCATCGACCTGCATGCTGCCCGAGAGATCGATGACCAACTGCAGATCGCGTCCGGCTTGTTCGCGTTCGATGATTGCACGGCCGGCTTGTGGTCGCGCCAAGGCCACGGCCAGCAGGGCGAAGCCAGTGGCAATCAGCAGACGATGGAACGCCGGGCCACGGCTGGGACGCAGGGCTTCTTGCGCTAGGGCGAAGCCGCTGAAGGACGCGCCGCCACGCTTGGGCCGCCACAACAACACCACCAACGCGAGCAGCGCCAGCCCGAGCCACAGCGGGTCAGCGAAGCGGAAGGTCAACAACGATGCGTCGGGCGTCACGTCGGTTCCTTTTCCGCGCCAGCGGCCTTGCCCGCGCCAGCCTTGCCCACGGTAGCGGCCTTGTCCGCATCAATCTTTGGTCCACCCGCAGCGCGCAGCAGCTCCGCTTCGGCGTCGAGCCGGCGTTTGAGCGTGGTATTCCAGGCGCGGCCTTGCTCGACCAGCGGGCGCACGGCTGACGGCGGCAGATGTTCCGGTGCCCAGCGCAGTGCATCGAGACTTTCCAGCAGGCGCGCCAGTTCACGGAATTCGTCATCCGGCAGACGGCTGCGCAGGAACGCGGTGGCTTCACGTGTGGTCGCGGCCGGACCATCAAAACGGAAGACCGTGCCCAAGCAGCGGCGCAGCGCGAAGCTCAGGCGTGCGCCAGCTTCCTTGCCGTCGGCTGCGGTCGAAGCGGTCTGCCAGTCTTCATAGAACTGTTCCCACGGCGTGCGCGCGGTTTCTTGCTGACGTCGCCGCGAAAGCAGCAGCGCCACTAGTCCGGCGATCGCTACCAGTGCGATGCCTAGGATCCACCACGCACGCTCGTGATCCGCCGGGCCCTTCGCTCGCGTCCATGCCTGACGCGGCGGCGGAAGTTCCGCAGGTTTGTCCTCGGCGCCGACCTGCACGAGCACGGTTGACGCCACCACTGAACGGGTGCCGTCCGGCGTCTGCACAGTCAACGTCGGGCGCGGTAGTTCCCATGCGCCATCGCGATTGGCCAGCAACGTGACGGTGAAGACGCGGCGTTCTTCCTGTCCGCTGCTGTTCTTCTGCGGCGGTGGTAGATTGGTGACAAAAGCGTTGGCGAATTCCTTGGCCGGATCCGGCTCACCATTCGGCGCCACCACCGTCCAGCCGGCCGGCCAGCGGTACGTGACGGTGACGATGAGGGTGTCGCCGATGTTCACTGCGTTTGCTGACGCGGATAGATCGACAGAGAAGGGGGCGATTGCCACGGGTCCGGAAGTCCGCTGGTCCTCGCGCTGCTCCTGCAGCGTGGCCGGAAGTCCGGGAGTCTCGCCCGGGGTAAGCGAACTCTGAATGATAAAGCTGAGTATCAATGCCAAGCAAGCAGAACGGATCCGCAAATAGCGGACTTCCGGACTGCCGGACTTCCGGACTGCCGGACGGTTGCTGTCGTTATCCACGTATCCTCCGCCGGCGTTCGCGGAAGAACCGCGCCAAAGCGGTAAACGCCGACTGATCCGTGCTCAGGTCGACCAGATCGCCATCTGCGCCGCGGAAGGCGCTGGTCACTGCACTGCGGGCTTCGTGCCACGCTTCTTCATATGCCGCACGCGCTGCGCGTCCGGTGGCGAGCACCTGCATGCCATTGCCTTCGGGATCCTGCAGTACCAGTGGGGTTGAGCCGCGCGGCAGTGTGGTCTCCGCCGGATCGCACACGCGCAGTCCGACCACGTCATGACGACGGCTGGCGCGCGCCAACGCGTCGTTGAAGCGCAGGTCGGTGGCACCGCGCGTGAAGAGGAAGTCACTGATGAGGAAACACACCGCGCGGCGTTTGCTGACGCGCACCAGTTCGTCGAGTGCGTGCGCCAAGTCCGTTGGGCGTGTGGTGGCCGGCGCCGCGAGCACTTCGCGCAACAGGCGTCCGACATGGCCGCGGCCCTTGCGTGCGGGAAGATGCAATTCGGTGCGGTCGCTGAAGGTCACCAGTCCGATGCGATCGTTGTTCTTGAGCGCCGTCACTGCCACTACGGCAGCAGCTTCAGCGGCGAGCGCGAGCTTCGCCCGTGGCGAGACACCAGGGATCGCGCCGAAACGCATCGAGCCACTGACATCGACCAGCAAGACGAGGTTGAGTTCACGTTCTTCGCG
>JANPLC010000300.1:0-5818 GCA_031426335.1 Planctomycetota bacterium
CGCTGGCCCGCAGGTTGAATTATCAAGACATGCGGGCCAGCGGCCCGCGCTCCCGGGGAAGGCTCAGAGGTACTTGCGGATCCGATCGTCCATTTCCTTCTGATCCGCAATGAACGACTGCAACGCGGCATACGTCAGCAGGGTGTCGATCGCCAGTTCGCCGCTGGCGATACGCACTGCCCACGTCGCGTGTTTTGGGATCTTGCCGTCTTTGGCGATCACTGCCCAGTCGGCGTCAGAAATCTGTGGGAACATGTCGCCAGCGCCGTTGGCCTTGGCCAGCGCGATGAGTTCGGCGGCGCTGGTTGGCGCCTTGGCACGCAACGCGGCGGCGAAGGCGGTCTCGGGTTTGGCGATGTCCCACAACACCGACACGCGGTTGGCGGCGGCTTCGGCGGCAGAGTTCCACGTCACCGCGTAATCCTGCGGTACGCGGTTGGTGAAGTCGCCCTTCAGTTCTTTGATCGACGCCGCAGCGACCGTGGTCGGCATGGTGTAGACATCGATGCCGGCGAGGTCGGCGACCTGGCTCGCCCCACGCAGGCTGGCAGCGATGTGCTTGGTCTTTCCGCTGCTGACCTTGGTCACCGCGCGTTGGCTGGCGAGCATGGCTTTTTCACCGACCATCTTGCCGTCACCGAGTTTGTTGTCGCTGACGTACGCGTTCAGGCGACCGAGGAAGACGTTGCAGTACGCTGGCTCGGTGAACGCCGCGGCGACGTAGTTCTGTCGCGCGCTGAAGCCCAAGGTGAAGTTGATCGGGATACCTTCGAGGCGCAGCGTGCGTGCCGCGATCAGGCCGGACGGCGTCAGCGGGATCTTGACGATGAAGTGTTCCGGGCAGATGGCGAAGTAGCGGCGACCGTAGTGCAGCGAGCGTTCGATGTCGTTGGCGAGATCGGTGTGCAACTCGACCGATACTTTGCCACCGAAGGTCTGCGCCAGCCGCAGGCCGTGGCGGGCGTTGAGAATGAACGCGATCTCGATGACGCGGGTCTGTTCGTCGAGGTCCTTCAGTTCGACCGCCAGCGTGCGCACCAACTCGTCGTAGGTGCCCTTCTGCACTTCTTTGTTCAGCAACGTGTTGTTGGTGGTGAGCGCGGTGAATTCACTGGTGTAGAGCGGCGAGGCCGCGTCGATGTCACCGGTGTCGAGCCACAGCTCGCTGCCGACTTTCTTCAGGGCCGCCCACAACGGATGTGAGGTGGTCTTGATCCGCCCGACCGTGAGATCGATGCCCTGCTTGGCGAGGGTGGCGATGCGTGCGGCGCGTTCGGCGCTGATCACGGTAGGTTTGATCGACATGGGGATAGCTCCAGGGAGTGGAGCATACCCTCAATATCACATCGCTGGGGTCAATGAATGGCTGAAGAATATCCCGCAGCGGCTTGCTTGACTTGCGCCCCGGACCGACTTCGCCGCCATGCGGCTCGCCAGCTTCGCTGGTCACCGCTCCGCGGTGATCGTTCCGTTGCGGCGCTGGCTACGCCAGCTCATGGCGCTTCGCGCCATCAAGTCCGTCCCCGCTCGCGCGCAGGCGCGCTCGGGGGATTGTTGTTCGCGGGCTCTGCCCGCTACGCCCGCCAGGGGCTCTGCCGCCCCTGGACCCGGCACCAATGTAACTCGCGACTTTGGTTGGTTGGTTCATCGGCAGAACATTCAGTCACGGCATCAAAATTCGTTCTGAATCTTCTTATACCCACGCACCAGTTCGAGGTTGGTGATCGCCACGCTTTCCGAGAACGTCGACACGTCGGGGCTGACCAGCGGCAGCTTGGCCAGTTCTTCGTCGTTGTGGATGTTCGAACACGACGGCACGTGGAAGTTCGGCGGTACGTGGCAGTTCTCGACCACGCTGTTGTGGCGGATGACTGAGCCGCTGCCGATGCTGCAGTTGAAGACCACGCTGTTGAAGCCGAGGAACACCCGGTCGCCAACGTCGCACGGACCGTGGACGATGGCGCGGTGGGCGATCGAGGTGCGATCACCGATCGTCACGCGACCGCCGGCCTTGGAGTGGATGACCACGCCGTCCTGGATGTTGGAATCAGCTCCAATGATGATCGGCTCCATCTTGCCGTTTACATCGGTTTCATCCGCACGGATCACCGCATAGGGGCCGATGAAGACGTTTTCACCGATGATGACCTTGCCGCAGATAATGGCGGTCGGATCGACGAAGGCGGACTCGGGGACGACGGGCAGATCACCGGAGGGATTTTTGCGGATCATGGGAGGCTCCTGAGCAGGCGGGATGCGATGCGGGCGGGATGATCCGGGCCATGGACGCCGACTCAACCCTGCAATCAGCGCCGCGAGCGAGTGAGGCGTTCCGCATAGTTGCTTCCTGTGACAGTGTCGGATTATCCCTGCACCATGCGACGTACAGTTCTCCTCACCGGTGCGTCGTCGGGCATTGGCGCTGCCACTGCCGCGGCGCTCGCTCAGTCCTGGAACCTCGTCCTGGTCGCACGTCGCCGCGATCGCTTGGATGCGCTAGTGGCACGCATCGCCGCCGTTGGCGGACAGGCGTGGGCGGTGGATGCCGATCTCTCCAAGCCAGAGGCAGCCGCGCGGGTGGTGACGGACGCGGTGAAACTGGCTGGTGGATTGGACGCGCTGATCAACAACGCCGGCGTCTTTACCGCCGCGGCGGTCGACGCGGTCGATGCGGCGCACGTGGCGACGATGTTTCCGCTCAACCTGCGCGCGCCGATGTTGCTGGCCTCGGCGGCGATTCCGCACTTGGCGGTGCGTGGTGGCGCGATCATCAACGTCACGTCGGTGGCGGCCGATGCGACCTTCGCCGGTTGCGCGGCCTACGCTGCGACCAAGGCCGGCTTAGAAGCGTGGAGTCGCGTCGCGCGTGAGGAACTGCGCAGCCGGCGCATCCGCGTCGGCGTGATCGTACCGGGCGCGACCGACTCTGAAGTGTGGCCGGCGGAGACCACCTTCGACCGTTCACGCATGTGTCGCGCAGAGGACATCGCGGGCGCCATCAAGCTCATGCTCGAAGCTCCGGCAACGGCGAGCATCGATCGCTTGGTGGTAACGCCGCCGGGAGGCGCGTTCTGAGTGCCTCCTCCGCTGCGTATCCGTCGTTGGCTGTCAGTGACGCTGGTCGGTGTGCTCCTGGCGCTGATCACCGTGTTGGCACTCGGTGGCTGGGATTACCTCGCGTGGCGTTTTGGCGAACGCGTGTCGATCGCTGATCGTCTCACGCAGTTCGCACCGCGCGTCGATCCGTTGTGGGAGACGCGTTGCCGCGCTGCCGGGCTCACCTATCCGCCAGCGCGGGTTCGGCTGCTCGGATTGAAGGCGGAGAAACGTCTGGAGGTCTACGCGGCTGACGCGACCGGAGCGTGGAAACCACTAGCGTCGTATGCGGTGCTCGCCGCCAGCGGTGGCCCTGGGCCCAAGCTGCGCGAAGGCGACGGTCAGGTGCCGGAGGGACTCTACCGCATCGTCCTGCTCAATCCCAACAGCCGCTTCCACGTCTCGTTGCGCGTCGATTACCCGAGCGACGAGGATCGTGGGCACGGTCGCGCAGACGGCCGCGAGTCGCTGGGGAGCGACATCATGATTCATGGCGGGCGGGCTTCGATTGGTTGCCTTGCCATCGGCGACCCGGGGATTGAGGAGGTCTTTACTCTCAGTGCGCGTGTCGGCGTCGCGCAGGTCGACAGTTTGATCCTACCCCACGACCTGCGGCGCGATCCCACGTTCCCCACCGGCGTTCCCGCCTGGATGACGACGCGGTACCAAACGCTGCTGCTGGCTGTCCAGGCGTTGCCACCTCCGGTTCCGTGACCTGCATCTGGCGGAGTGGGCAATTCGTGGCCATCCTAGTGGGATCAGATTCCGCGCCTAATCCGCCCAGGGAGTCGCATCAGTGACCATGCAGCCCGTTCCATCACCTCGCAGCGACCCCAGCGCCAGCGCCTTATTGCGCGTACGCTTGGTTCAGGTGCTCACCCGGCATCAGCTGATGATCACGGCGTATGCTCGTGCCATCACCGGTGATGCGCACTTGGCGGAGGACGTCTATCAAGAGGTGGCGGTGATCTTGGCGCAGGATCCGACGCGCATTCCCATGGTGGAGGATGAAGTCGCGGTGTGGTTGCGGGCGGTCACCCGGCGCAAGGCGTTGGAGACCGGCCGTCAGGCACGCCGCACCCCACGCTTGGCGGATGACGTCATCGATCTGATGGGCGATCATTTTGAGCCCGGCGCACCCGATGGCAAAGCGACCCTTCGCGAGGTGATGTCGTCGTGCCTCAGTTCGCTGCCGCAGGATCAACGACGCATCATCGATGGTCGTTACCGCGATGAGCTGACGTGTGAGGACATTGCCGAGCAAGTAGGCCGCAGTGTGCAGGGGGTCTATGCGGTGCTGAAGCGCGTACGCGTCGCCTTGCAAGATTGCGTGGAGCGCCGGCTTGGCGCCGCTGGCGGTGGGGCATGAACCTGAAACGAGCAGTGCGAAGTGCGGGGTGCGAAGTGCGAGGTTGCAAGACATACCCTGACAACATCACCGGTGTTCACCACATGGGTGAACACCACCAAACGCGCAAGTCTTTGGTGTTCAACTTCGCACTTCGCACCTCGCACTTCGCACGGTGTTTTCTCGGATGAATCATCCCGCGGATCAGTTGATCGCAGCGTGGCTGACCGATGACCTTGACGCTGCGGGCGTCAAGGCGTTGGAAGAGGTGTTACGCACCGATCCCACCGCGCGTGCGCGCTTTGCGCGGTTCTGCCAGAGTGAATCGGTACTGCCGCAGGCGCTATCGTTGGCGCCTAACCGGCCGTCGACGATCAGTGCCCGTCGTGCGGTGCGCGGTGGATCAAAGCGCATGCGCCTGCGTCGTCCTGATGGTCAGCTGACCTGGGTGTTGCCTGCGGCGGCAGCGGCCCTGGTGGCGGTGATCGTGATGGTATCGGTCCTCAGCCGTCCGACTGCTTCGCCTTCATCCGTTTCCGCTCCGGTGATCACGTTTCAGGGGCCGTTGGAATTAGTGCGCACTGACGGTCAGGTGCAGGTCGCCGGGAAACCGTTCGCGGTTGGTCTATTGGCACCACGTGGCGCGTTGGTCGAGGTCATCGGTGGCAGCGCAGAACTGCGCTGGCGCGACGGAAGTCGACTGATTGCCGCCAGCGGGACCACGTTGCGCGTCACTGATGACACCGTGGCCGTGCAGGTGATTACGGGTCGTCTTGATGCTCACGTCACCACGCAAACGACCACGCCCTTCGCGATTGGTTCGGCGCATGCGACCACCTCGGTGATGGGGACACGCTTCAGTGTCGTGGTCAGTGCTCAGAGCACCGAACTTGCGGTTAGCGAAGGCCGCGTGGCGTTTACCAGCGCGGCGAAAAGCACCAGCCAGGAAGTGATTGCCGGCGAATCAGCGGTGGCGGATGTCGATGGCCTGCGCTCACTCACCAATCCGCGTGTTCTGGGATTTGTCCCGACTGCGCGTGACGTCTCGAAGGTGCTTGGTGGCCGTCTGATTGGCCGTGGCACATTCCGACTGAGCGAGCTACCAAGCAATGGCATCAACATCCGTGTCGAGTGTACGCCTGAAGTCCACGCGTTACGTACGGGCATGCGTGGGGTTGATGATCGTTTGGAGCAAGTACGGGCCTTCCACGTCTTCGGCAACGTGGACAATCGCTCGACCATGTCGTGGCGACCCCGCGTCGGCACTTTTTTGATCGATGCCCAGCCGTTTTCCGATCAGGATGGTCAGCAGCCGCTTGGATCACCAGTGGTGTTCGAGCTGACCATCGTGCCGTAATCCTGGGGGCGCGGACT
>JANPLC010000301.1:0-10794 GCA_031426335.1 Planctomycetota bacterium
CCACACCGCGTGGGTCGGACGGTTGAAACGGCCAAGGTCTAAAGCGAGAATGCTCATGCCGGGTCTCCTGGGGATGCAGCACCTTTTGGGACACCAAGCCCGCGCTGCTACCGGGGGGACCCGGCTTTCATAGTTTCTCCCGGACCCCGGACCCCGGACCCCGGACACTCCCGTGGCAATCCCCAGCCCCCGACTTGCGACTCCAGCGTGAAGAAGAAGCTGCCACCATGATCGACGCCGCCCGTTTCAGTCTCGTCACCAGCCAGCCGGTTCCCGCCTTGGGTGTTACGCTTGAAACGTGGCGTCACCCATGTGGCGCGGTGCACCACCACTTGGCCTGCGATGACGAACACCGGGCCTTCGTGGTTGGATTCCGCACCGTGCCGGAGGACTCCACCGGTCTGCCACACATCCTGGAGCACACCACGCTCTGTGGCAGCAAACGTTTCCCGGTGCGCGATCCGTTCTTTCAAATGTTAAGGCGCTCGCTGCAGACCTTCATGAACGCCATGACCTTCCCGGACATGACGGCCTATCCCTTCGCCAGCCAAGTGGCGAAGGACTACGACAACCTCACCGGTGTGTACCTCGACGCGGTTTTCGCTCCCCTGCTCAATCCGCTCGACTTCGCGCAAGAAGGCCACCGCCTCGAACCGAGCAGCACCAGCGGTACCAGCGGCGAACGCAAAGGCGTGGTTTTCAATGAAATGAAAGGCGCAATGGACGGCACCGGCGAACAGGTGTCGATGGCCACCGCGCGTTCCTTGCTCCCGGCGACCTGTTACCGCCACAACTACGGCGGCGATCCCAGCGACATCCCCGCACTGACGCATCAGGACCTGCTCGACTTCCACCGCCGTTGCTACCGGCCGGCCAACGCCTGCTTCATCACCTATGGCAATCAACCGGCCAGCGAGTTGCACGCGCGCCTTAGCGATTACCTCGCTGGCGATCCGGGTCAGGCATTGGCGTCACCGACCGTCCAGGCGACGTCGGGCGAGCCACTCACGCTCGACGTGCCGGTGCCGTTCGGCGCGGGTCAAGACATCCTGGATGTCTCAGCCATCGCCGCGACTTGGGTGTGGGGCGATGTCGCCAACCTCGATGAAGTACTGACTGCCGAACTGCTCGACCGCGTATTGCTCGGTCACGCCGGCGCACCGCTGCGTCTGGCACTCGAAAACAGCGGCCTCGGTCGTTCGATCAGCGGCAGCGGTTTCAGCGCTGGTTACCGCAACGGCTTGTTCACCGCCGAACTGTCGGGCATTGATCCCGCCGATTATCCCAAGTTCGAACCCTTGCTGTTCGACACGCTGAAATCTATCGCTGACAAAGGCGTGCCGCAGGCCGAACTCGACGCAGCGCTGCATCAGCTCGAACTCGCCCGCCGAGAAATCAGCGGCGATCACTATCCCTACGGACTGGAGCTGTGTTTCCGCCTGCTCGCGCCGTGGAACTACGGCGTTGATCCGCTGCCATTCCTCGACCAATCGCAGGCCATCGTGCGCCTGCGCGAACGCGCCACCACGCACGGATTTATTCAGAACGAAATCCGTCGTCGCCTACTCGACCATCGCCACCGTGCGCTGCTCATGGCGCGTCCCGATCGCGAGTTCCACACCCGCGCGCAGCAGATCGAAAAACAACAGGTCGAACGCGACCTCACCGCGCTGGATGCCGTCGGACGTGAACGCCTCGCCACGCAAGCGCAGGACTTGGCCAAACGTCAGGCCAGCGTCGACGATCCCGAAGTGCTGCCCGACCTCGCGCTCAGCGACGTACCGCTCGAACGACGTTTCCCCACCGGTACTGACCAGCAGGGTGTGACGATCTTTACCGCCGGCACCAACGGCTTGATGCACCACGTGGCGGCGATCCCGCTGCCTGAATTGGACGATCAGGAACTCGATCTGCTGCCGCTGTTGGCGCAGACCATCGGCAGCCTCGGCGTCGGTAAACAAGACTACACCGCGCGCTCGGCCGCGCTCAATGCCCGCTGTGGTGGATTATTTGCGTGGACCGATCTGAGCGCTGACATCGATGACCTCGCGCGCTTGCACGGCTTGTTGTTCGTCGAAGTCAAAGGCCTTGGCAGTCGTCATGCCGAGTTTACCGATCTCATCGCCGAGACCCTGCAGGACCAGCGTTTCGACGAACACGAGCGCTTGCGCGAACTGGTCGAACAAAGCGTGCAACGCCTGAGCGACCGCGTCTCCAGCGCCGGCAACGCTTTCGCCTCGCGCGCCGCCAGCCGTGGCATGGGTGGTGCGGCGGCGATTGGTCATCGCCTAAGTGGCCTCGGTCGCTTGGCGTGGCTCAAACGTCTCGCCGACAGCATCGGTGAGGACGCCACCGGCGCCGACGCGGCGTTGGAAAAACTCGGCGCGGCGCTCAGTTCACTGCGCGCACGTTTGCTCAACCAACCGCGCCAGCTGGCGCTGATTGGCGACACCGTCGGTGAGGCCAACGTGCAGCAACACGTCCGCAACGTGTGGAGCGCACTCGGACAACCGAGCGGAGCCCGCCAGCCATTCCGTTCACCGCTCGCGCGCCCGGAACCAGCGACTGCGTACACCACCGCGACCGCAGTGAATTACTGCGCGTTGGCATTCCCCGCCGTACCGCTCGGCCACGCCGATGCGCCTGGGCTCGCAGTCGCTGGCCGATTGCTGGTGAACAACGTGCTGCACCCGAAGATCCGTGAACGTGGCGGTGCGTATGGCTCGGGCGCCAGCTTCACCCCGGCGACCGGCACCTTCACCCTCACCAGCTACCGCGATCCACGTTTGAGCGGCACCTACGACGATTTCCGCGAGAGCTTACGCTGGCTGAGCGATTGTCCGAACGATGCGCGTCTGCTGAAAGAAGCGATCCTCGGCGTCATGGCCGGCCTCGATTCGCCAGGTAGTCCGGCCGGCGAAGCACGTTCGCGTTTCACCGGCGACCTCAAGGGATCGACACCGAAACGCTTAAACGCTTTCCGCGCCCGCATCCTCGCCACCACCGTCACCGATGTGCGCCGCGTAGCGAATGCGTGGTTGCCTGCCGATGGCGGCGTGCCCGCGGTGGTGACTGGCATCGACCAGTTTTCCGCCAGCGGATTGGGGTGGGCGACAGAAGCGGTGTAGGGCAGACCACAGACTACGGGCTACAGACCACAGGCTCGTGGTACGGAATCTGTCGCCGTGATGTCCGTTCCCGGCGGTCTGTAGCCCGGAGCTTGTGACCTCTGCTTCACTGACACACGTTGCCGCCATCGGTGATCTGTAGCCTGTAGCCCGCACCCTTTCCCAGCTACGACTTCGCCCCAAACCCGCGAGGTCCGCATGTCCGTACGCACAGCCGCTTCCTTCACCCGCCGCACAGTCGTCGGACTCGGCGTACTCGCACTCGGCCTCGGCCTATCCGCCTGTGGCGGCGGCGATGCGGTAGCCAAACCAAGCGTGGCGGTGAGCAACGCCAAAACCATCGTCATCGCGGTCATCCCCAAAGGCACCACGCACGAGTTTTGGAAAACCGTCCACGCCGGTGTCATCAAGGCCGAACGCGAACTGAACGCCGCCGGCACGCCGGTGAAAGCAATCTGGAAAGGTCCGCTCAAAGAAGACGACCGCACCTCGCAGATCAGCACGGTGCAGAACTTCATCGCGCAAGGCGTGCAGGGCATCGTGCTCATGCCGCTCGATCGCACCGCGCTGGTCGCGCCGGTGGAACTGGCGATCAGCTCGAACATCCCGGTGGTGATCGCCGACTCCGCGCTCGAATCGGACAAACCCGCGAGCTACGTCGCGACCAACAATAAAGAAGGCGGCCGCGTCGGCGGCAAACACCTCGGCACGCTGCTGGGTGGCAAAGGCAAGGTCATCCTGCTGCGTTACATGGAAGGCTCGGCCAGCACCGAGGAACGTGAAGCCGGCTTCATGGAAGCGATCGCGACCTTCCCCGACATCACCGTGATCAGCAGTGACGTGCACGCTGGTGCCACGCACGAAACCGCGCTGAAGGCCAGCCAGAATCTCATCAACCGCTTCAAAGACGAAGTCCAAGGTGTGTTCTGTCCGTGCGAACCGGTGACCACCGCCATCACCCAGGCGCTCACCGAGCAAGGCATCAACAAAAAGGTCAAGGTCGTCGGCTTCGACAACACTCCGCGTCTGGTCGAGTGGATGAAGGCCGGCGACATCCACGGCTTGGTGCTGCAGGATCCGCTGAACATGGGCTACCTCGCGGTAAAGGCCGCGGTCGCTGCTGCGCAGGGCAAGCCGGTCGAGAAGCGCAACGACATGGCACCGAAACTCGTCACACCGGAAAACATGGAACAATCGGAGTTCAAGGCGCTGCTGAATCCGCCGTTGGCGGAGTACCTGGGTAAATGACCACAGGCCAGGATCCGGTGAGTGGTAACACCACGGCGTCGGGCAGACGCCAAGGTGGTCGCTTTCTGCTGTGGTTGGGTGTGGGTCTTTCGCTCACCATGGCCGTTTATGTCCTGAGCTATTTTTCTTTGCGCTATTATCGCCACACGGATGGGGTTTCCATAATTGTCTATGGTTCCAACTGTATCCATCTCTATGGACCATTGAAGGAACGGGCAGAATTCATTCGTTCCGTCCATGCCCTCCCAAGGCCATCGCCGTTAGATTCTATGACCGGGCTCTATAGGGATAGCGATGCAACTATGTTCACTTTCACTTTGGTTTTTCTTCCGGTCGAACTGCTTGAATGCTCCTTGCGGGATGGCATCTGATGGACTTTGAGTCCGCCGCCCCTGCGGAGCTTGGCCAATATCTTCACGCTTTCCCGGGGTTTCACCCCGGGCTTTCTTCGGGTCGTCCCGTTGGGACTTTCGCAAACCGATCCCTGTCGGTCGCGGCACAACCTCGCACCTCGCACCTCGCACCTCGCACCGTGCTTCTCCCATGACAACGCGGCTATCCGTCACCGGCATCACCAAAGCCTTTGGCGCCACCAAAGCCCTGATCGGCGTCGATCTGTCGGTCAATGCCGGAGAATGCCTCGCGCTCATCGGCGAGAACGGCGCGGGCAAATCAACGTTGATGAAGGTGCTCACCGGCGCGCACCGTGCTGATGGCGGCAGCATGATGCTTGATGGCGTGGCCTACGACCCGAGTGGGCCGCTCGACGCACGTGCACGTGGCGTGGCGATCGTCTATCAAGAACTGACCCTCGCGCGTCACCTGGGCGTGGCGGAGAACATCCTGCTCGGCAATCAGCCGAGTCGTTTCGGCGTCATCGACCGCAAACGACAACACGCCATCGCGCGTGAAGCGTTGGAGCAGCTCGGTCTCGGTGACCTCGACCTTGATACGCCGGCCGGATCGTTGCCGATCGCGCAGCAGCAACTGGTGGAGATCGCCCGCGCACTCACCGCCAAACCGCGCCTGCTCATCCTTGATGAACCAACCTCGTCGCTCACCGCCGCCGATGTCGATCACCTCTTCACTGTCATCCGTCGGCTGAAAACTCAGGGCGTCAGCGTCATCTACATCAGCCATTTTCTTGAAGAATGCCGCGCCGTCGCTGAACACTACGCCGTGCTGCGTGACGGCGCGAGCGTTGCCGCCGGAGCGATGGCCAACTCCAGCGAAGCCGACCTCATCCGCCACATGGTCGGCCGTGATGTGGCGGAGATCTATCCGCGCATCCCGCATGCGATCGGCGATACGGTGTTGGAACTGCGCGGTATCGCCGGAAAAAACAAACCATCCGACGCCACGCTGGCGCTGCGTCGCGGTGAAATCCTTGGCCTGTTCGGTCTGGTCGGCTCCGGTCGTTCAGAAACGCTGCGCGCACTATTCGGTCTGGATCCCATCACGCGTGGCACGGTGCTGATCAACGGCCAGCCACAGACGCATCGCAGTCCGCGCCAGCGTTTGCTCGGCGGCATCGGCTTGGTGAGCGAGGATCGCAAATGCGAAGGCCTGGCTCTGAACATGCCGATCGCCGACAACCTGACACTCACGTGCCTCGGCCCCTTCAGCAGCGCCGGGCTGATCAACCGTGGACGCCAGGAAGCCTCCGCCCGCTCGTTGATGGAGCGCATGCTGGTGAAAGCTGCCGGTCCGGCGCAAGCGGTCGGCGAACTCAGCGGCGGTAACCAGCAGAAGGTCGCCATCGGTCGCCTGCTGCACCACGGCTGCGACATCCTGCTGCTCGACGAACCGACGCGTGGCATCGACGTTGGCGCCAAAGCGCATATTTACCGGCTGATCGGTGATCTCGCCGCGCAGGGTAAGTCCGTGATCGTGGTCAGTTCCTACATCCCCGAACTCCTCGGCATCTGCGACGCCATCGCGGTGATGTGCCGTGGCGTGTTGTCGCCAGCACGCCCAGTGGCGGAGTGGGACAGTCATACCATCCTCACCGCTGCGATCGGCGCGACCGATGCAATCAACGCAGAAGAAGCAGCAATCCCATGAGCACCACTGCTACCGACCAGCCCAACCGGGCGCTGCGCCTGTTGTCTAAGTTAGGACCTTTCATCGCGCTGATTGCCCTGTTGGTGATCTTCCGCATCGCGCTGGGCATCGGCGATTCGCCGTCGGACTTCTGGTCAGCGACCAACCTGCGCATCATCCTGGTACAGACCAGCATCGTGGCGATCGCCGCCTGCGGCATGACCATGATCATCGTCTCTGGCGGCATCGACCTGAGTGTCGGATCGGTCATCGCGTTGTCGTCGGTGGTCGCCGGACTGACACTGCATCACGGCGGTGATCCACTACTTGCTATCACTGCGGCGATTGCTGCCGGCATGGTCGCTGGCGCGCTGAACGGTTCACTGATCGCCGCCTTCGGGCTGGCGCCATTCATCGTCACGCTCGGGATGATGGGCGTCGCCCGTGGCTCAGCGAAACTATTTGCCGACAGCAGCACGGTCAGCTTCCCCACCAACTGGCTGGGGAAGCTCATGCAGCCCATCCCCTTCCCCAACGATGCGACGATCATGAAGGCGCTGGTGGTGGCTCCTGGCGTGTGGTTGGCGGCACTCACTGCCGTCGGCATGGCCTTGCTGATGCACAAGTCGGTGTTCGGTCGTAGCGCCTACGCCATTGGCTCGAACGAAGCCGCCGCGCGGCTGTGCGGCGTGCGCGTGCGGACCAACAAGATCGCCATCTATGCCCTGGCTGGGGCGTTGTTCGGCCTCTCGGGCCTGTTGATGACCTCGCAGCAGGGACAGGGCAACCCGACCATCGCACTTGGCATGGAACTCGACGTCATCGCTGCCGTGGTGATCGGTGGCGCCTCGCTGAGCGGCGGCACCGGCACCGTGCTCGGCACCATCATCGGCGCGTTGATCATGAGCGTGTTGCGCAGTGGCACCGATCAGCTCGGTTGGCCAACCGCGTGGCAGGAGATCCTCATCGGCGCGATCATCGTGTTGGCGGTCGGCATCGATCGCCTGCGCAACCGCCGCGCAACGTGAGCGCTCATTTCAGCTCGATGGTCACCCGACTGCGGCCAAGGCTCTTGATCGCGGCCTCAAAGTCGCCCTTCCAGGTGGCCATGCCCTCGACGCTGCTGGAACAGGTGACGCAGATGCCGGTACCAGCTATGACCGTGGCATGCAGCACCTGGGAAAAGGTGAACTGGCCGACCTGCATGCGGTAGGGCAGCTTGGTCCAGCTGTGCCCGCCGAGACCGATGCTTTCCGGCGTGTCGAGCTGCAAGCCGGTGACGGTGCGCTCCAAATCGCGACGGCAGCGCATAAAAAAAGCGAACGGCTGCTCGTCCTTCACCGGTTGGAGGGCCACGGCAATGATGCCGCGCGCACGTTCAGCGACGTCGCCCGCATCGACCGCGGGCGCTGGACTACGCAGCACCAACACCGCGCCGGGCTGATCACTGACCGTGATCCACGTCGCGGGCACGACGATCGCCAACTGGGTGCCTGGAATCGGCACGGAGCGCATGGCATCCTCTGCCCAGACGGCAATCAGCGAGCAGATCATCAGCAGCAGCACGCGCATGGGCGAAACGTATGCCTTCCGGAACGCGACGGAATGGCCAGTCCTCTGCGGATTCACGCTCCACCAATAGTCCGGGTGATGACCTCGCCGACGGCGCGCGCAGCGGGCAACTCGCTGAAGGAAAAACCGCGTGCGACGAACAGCGGATGGGCCGCGATGCCGGCGTCGGCTTTCACCAGCGTGCGATCGACGCCGATTGCCAAATGCGGCGCCCAGCCGGCCGCGAGCTGGTCGAGGCGACGACGAACAGCATGGCCATGCCAACGATGGAACAGTTCGACGGCGACGGTCTTCCCGTCCACGACGACTTGCAGATCCGGCACCACCACCTCGCCGTCGGGGTGCGGCAACAACTGCGGATCCTGCCAAGTCCAGGTGGGAAAACGCTCGCGCAAGGTGTCTTGCAAGGTCTGAAGTTCCTCCGGCACGTACCCGAGGAAGGCGTTGTCTCCTGGGAGTGCGTCCTCATCGCTGAGCAACAGCCGCGCCGGTCCGCCGCGCGGCAAGGCCAACGCGATGTCCGCTTTCCACGAGCGACAACATGCCAGCGCCGGCAGGAACAACGAGAGGTGCATGCCG
Organism: Planctomycetota bacterium; assembly: GCA_031426335.1. Classification (GTDB taxonomy): domain Bacteria; phylum Planctomycetota; class UBA11346; order UBA11346; family UBA11346; genus BOG-1363. Next base: position 8,571 of record JANPLC010000301.1, read on the forward strand.
TAGCGACTGTGCTGATCGAGCACGCTGCCGGGGCCGGAGATTTCCAGCGTCAGCGCCTGCCGATCATCACCACGGATATCGGCGAGCAGACGTCGGAAGCGCAGCGCCTTGAGCAACCGCCGACGCAAGCCGGTGTCAGCATCGGCGACGGTGACGGTCAGCGACCGCGCGAATAGCAGCAGACCTTGCGTCAGCGCCAGGTTGTAGCGCGGGATAAGCTGGGTCGCGGTCCACGCGGGGGCGATCTCTAACAGCGCCTGATCCGGATGATCGGCATAGAGTCGATCGCGCACCTCGTCAGCATGCAGGCCAAGGCGTTCGGCCACTGCCGCACGATGATCGTCACTGGTCTTCGCTGGCGCGGTAAACAACGCAGCAGAAGCAGCAAAAGCCGCCTCGCGCAACGTCGCGGCGGACGGCGGTTCGCCGAACGTGCAGCCATCAAGGATCAATTTCTGCAGACCACGCCCGACCACCAGCGCCCGGCTGCGATGCAGAATGGGAATGGCGGCGTCTTCCAGCTCGCCCAGGCGACCACCGATGCCGCCCTGCCAGTGCGCAAGAATAGATTCCGTCAGCTCACGGATCGCCGGAGTCGCCTTCAGAAACGACGGTTTCACCAAGTCGCCGTCAAGGCGGTAACGCAGCAGATCGCGGGTCAGCATGGGGCGTTCAGGTTCATGGCTCGAACACGTCTTCCTGCCCGCCATCGAACGCGACGTGACTACGCCGCCGTTCCGAGGTGTACGCTTCTGCGGTGTTAGCCGAGAGAATCTCGTACAGCATCGCGACCTTGCCCGCACCTGGACGCAGTAAACGGCCGAGACGCTGGACGTGCTCACGCACACTGCCACTGCCGCTGACGATGATGCCGACCGCAACTTCGGGCACGTCGACGCCTTCGTTCAGCACCTTGCTGGTAATCAGCACCGGCCACGCGCCCGAACGAAACTGCGCCAACATGCGTTTGCGCTCGGGGCCTTTGGTGTGATGCGTCATCACCGGCGCAACAAAACGCCGGCCGATCTCGTAGGCGGTGTCGTTGTCCTCGGTGAACACTAGGCAGCGTTCGCCCGCGTGCTCACGCACCAGATCCCACACCGCACGCAGTTTCGCGCGGCTGGCGCGCGACAGGCGTTTCTGCTCGCGGTAACAACGCATCGCCGCACGACCCTGTGGATCGCGCGCAGAGGCCGCGATGAACTGCTGCCAACCATCCGGCTTGCTGAAGTCGACACCGGATTTGCGGGCGAAGGCGAGGTATTCTTTGCGGTTGGCGGAGTAGGCTTCCTGCTCATCGGAATCGAGCGCGACGTGCAGCACTTCGGCTTGGTAGTTGGCGAGGAAGTTGCCTTCGAGTTCGGCTATCTGCGAACGGTGGACCTCTGGACCCATCAACTCGTCAAGGCGCGCATGCATGCCGTCGGTGCGTTCCGGCGTCGCCGTCAGGCCCAAACGAAACGGCGCGATACACGCCTCTGCCACACTGCTGGTAACACCAGCCGGCAGATGATGGCACTCGTCACAGATCAGCAGTCCGAACTTATCACCATGCCACGGCATGATCAGCACGCCGGAATCGTAGGTCGCCACGGTGATCGGCTGCAGATCCTTCTCGCCGCCGCCGTAGCGACCGATCGGACAACCGAGACGTGCTTCCAGATCGCTCGCCCACTGCTGGACCAGGTCGATGGTCGGCGCCAGCACCAAGGTCGACCGTTGCGTGGCGAGGATGCACTTCAGCGCGACGTAACTTTTCCCCGCGCCGGTCGGCAACACCACCACGCCGCGCTTCTTCGCCGCGAGCCACGCATCGATCGCCTGCGTCTGGTAGGGCCGCAGCGCACGCGCGTCACGTTCGGCAACGTCGAGCACCGCGTATTTCTTGGCTTCGTCGGCGTACTCCACCTTGCCATGCAAACGCCGCAGAATCTCGGCGTAGGAGCAGGCCTTGGCCCGGTGACGTTTCACCCGGCCATCGAACACCACCAGCCCGTCGAGCAGGCCGGCGTGGTCGCCAAGGCCATCGAGCGTCAGGGTGCCATCAGCAAAACGCAGGGTGAGCACGGGGCGGGATCATTGGGGCGATGATCCGCGGCGGAAGGGGACGCACCTGGGGAGGAGGCTTGAGGCTTAAGGCTTGAGGCTTGAGGGAAGGCATGGTGGACGTGTGCCTTCACCTCAAGCCTCAAGCCTCAAGCCTTCCCAAAGACTCCCGTGCCAC
>JANPLC010000302.1:0-2361 GCA_031426335.1 Planctomycetota bacterium
CTTAAGCGATGTTGGACACGAAACGCGCGGGCGAGCCGCCTACGCCCCCAGGAGGAAGAGCATCGTTCTCCTGGTGTGGTTCTTCGTCCTGATGGCTGTTGGCGCTCCGGCAGCCGAACAACCCGCGACCTGGAAACCCCACGATCATCCTGCGTCGATCGAACGCACCATCACCGGCTTCACTCGCCCACGACGCGTGGTCGTAGTAGCGGCGGAAGTCCCTGGTCGCGTGACCACGGTAGCGCTTGAGGTCGGTCAACGCGTGACCGCCGAGCAATCCACTGCGCTCGTGGTCATCGACGACACCCAGGCGCTGATCGCCCGCGATCAGGCACAAGCCGCGCTCACCGCCGCCGAACAGGCCGCCTCCGCTACGGCACTGATGCAGCAATCGGCCGACGCGGAAGCCGCTCTGCGTGCCCGCACCGCCGCGCGCACCAAGAACCTCGCTGATCAAGGAAAGCTGAGCACCGAAGAGGCCGATACCGCGCTGACCACCGCCGACCTCGCGCGCATCGCGACGGAGCGAGCGAAAGTCGCCACCGCGCAAGCCGCCACCGCCGTGGCGCAGGCGAAGCTCGACCTCGCGCGCGCCAACGACCACCTCGCGCGCCACCGCGTGCCGGCTCCGGCTGGCTGGTTGGTGTCCGCGCGCATGATCGAACCCGGAACGTTGGTCGCCGCTGGTGCACCGCTGCTGCGAGTGGTCGATACGACCACGCTGGTGATCGATCTGCATCTTTCCGTCGATGAGTTCGCGGCGCTACGCGCAACGCCATCCGTGCGTCTGCAATTCCCGCGTCACGCCGGACGCACCGTCGACGCGACTTTGGCGCGCTTCGATCCGGATTTCGATCCGGTGACGCGCAAACGCCGGGTGGAACTTGATCTCGCTGGCGACGCGGCGCCGGAAGCCATCGGCGGTTTGGAAGCCGTCGTGACGCTGCGCATGCCGGATCCCAGCGGTGCGTTGTTGATTCCGTGGTCGTACCTCGGAGCCGCAAGTCCCCGCGTCCGCCTGAGCGGAGGCGGCGAACAGTCCGTCACCGTCGTGCGCCGCGACAGCGACCACGCCGTCATATTGCCTGGGGCGCTGCCGGCCGACGCCATCCTGGTGCCCTGACGTGAAGCCACTGATCCGTTTCGGTATTAAGCAGGCCGTGCTGATGAACCTGCTGTTCGTCGGCATGTTCCTCTACGGTCTGCAAGTCATTCGCGGCATGCCGATGGACCGCTACCCGAACATCCCGTTCGGCGAGGTCCACGTCTACACCGCTTTCCCAGGCGCATCGGCGGAAGAATCCGAACGTCTGGTGACCGAGAAACTAGAAGACGCCCTGCGCGGCATGGCGCACATCGACTTCGTGCGCAGCGTCTCCAGCGCCGGCGCATCCGAACTGTTCATCAAGTTCGAAGACGACAGCGATTACGACCGCCTCTACGACGATTCGCGGCTGCGCCTACTTGGCGCACAAAGCCAATTGCCGACGGTCAACGGCCGTCCGCTCGCGCCGCGCATCAGCAAGCTGGAGACCGACGCCTGGCTGCCAGTGATCCAGATCAATCTGGCCGCCAAGGATCCGGCGAAGGCACCGAGCCACCGGCGCATGGTCACGTTGGTGGAGGAACTGCAGTCGCGTCTGGAGCCGCTCGCCGGCGTGAAGCGCGTGCAGATCCACGGTGCCAACCAGGATCAATTCGCCCTCGAACTCGATCCCGCGGCGCTCGAACGCCACCGCGTAACGCTCGCCGATGTAGCACAGGCGCTCGGCGCGGCGGGCCAAGCGCCACCCGCTGGCGTGCTCGCAACCCCGCAAGGCGAGGTCCATCTGCGCGTCGACGCCCGTTGGCGCACGCGTGACGATTTGATGCAGGTGGTGATCCGACGCGATGGCGTTGGTTCGCTGCTGCGCGTCGGCGATCTTGCCGATCACGCCGCCAGCGGCGAACAGCGCATCGAGGGTGCGGTGATCCTGTCGGTGAACGGCAGTCCGACGGTGATCACACAAGTATTGAAATACGACCGCGCCAGCGCCATCGAGGTGAAGGCAGCAGCGGTCGCCGAGACCGAAGCCTTCGTCGCTGCGCATGCCGCCGACGGCATCAGCGCGGTCTACACCAACGACAGCGCGATCCGGGTTGAGGAAAGCGTCGGTGTGCTCGGCTGGAACCTGCTGCAAGACGTGTTCCTGGTGACCTTGACACTGGCGCTCTTCATCAGTTGGCGTTCGGCCATCCTCGCCCTGTTGATCATTTACCTCGCGCAACTCCTTCCCGTGCAGTGGATGACTGGCGTCGTTCCCGCGGCACTGGCAGCGCCGCTGATTGCGCTCGGCGAGCTGCAACTGACGGCGGCAGGTT
>JANPLC010000303.1:0-11386 GCA_031426335.1 Planctomycetota bacterium
GTGCAGCTGCACTCCAGGCAGGGCCTGGCGCAGCGTGCGGTACTGGCTGCGGATGGTCTGGGTCGACAGCAGCAGCAGCGGCGTGCCGTGTTCGGCGGCAAGCGCGCGCATGCGTGCGGGGTCAGGGAGAGTGGTCTGGAACACGGCGATCACCGATCACAGAGGGGCCGTCGTCCGCGCGACCTCAGGGAGATCGCGCGGTCCGGACCGGTTGCTGGTTACTTCTTCTTGCCGGCCTTTTTCTTGGCTGGCTTGGCGGCCTTCTTGGGCGCGGCCTTCTTCGCTTTCGCTTTGGTCGGGGCCTTCTTGGCCGGCTTTTTCTTCGCTGCGGCCTTGGCTGGTTTGGCGCTCACTTCGCGCATATCCAGGCTGCCACGATTGATGTCGATATCGTCGAGCACCACCGGCTTGCCGTCGGTGATCACCGGGACGGTGTGCTTCTTGGCCAGGAGTTCGCCAATGAAGGGGAACTCGCCAAGCATGCTGTGGTGAGTCGAAGGCGTGTACGCCTTCAGGCCACTGATGCCGCGGTCCTTCAGCCGCTTGGCCAGCTCGGCCGGCGGAATCTCAGCCGCGTCGATGGTGTCGCTGCACACGGTGATCGACCACAGCACGGCGTACATGTGGATGTAGAGGTAGAAGGTCCGGCGGAACTTGAAGACCTGTGACAGCGTGTGGTGGCACTGCATGAAGGTGTTCGGGCGTGAGATCGGGCTTTCCGTGTGCATGACGAACAGGCCGCGCTCGTCCTTGAAGGTCGCCTTCACGTGCTCGAAGAACTCCTTGGTGTAGAGCATCACCGACGGACCGAACGGATCGGTCATGTCCATGATCACCGCGTCGAATTTCTCATCGGTGGTTTCGACGAACTTGCGGCCATCGCCGACTTCCAGGCGGTAACGCTTATCAGCGAAGGCGCCGTCGTTGATTTCAGGCATCAGTTCGTCGCAGAACTCGACCACACCGCCGTCGAGTTCGGCCATTACGGCTTTGTCGACTGGGTGTTTGAGCACCTCGCGCAGGATGCCGCCGTCGCCGGCGCCGATGATCAGCACGTCCTTGGGATCCGGGTGGCTGGTCAGCGCGGGGTGGACCATCGGCTCGTGGTAGAGGAACTCGTTCTTCGAGGTCACCTGCGTCACGCCATCAAGCAGCAGCACGTTGCCGAACTCCTCGCTCTCGATGATCTCCATCTCCTGCCACTTGGTTTTGCCGCGGTGGAGGGTTTTTCCGGCCTTGTAGAAGTAGCCGAAGGTGGGGTTGAGGCGTTCAACGAGGTAGCGGGACATGGGTTTTCCTGCAGGGTTCTGACGTGAGGCGCGCGTTGTAGGAAAGACACCATCGCTCGCAATGTGAAGATCGGAGGAATGCGCCGAAGGGGAAAAGTACGCCAGGTCCGAGGGGTACGAAGTGGCCGGCCAACCAGATCGGGAGGTGCGGCAGAGCATGCGGAATCGCACGCGTCGTATCGCCATGTCGGCGCAGCGATGACCCTTCGTACCCCTCGGACCAGCTCCCCACATCCCCCTTGGTCAGCCTGAGTCCTGCTCTAGCCTGCGTCCCCATGCTCCACACCACCGGTTCCTCGCTGATTCAGCCGACCGAACTCGCCCGGCTGCACAGCTTGGAAGTGGCCGCGCGCCTGGTGGTCGAAGGGCTGCAGACCGGCGCGCACCGCAGTCCGCATAAGGGCCACTCGGTCGACTTCGCCGACCACCGGCCGTACGTCCCTGGAGACGACCTGCGCCATCTCGACTGGAAGGTCCTGGGTCGTAGTGACCGTCTGGTGCTCAAACGCTACGAGGCAGAGACTGACCTGGGTTGCACCATCGTCGTCGACGGCTCCGCCAGCATGGGCTACCAAGGCGAACGGTCCGCTGTCAGCAAGTACCGTTACGCCGCTGCGCTGGCGGCCTCGATGGCCTACCTGGTGCTTCAGCAGCAGGATCGTGCCGGCCTGGTGATCTTTGGTGAAAAAGCCGTGGTCGAACACAAACCGGCGCGCACCGGCCAGCTCGATCGCATCTGTCACGCGCTTGAACGGCATCAGCCCGCTGCTGGGACCGATGCGGTGAAATCGATGGAGCACTTGGTTCAGCCAGCCTACCACAAGGGCCTGGTCATCGTCTTCAGCGACTTCCTCGCCGACCCCGCCATCATCACCGACACACTCGACCGTCTGCGCCACCGCGGCCACGACGTCGCGCTGGTGTGGCTGCTCGATCCGGACGAGGCCGACCTCGCGGTGTCGACTGTCAGTCGTTTCGAGGGCATGGAAGACGACGGCCAGCTGACGGCCGAGCCGCGCTCGCTTCGCGCGGCCTACGCCGAAGAAGTGGCCAAACACCGACTGTCATTGCAGCGGCTCTGCCGTGCACGCAAATTCGCCTTCGTCGAAGGCCTGACCTCCGAACCGCCATCGCTGCCGCTCAACCGGTTGTTAGTGGATCTGCATGCGGAGCGTCGCTGATGCGTTCATCTCTTGGTCTCGTGGCGTTGTCGCTGCTCATGTTAGTTGGCAGCAGTTGCAGCCGGTCGAGCTGGACTCGCGCGGATCTGTTCTCCACCAGCGAGGCCGCCCGCAGTCAGCAGGTGGTGAATGCGACCATCGAAAGCGTGGCTTTCCTCGGCGGCGTCCAACGCGGCTTGAATTTGAAATTGGACCAAACCGTCGCTACCGATCAGGGCTCGACCAAGCGCATCTACCTGGAGCAGCCGGTGCAGCTGCCGACCGGCATCACCCTGATGAAACGGATGCGGGTGCACTTCGATCTGGCGGGTGCTCCGCTCTACGTCGAAGAGCTCAAGCCACCCACGCCGTGACCTGCTGAATCGCTGATTTTTCTCCCCATCCCGAACCATCCGGAGTCTGCCCCGTGTCGTCGAACGAAGTCTTTGCCGTGATCATGGCCGGTGGCTCCGGCACGCGTTTCTGGCCCCTGTCGCGCGGCGCGCGACCCAAGCAACTCGTGCAGATCATCGGTGACGACACCATGATCCAGGCCACCGTCGCGCGCCTGCAACCGCTGATCTCGCCTGAGCGCGTGCTGGTCATCACCACGGCGGCGCTCGCCGAAGAAACGCGCAAGCAGCTGCCAATGCTCAAACCCGAGCACGTCATCGCCGAACCGGTCGGTCGCGACACCGCTGCCTGCGTCGCGCTCGCTGCGCTGGTGGTCGAGAAGATGTCCCCAGGCGCGACGATGATTCTGCTGCCCGCAGATCAGGTGATCAAACCTGCCGACCAGTTTCAGAAAGCGCTCGCCGCTGGTGTTGAAGTTGCGCGTCAGGGCAACCTGGTCACCTACGGCATCACGCCACGCTTCGCCGCCACCGGCTACGGCTACATCAAACTCGCCCAGCGCCTCAGCGATGTACAGGGCGTGACGGTCAACAAGGTCCTCGGCTTCGTCGAGAAACCGGATGAAGCGACGGCCAAGAAGTACCTGAGCGACGGCGGCTACCGCTGGAACTCCGGCATCTTCACCTGGAAGAGTGACGTCGTGATCGATGGCCTCGAAACCCACTGCACGTGGCTGATGGAGGCCCTGCGCCCGGTCGCCGAGGCCTGGGGCACGCCAGCCTTCGCCAAAGTGTTGAACGACGTCTATCAACCGCTCAAAAAGATCAGCATCGACTACGCGCTGATGGAAAAGGCCACCAACATCTGCGTCGTCACGGCCGACTTCCAATGGGATGACGTGGGTAGCTGGGACTCGCTCTACGATCACTTGCCGAAAGACGCCGACGGCGTCATCACCCAGGGCGACGTGCTGACGCAAAACTGCCGCGACAGCCTGATCGTCAGTCAGACCAAACAGGTAGTCACCGCCATCGGCATCAACGACCTGTCCGTCGTGGTCACCGCAGATGCGATCCTGCTGGTGCCCAAAGGCCGCAGTCAGCAGGTGAAGAACGTGGTGGATGCGTTGAAGGCGAAGGGGCGCGGCGAACTGCTGTAGCCGTTCTACCGTGGCACGGGCGTCTCGCCCGTGGTTGGATGCACATGAACCATCCCATGACGAACCACGGGCGAGACGCCCGTGCCACGGTTCCAGGTCATCGCCTTGTGGTGGTCAGGGACGTTTCTGGGTGAACAACCATTCCGTCAAGCCTGGCGTTGCGAAGACCAGTGTCGCGATGTCGTGGCCTGCATCTGCGAATTCAGTGTAGCGTGGTTCGCCGCCATGTTGTCGCATCGCGGCAACCATTCGCTGCGAGTGGCCGACCGCGACGATGCCATCTTGTGCACCATGAAAGATCCAGACCGGAATGCGGGCGATCGCAGGAGCGGTTTCCAATGATCCACCACCGCAGATCGGCACCGCGGCGGCGATCGCCGTCGGCTCACGGCTGAGCAGATCCCAGGTGCCATAGCCGCCCATCGAATTGCCGACGACATAGATCCGTTTGAAATCGACGGTGGAATCGCTTTCCCAACTACGGATGAGTGCGAGCAGCAGACGCATGGTGCGTCCAGGCTCTGGCGTGCGTTGGTGTTCATCTGGATGGTAGGTGGTGCGCACCCATTGATCATCCGGTGGACACTGCGGTACAGCGATGGCGCAGGGATGATCTTTTTGCGCGAACAGGAATTCGATCGCCGCGCGATTTGCGGCGGTGAACTGGCGTTCGTTGTCTACGCCGCGACCAGAGGTGCCGTGCAACAAAACGACCACCGGTACGCGGCGATCAGGGCCGGCTTCCGGTGGTTGGTACCAACGGTATGGCAGGGTTCCGCCGTTGGCATCGGCGTAGATGCGCGGGGTGAAGCGGTCGAGAAGGTCGTCTGCGGTCACCGTGGTCGACAGCAGCACCAGCAACGCAATGAGCAGGTGGCACCCCCTGGGAGAGGCGAGCCCTAGCTCGCCTAGGTGACGAGCAGGACAGGGGGCGTCGCCGATAATTGACCTCGCTGTCAGGCGAGCTGGGGCTCGCCTCTCCCAGGGATTCACCCCAGCACCTGTCGCATGACTGAGAACTTCAACTCAGTCTCTGCGAATTCCTGATCCGGCACGGAGGTTTCGATGATGCCCGCGCCAGCGAACAATCGCGCCTTGCCGAGGTCGAGGCGCACGATGCCGCCACGCAGGGGGACGACGACGCGTGCGGCGGTTGGTGTCAGCCAGCCGATTGCGCCGGCGTAAAGACCGCGATGCAATTTTTCGCGCCGCGCGATGTAGTGCGTAGCCGTGGCGCTGGGTAGGCCGCAGGTGGCTGGCGTTGGATGCAAAGCGTCGAGCAGCTCGAGGTAATCCGTGCGCGCGAGATCGGCGGTGATCACGCTTTCCAGGTGAATGAGGCGCTCGAGCAAACGCGGATGCGGTGATGACGGCACCAGGAATGGCGAGGCGCGTTCACGTAGCACGGCGACGAGGTGTTCGACCACCACGCCGTGTTCTTTGCGTTCCTTCGTTCCCGCCACGAGGTCTTTTACCAGACCCGCATCTTCTTCAGCATTCTTGCCGCGTCGTGCGGTACCAGCCAAAGCCATGGTCGTGACGGTTTTGCCTTCCGCTTGGAACAGTAGTTCCGGCGTGATGCCACAGAACACGCCGGCGCCTGGCAGATCATGGGCGTACAGCGTCGAACGATCACCGAGCGTGCGCAATCGGGCGATGATGCGGTCGAGTCCCAGGCCGGTCGGCAGCGCGTGGTCGATGGCGCGTGCCAACACCACCTTGCGTAGCGCACCATCGCGGATGAGCGCGACGGCGTCTTCCACTTCTTCGCGGTAGTCGCCGACCAGCGTTGGCCATTGGCACAGAGCGGAGGTCGGCAGGTGGGCGGGATCGGCGAGTAGTTGCGCCGCCAACACCTCGACCGTGTCGCCGGTGGACACCGGCACCGCGGCGATGGTCCAGCTGCTGCCGTCAGCGCGATGCCACAGCAGACGACGTGGCAACCACAGTCGTGCGCCAGAGAGGTGGGCACCCCAATGGCTCGCCCTGGGCGGGCGTTCCTCGAAGCTGAATGAAGTCAGGCAGGCGGGCAGGCTGGGAGCGCCAGCGGCATCGCCGTGAATTCGTGCGACCGTGCGCGCTTCTAGGCGGGCGTGTTCTTGTCCCAGGTGCGCGCCACGTCCCGGACCGTCGCTGGCGATTTCCCACGCTGCGCCGAGCCCGAGTTGCCATTCAGCACCCGACCACAGCAGCGTCCGTCCGCGACCGTCTGCCGCAGCGAACGTGGCCGAGGGATCCGCCGGTAATGGTGATGGCCAAGCGATGACGGCAAACGCACGTCCATCGCGTTGCAGCTTGGCGAGGGCCAAGGCATCGGTGACGGCGGCGCGGGCGGTGGCGTTCAGGGGCATGGGAGGATTGCCCCCGTGCGGTGTGCGGCGTGCGATGTGCGGCGTTTCGTGGGCATGGTCGACCGTGATCAGGGCGGTCCAGGAACGGACCGGCGGAGGCGATATGCTTTGCGCAATGCGACGGGCCACAAGGAGGACGTCCGTGAGAAGAACGCCGCACGCCGCACGCCGCACGCCGCACGCCGCACGCCGCACGCCGCACGGTGGCAATTCATCCCCGCACAGAGGCAATTCATCGCGCCACCGCGATGTGCCGCAGTTCGCGGATGATCGTGACTTTCACTTCGCCAGGAAATTGCACCTCGTCCTCGATACGCCGCGCGATGTCGCGCGCCAGCTTCGGCAGTTCGGCGTCTTGCACGTCCTTGCCGCTGACGATCACGCGCAGTTCGCGACCAGCTTGGATGCAGTAGGCCTTCTGCACGCCGTGTTGCGCGCAGGCGATCTCTTCGATCTTTTCCAGGCGCTTGATGTAACCCTCGACGTTTTTGCTGCGTGCGCCTGGACGCGACGCGCTGATCGCGTCGGCGGCGGCGGCGAGCACGGTGTAGACCGACAACACCGGACGGCCCTCGTGGTGCGCGAGCGCGGCGTTGGCGACGATCTCGCTTTCGCCGTAGCGTTTGAGCGCTTCGTAGCCGAGCTCCGGATGGCTGCCTTCCTGCTCGTGGTCGATGGCTTTGCCGATGTCGTGCAGCAGACCGCAGCGGCGACCGAGTTTGGGATCAAGGCCCATGTCGGACGCCATCGCGCCACAGAGGAAGGCGACTTCCTGCGTGTGCTGCAGCACGTTTTGCCCGTAGCTGGTGCGCCACTGCAGTTTGCCCAGCAGGCGCAGCAGTTGCGGATGTAGGCCGCTGACTTCGACCGCGAACGCGGCGTCTTCGCCAAGTTTCAGCACCTCACGGTCCATGTCCTGTTGGACCTTGGCCATGACCTCTTCGATGCGGCCGGGATGAATGCGTCCGTCTTCGATCAACACGCCCATGGTGCGGCGTGCCATCTCGCGGCGTAGGCCGCTGAAGCAGCTGATGGTGATGAAGCCCTGCTGGTCATCGAGCAACAGGTCGACACCGGTCGCCTGTTCGAAGGCTTTGATGTTGCGGCCTTCTTTACCGATGATGCGGCCCTTCATCTCTTCATCGACCAATTTGATCTTGGACGACGTGGTTTCCGCCGTGTGTTCGGCGGCGTAACGTTGGATGGCGCGGCCGACGATCTCGACCGCCAGTTCCTTGTTGCGCGCCTGGAGGTCTTTTTCGTGTTTAGCGATGCGGGTCGACAACTCGGTGCCCAGGCTAGCTTCGAGGCGGGCGAGCAGTTCCTCACGGGCGGCGTCCTGCGTCAGGCCGGCGACTTCACTCAGACGCGTGTCGATACCTTGTTCGCGCGTGTCGAGGGTCTTGCTGCGCTCGGTGAACGATTGTTCGCGGCGGAGGATCTCTGCCTCCAAGGCGCGTATGCGGGTGTCGCGGGCATCGATGGCTTCGAGTTTGCGGTCGAGGCTCGCCTCGCGTTCGGCGAGCTTGGTCTCGCGTTTGCGCGCCCGTTCTTCTGCGTCAGTGGCGGCGTCGACATCGCGGGCCGCGCGTTCACGGTCCAGGACCAGAGCGGCACGTTCACGGGCTAAGTCGGCATCTAGAGTTTGGCGATGGCGGGCGACCTCGGCTTGTGCGGCGCTTTGTGCCTGCGTGACGGCGGCGCTGTGCTCGGCTTGCAGTCGGGTTTCGCTGGCGCGCTTCGCGTCATCGAGCAGGCGGCGTCGGCGGCTGGCGAACATCGTCGCACTCAGGCCGGCGCCTACGGCAGCAGCCACGAGGGCCACCACCGCGGTCAAGATGGGATCCATGGGAACCTCGTCGAATAACGAGGATCATCCGTTGCAAAGACGAAGCGAACTGGCGATCAGGTCAGGGTTTGGCGGGATTCCGTCAGGTGGGTCGAAGCAGGTCAGGATCGATGGTTCGTTGGGTGTGCAGGGCCGGCGGAGCCGGTGGTCGGACAATCCAGTGAGGGAGAACAAAACGGACACGGGAGCAGAAAGCGGAGAAACGATGAGCGCACGATGATGATCGCTCGCTGCGCCAAGGTTCGTCCGCAACAGGGGCTGGTCAATCGGCGCGCCTACCGGCTACCACGAGGGGGTGACATGCAGGTGGTCCGGGCTTCCGGAACGCCCATCTGCGCCACACTCCCGACCATGCCTGCACCTGGGTCTGATCAGCGTCTGCGTTTCCGTGCCGCCCTCCTCAGCCTGGTGGTCGGTTTGCTGATGCTCGCGCTCAAGATGGGCGCCTACCTGCTGACCGGCTCGGCCACCATCCTGTCAGATGCGCTGGAATCGGTGGTCCATGTGGCGGCAGTGGGTTTCATGTTCTGGTGTTTCCGCTTCGCCTCCGCTCCGCCGGATGCCGAGCACCCGTACGGCCACGGCAAGGCGGAGTACCTCTCGATCGGCTTCGAGGGTGGTGCCATCGTGCTGGCCGCGGCAGCGATCGTGTGGCAGGCCATCGTTGGCCTGATCCATGGCCATCAGCCAGGGCGGATCGACCTCGGTTTCGGCCTGATTGTGCTAGCGGCGTTGATCAACCTCGTGCTCGGAGCCTGGCTGGTACATGTCGGCCGCAAAACCAAGTCCGCGATCTTGGAAGCCGACGGCCAGCACGTGCTCAGCGACGTGTGGACTAGCGCGGGGGTGGTGGTTGGTGTCGGGGTGATCTGGCTGATGCCGGTCGATCATCCCGCCCGTGTGTGGGTCGACAGCGGTACGGCGATCCTGCTGGCGCTGTTCATCCTGTGGGTAGGTAGCCGGCTGGTGCGCCAAGCTATGCGTGGCCTACTCGACGAGGCCGATCCCCAGATGGTTGAACGCGTGGTGGCCGCGATCAACTCGATCCGCGATCCCGCCTGGCGCGACGTACACAACCTGCGTCTGCGCCGCAGCGGCGATGCTATGTATGTCGATTTCCACTTGGTGGTGCCGTCGCTGTGGAGCGTAGCCGCCGCACATGCCGCGGTCGAACGCCTGGAACACCACATCCTGACCGTGCTCGGAGCGCATGGATCGGTGATGGTCCACCTCGACCATCCGCACAGCGATCCGACGGTCGGCATGGATCCGCCCTACGACAGCAGCAATGTCGCGCCCTTTACCGTGGCTGAGGCGACGCGCTTCAAGCAGGGCTGAGCGGGATTGCCGGAGAAAAGCGCTATAGACCACCCTGTGAAGCCCAAGCGCATGGCGGCCAGACGCTTACTTCCAGCCAAAGGCTGCTCGGATTGACTCCCCCCAAGGCCTTCCTAGTGTGCGCCCCGCTCACCGAGCACCGCCGGCGGATCGCCGGCGGTGGCGTTTGGTAAGCAGGCCAGCAACGGGCTGGCCCATCGTTCCCCGCCGCTCGGAGAGCTCCTCCCCCATGGACATCAAGACCCTCAAGGAAATCACCAAGCTGATGCGTGAGAACGATCTCACCGAGGTCGAGGTCGAGTCCGCTGACCTGAAGGTCAAACTGAAGAAGGGCAGCACCGTGCAGATGGTTGCCGCCACCCAGATGGTTGCTGCACCAGCCGCCGCTGCTTCAGCTGCCGCGTCCGCCCCCGTGGTCGACGAGTTCGCCAACTGCAAGAAGGTCATCTCGCCCATCCCAGGCACGGTGTACCTCAAGCCGAATCCCGACGCCGCCAATTTTGTCAGCGTCGGCACCCAGATCGATGAAACCAAGGTCGCTTGCCTGATCGAAGCGATGAAGGTCTTCAACGAGATCAAACCCGACGCCGGCGTGAAGGGTCAGATCAAAAAGGTCTGCGTGATTGATGGCCAGGCGGTCGAGTACGGAACCGTGCTGTTCCTGGTCGGATGACCTCATCCGTCCGGAAGTCCGGAAGTCTTTCCGCTCAATGTTCTCGGTGATCTCCATTCCCAACGGACTTCCGGACCTCCGGACCTCCGGACCTCCGGACTGATGAAGACATGTTCAAACGCATCCTGATCGCGAACCGTGGCGAAATCGCCATGCGCATCATTCGTACCTGCCGACGCATGGGCATCGAAACCTGCGTGGTGCACTCCACCGCTGACAAGGAATCGCTGCCGGTACGCATGGCTGACGTGGCGATCTGCATCGGACCCGGTCCGGCCAAGCAGAGCTACCTCAACATCAACAACATCATCGCCGCGGCCGAACTGGCCGACGTCGACGCCATCCATCCCGGCTTCGGCTTCCTCTCTGAGAACAGCCACTTCGCCCAAGTGGTGCGCGACTGCAAAATCGAGTTCATCGGACCGCTGTCGTCGTCGATGGAAGCCCTCGGCAACAAGGCCAAAGCCAAGGCACTCGCCATCGTCGCCAAGGTTCCAACCATTCCTGGTTCAACCGGTCCGGTGAATTCGCAAGAAGAAGCCATCGCCGTGGCGCGCAAGATCGGCTACCCGGTGATGATCAAAGCAACCAATGGTGGCGGCGGACGCGGCATGCGTATCGCCCACAACGATGCCAGCTTGGTCAGTGGTTTGATTTCGGCCCAGCGTGAAGCCGAAGCCGCCTTCGGTAGCGCTGACTGCATCATCGAAGCCTATGTCCAGCGCGCGCGCCACATCGAGATCCAGATCATCGGCGATCAACACGGCAACGTGGTGGCGCTCGGTGAACGCGACTGCTCGACCCAACGCCGCCACCAGAAACTGGTCGAGGAATCCCCCAGCCCAGTGATCACCGAAGCCACGCGCCAAGCGATGTGCGCCGACGCGGTGAAACTGGCCAAGGCGGCGAACTACTTCAACGCCGGCACCGTCGAGTTCATCTACGACCTCGATCGCAAAGCCTACTTCTTCCTGGAAATGAACACCCGTATCCAGGTCGAACACCCGGTCACCGAGATGTGCACCGGCCTCGATTTGATCAAACATCAGATCCTGGTGGCTGCTGGTGAACCGCTGCGCTTCACGCAGGAGGACATCAAGCCCCAAGGCCACGCCATCGAAGTGCGCATCAACGCCGAAGACTGGGAAAAGGGTTTCATCCCGCATCCAGGCAAGATCAGCATGTATGTCGCACCGTCGGGCAAGGGCGTGCG
>JANPLC010000304.1:0-4915 GCA_031426335.1 Planctomycetota bacterium
TGCGTGCGCGCTACGCCGGTTGGAAACCGGCGGTCCCGGGCGCAAGCGTCGGCGGAACCGCTGTGCTTAGCGTTGCACGCGACCGCTGCCGTCGCCGCCGACGAGCGCCTCGACCTCGGCGAGCGACACCAGATTGAAATCGCCACTGATGCTGTGTTTCAGCGCGCTGGCGGCGACTGCATACTCGATCGCTTGTGCACGGTCTTTACCGGTCATCAGCGCATGGATGAGTCCGGCGGCGAAGCTGTCGCCACCGCCGACGCGGTCGACGATGGCGAGGTCGTAATGGCGACTGAATGAATGCCCGATCTTGTCGACCAATACGCCACTCCAACCATTGTGGCTGGCGCTGTGGCTTTCGCGCAGGGTGATGGCGACGTGCGTCAGGTTGGGAAAACGCGTGAACATCTGGCCCGCGACATCGAGGTACTGCGCATGCTGAAGCTCGCCGCTCGCCACCTGCGTCGCGCCGGCTTTGATGCCAAAAACTTTCTCGCAGTCCTCTTCATTGGCGATCGCGACATCGACGAACGGCATCAGCGTCGCCATCACCTGACCAGCCTTGGTCGGTGACCACAGCTTCTTGCGGTAGTTGAGGTCCATGCTGGTGGTCAGCCCGGTGGCCTTTGCCGCCTTCAACGACTCCAAGCTCGCCGCCGCCGCGCTATCGCTGAGCGCCGGGGTGATGCCGGTGAGGTGAAACCAGGACGCTCCAGCAAACACCGTCGCCCATGGCACCTGCCCAGGCGAGATAGCCGCGATGGCGGAACCAGCACGGTCGTAGATCACGTTCGACGCGCGTTGGCTGGCGCCGGCCTCTAAGAAGTAGATTCCCAGACGTTCACCCTGGCGCAGCACGTGGCTGGTATCGACACCATGACGGCGGAGTTCACCGTTGGCCCAGTCACCGATGGGATTGGCCGGAAAAGCCGACACGTACCGCGTCTGATGACCGAACAGTGCGAGCGACACCGCGACGTTGGCCTCGCCGCCACCGAAGGTCGCCTCCAGGGTGGAGCTCTGGGGCAGGCGCAGGAACCCAGGGGGCTTCAGCCGCAGCATCAGTTCGCCAAAGGTCACGACGGTCTTCACGGTTTTCACACTGGGGGCAGCCATGGATCATCCTCGTTCGCGCCACCCTAGGTTCGCACGTTGCACCGGCAATCGGACGACCAGCCTCATGCTAGATCCGAGCACAAACATGCCCTTCACCTCCCGTGACTTTGAAGACCTCCGCAAAGAAGTGGCCCAGTTCGCCGAAGAGCGCGACTGGAACCAGTTCCATTCGCCGCGGAACCTGCTGCTCGCCCTGATCGGCGAGGTCGGCGAGGTCGCTGAGATCGTCCGCTGGCAAGGCGACAACGATCCGGCGATCCCGGCTGGCAAGGAAGACGACTGGGCGGATGAGCTCGCCGATGTCCTCACGCTGCTGATCCGCTTGGCCGATCGCAGCGGCGTCGATCTGACCGCGGCCTTCGCGCGGAAACTGGCCAAGGCGCGCGCCAAATATCCGGTCGATGGCTTCAAGGGCTCGAATCGCAAGTACAACGAACCACGAACGTCCGACCGGTGAACCATGTCGCGGCGCTCACGCTTCCGTTGGCGTCATGAACCGCACCTGGCCTACGACCGGCCGCGGGAACTGATCCGTTTCGCCGGGCATGAGTGCGATCCGAACTCCGGCCAACCGCTCGGCATCTTTCAACTCGCTGCCGATGTGATCAACAACCGGCAGTTACCGCCAACCGACCATCGCCGGCTCATCGCCTTACGGGCGTGGTTCAATGCCCACTTGGCGCAACCGCGACGTTTCAGCCATTGGAAGGACGGCTGGCGCCGCAGCGCGTCGGGGTGGCAGCGCCAACCCATCGCCATCAGCTGGTTCCGCTCCGACGCGAGCCAGTGCCTGAAATATGCCGCCGCGATGGCCGATCTGCTGCGCACGCACGGCGTCGAAGTCGACCGCCTGACGTGCACCAATCCTGGGTACATCACCTACGAAGATGATCACCAAGTGGTGGCGGTGCCGTTCAAGCAGCACCACGAACCGGACGCCGGCTAAGTTAATCTAAAAGCCAGTCGACGGCTTACACAACCGTTACACAACCCGACCACGGCACTGACAGCATGGCAGCCATCACGGAGCCCTGCTCATGCGTGCCCATCCAACGAACGGAAGGCCATAGAATCTTAGCTCGTGTTTCCCCTCCGTTCCTCCGTTTCTCTTGTTCATCCCCCTTCCCTGCTGTTTCTGAACGCTCAACCAGATAGAAACCCACCATGCCCACACGCACCTTGTTGGTGATCGAAGACGATGCCGCCATCCGCCAGGGAGTAGTGATGGCGGTGCGTTCGGGTGGTTACGCAGCGATCGAATGTGCGGACGGCCACCAGGCGCGCAGGATGATCACTCAGGCGACCTGCGATCTGGTGCTGCTCGACTTGGTGCTGCCTGGGGCCACCGGCCTGGAACTGCTGACGCAGATCCGCCGCGAACGTCCGACGCTGCCGGTCATCATCCTCACCGCGCTCGGCGATGAGCGCGACCGCGTGCGTGGACTCGAATTCGGTGCTGACGACTATGTGGTCAAACCCTTCAGCGTGAAAGAGCTGCTCGCGCGCATCGAAGCGGTCTTACGGCGTTCACCCGAACGGGCCGCGCCGGTAGCTGAGTTATCCATCCCGGGCGGTTGCGCCGATTTCAATCGCCGGGAACTCCGCTTCACCGACGGCGAACGCAGCGAGTTATCTGAACGAGAATCAGAACTGCTGGCCTACCTCGCCGCCAATCCTGGACGAGCGATCTCGCGCGAAGAAATTCTCACCCGCGTCTGGCGCCTTGATCCCAAAGGTCTCAGCACGCGAGCCATCGACATGCAGGTGGCGCGTCTGCGGGAAAAATTGCGCGATCACAGCGACGCGCCGGCAGTGCTGCTGACCGTGCGTGGCACTGGCTATATGCTCGCAGCGAGATCGGCATGAACGCGCGCTGGTGGTGGCTCGGTTATGCGGTCGCGGTCGCTGTCGTGCTCAGTGCAATGGGCTGGTTCACCGCGACCGTCTGCACCGGCCAAGCGGCGGAGCGGCGCGCGGAACGTGCGGCATTTGCCGATGACACGGCACGTCTGGCGTTGTGGCGCATGGATTCGCGTTTGGCGACGGTGATCGCCCGCGAAGCCGGACGTCCGTATCTGGCCTACAACGCGTTCTATCCCGCAGCCGGTGCGCTCGACGCCGGCGGCGGCAAGGGCTACGGCAACTTCAAGCAGGGCGAAGTCGTCGTGCCGTCACCGCTGCTTGGGCTGGAGACCGAGGAGGTGTTGCTGCACGTCCAGTTCGCCGCCGATGGGGTGGCGACCTCGCCGCAGATCCCCATCGGAGAATTACGTCAGGCGGCGGTCCCCTCGCTCTGCTCGGCCGTACAGGTGACAACCGCGACCGACCGCCTGAGCGCATTCACCCACCGTGTGTCGCGCAAACACTTGGATGCCGCTCTGCTCGCCGAGCCCGCGGTCCTGAGTGAGGTCACTACCGAGCGCATCGCTCTGGTGCGTGGCGCGGCGGACAACGTGGCGAACCAGCAAGCCCAGCTGCTGAGTTCGAACACGTTCGGCTCCCGCAGCGGCAAAGAACAGATGGCACGCAACAACAGTGTCCAATCCATGACCAGCAAGACGCAGGAAGAGGCGAACCGGCAGGAAATACAGCAACAGGACTACAACCTGATCTTCAACGATGCCGCGCGCCTAAATGGCATTCCGGTCAAGCCCGACCCCACCACCACTCTGCATGCCGAGATCATGCGCCCGCTGTGGCTCGGCGATGATGCGGAACGTGTGCTGGTACTCGCGCGCCGTGTGCGCGTCGGCACCGGTGACTGGTTGCAGGCCTGCTGGCTCGACTGGCCGCTGATCCGCCAACAGCTGCTCGGCAGCATCCGCGATCTGCTGCCGGAGGCCGACCTGGTACCGGTGACTACCAATGGCGCCCAACCCCATCGCCTCGCGACCTTGCCGCTGCTGCTGAATCCCGGCACAGCGCTGCCGGATTGGGAGGATCCGCCACCGACCTCCAGCTTGCCGCTCATCGGCGCCTGGACCGGTGTCATCGCTGCACTGGTCGCTGGCGGCGTGCTGCTCGGGGGTGCGTTGGCGCTCAGCGAACGACGCGGCGCATTTGTCTCTGCCGTCACCCATGAATTGCGCACACCGCTGACCACCTTCCGCCTCTACACCGACCTGCTCGCCGAAGGCCACGTGATCGACGAGGCCGAACGCCAACGTTGCCTGAACACGCTCCGCTCGGAAGCAGAGCGCCTCGGTCACTTGGTGGAAAACGTGCTGGGGTACGCACGTTTGGAACGCGCCTCGTTGCCGACCACCGCGCTCGGCATCGCCGTCCTCATCGACGCCATGCACAGCCGCCTCACGGAACGCGCCCAGCGCGCCGGCCTTGAGCTGGTGGTGGACATCGCCGCCGATCTTCGCCCCCTGGCCATCCGTGGCGAAGCGCAGGCGGTCGAGCGCATCCTGGTCAACCTGGTCGACAACGCCTGCAAGTACGCCACCACCGCCAGCGATCGTCGCCTGCACCTGACCGTCACGCGTCACGGTGCCTTAGCGGCATTCAGCGTGCGCGATCATGGCCCCGGCATCGCCGCCGATTTGCGGCGCCGGCTGTTCACCCCCTTCGCCAAGTCCGCCGCCGAGGCCGCTACCACTGCGCCGGGCATCGGTCTCGGGCTCGCCCTCAGCCGGCGCTTGGCGCGCCAACTCGGTGGTGACTTGCGCTGCGATGCCCCCGCTGACGGCGGCGCGGCGTTCGTACTCGAACTGCCGATAGCTTGAACATGTCCGATGTCCGATGTCCGATGTCGGACAGCCAGACATCGGACATCGGACATCGGACATCGCAC
>JANPLC010000305.1:0-9721 GCA_031426335.1 Planctomycetota bacterium
GGAGCCGGTGCAGAGCAGACCGATCTTGAGCGGCTCGGCGGCCGGGAGCGCGAACACCAGGGCAAGCAGGAGGACGAATCGTGGCATGAATGCTCCTGGGAGGTGCAGGGACTTGTATGGCCCCGAGCCGATCGCGCCATGTGCGCTGCTGGCGCGTTCCGCCTCACTTGACCAAGCGATCAAACCACCGTCTGCCGGTCTCACGCGCCAAGTGCAGCGCCAAGTCGAACGCCGCCAGATCGGGATAATTGCAGCGTTTCGCCAGGTGCATACGCGCTTCGCGATCGGTCGGCAGGCTGCTGATGGCTTTGCCGGCGGCTAGGCGCATACGGGCTTCGGCGAAACGCAGGGTGCGCAGGCTGGCGGTCAATTCGGGCACGGCCTCAGGCGGCATGCGCCCGAGTTCGGCGAGTCGCACGAACATGCCTTCGATGTCGCAACCGATCGGCATGGCTGCGGGATCGAGTCCCAGGCTGAGGTACTGCGCGGTGAACTCGTGGTCGACGTAGCCACCCCAACCACGTTTGACGTGATCGCGACCGGCGACGCTTTCTTCCAAGCGCCGGCGCATGTCGCGCACTTCAGTGGCGGCGCTGCCGTCGAGCGGCTGGGTGAACGCGGCGTTGCGGATGAGGGTCAAAGCCTCGCCACCCAATTGCGGATCACCAGCCAGATGCGCGATGCGCAACATCGCCATTCGTTCCCACAGTTCGCGGCGCTCGCGCCAATAGATCGTGAGCGCCTCGGTATTCGCCACCAGCGGCCCGCCATCGCCCCACGGCCGCAGGCGTGGATCGATTTCGTAGAGGCGACCTTCCTGCATCACGCGCATCAGCGTCTGACTGACGCGGGTCCAGAACTCGTCGCCATCGTGATCAGCGCGCGGGCATTTGCCCCCTGGGTCCGAGACGAACAACACGTCCATGTCGCTGGCGTAGGTCTGTTCGCGGCTGCCGAGTTTGCCCAGGCCGAGCACGGCGAATCGCGTCGGCCGATGCCCCTCCAGCGGCACTCCCCATTCGTGGGCGCGTTCGGCGATGACCTTGGGCAGCAACGCGCCGAACACCGCCTGCGCCACTGAGCTGAGTTGGCGGCCGACCTCCGCTTGCGACAGGCCTTCGAGATCACGCAGCGCCACTGCGGCGGTCTCACGCGCGACCATGAACGCCAAGGGTTCCGCCGGACTGGTGAGGCCAGCGATGAGCGAACGTGCCTCGCTCGCCAACACCGCTGAACCGCGCGGCCGCTGATTGAGCGTATCGATCAACTCGTCAGGCAGGCCCTGGAAATCGTGCAGCAGGGTGACGAGGAACTCCGACCACGCGGCCAGGTCGACGAACAACGTCAGGATCTCGGCCTGCTGACCGAGCAGATCATAAAATGTCGCGCGCCCGCCCACCGCCTGGACGATGCGGGTGAAGTTCGCCAACGCCTGATCTGGCGACGGGCTCTGGCTTACCAGATGCAGGAGCAGCGGCAGGATCTTGCTCAGACTGCGCTCAGTGCGCCCACGACTGAGGACGAAGAAGGGCTCCGCGGCCAGCTTGCGCAGGTTGGCGCAAGCTTTGACGTGATCCTTGAGTCCGGCCTTGGTGAGGTATTTCCCGGCGAGGCGCTCGTCGGCCTCGCCTTGCACCACCAGCGCCAACATCGCGTCTTCTTCCTGCGTGGTCGCCAGGAAATGCCGCGCGACGATCTCACGTACGCGGGCGCGCACTTGCGTATGCCGGCGATCGAAACGTTCGAGGGCATCCGGGCCTGTGACGTCACAGCGCCACGCCAGCGCCGTACGCTGCGCAGGAGCTGCCGGCAGTTCATGTTCTTGACGATCTTCCCACATCTGCAGGCGGTGTTCGACCACGCGCAGCCAGATGTAGTACTCCTCCAGGCGCCGCGCGTCGTGTCCTGGGATAGTGCCACGATCAGCCAACAGGCGCAGCGTCGGCAAGGTCGCGCGGTTGCGCAGCTCCGGATCGCGTCCGCCATAGACCAGCTGAAAATACTGCACCAGGAACTCGATGTCGCGGATGCCACCGGCGCCGGTCTTGACGTTGGCTTCTTGCGCGCGCTCTTCGATACGCCGGCGCATCGAGCGCGATTCGTCGAGTGTCTCCCATTCCGGTTCCTGCGGATAGACCCACGGCCGCAGTTCATCGACCAGGTGTTGACCGAGCGCCAGGTCACCGGCGATGGCACGCGCCTTGATCATCGCCTGACGCTCCCACGGCCGCCCGACGCTGTAGTAGTAGTCGATGGTCTCACGCACCGAGAGCACCAGCTCGCCACGATCGCCTTCTGGTCGCAAGCGCATGTCGACGCGGAACAGCTGGCCATCGTCGGAGGGATTTTCCAAGATGCGGATCAGCTCCTGGCCAAGGCGCTGGTGGTAGTCGTGCAGATCCGAGGATGTGTCGTCGAGCCCTCCCGCAGTACTGCGGTAGAGGAAGATCAGATCGATGTCGCTGCTGTAGTTCAGTTCACGCGCGCCATGTTTGCCCATCGCTAGGACCGAGAACAGCCGTTGTTCCAGCGGCAGAGCAGCGATGGCGGGGAAACGCGCAAGCGCGGCGCTCTCGGCCATGGCATACGCCGCCTGCGCCAGCACGTCGACCACGTCCGACAGTTCATGCACCAAAGCCGGGAATCCGAGCACGCCGGAGAGATCACCCAGGATCAGGCGCAGGAAATGCCGGTGTTTGAAGCGCGCCAGCACCCGGCGCTCCTGGTTGCGATCCGGCGTGGCTTTCATCTCGGCCAACAAGGCCGTGAACATCAGCCGATTGCCCCACACCTGCCGGTGCTGCCCTTCGCGCACGATCATGGTGAAGTCGCCGGGATGACGGCACGCCACCTGGAAGCCGTAGCGGCTGATGCCGCCCAAGCGCAGCAACAGCGCCAGGCTGGTGGTGTCCTGCGCCCACAACCCCAGCATATGCGCCGGATCGATACACGACGACAGGAAGCTGCGCAGATCCGCCGCCACCCGTGACGCGATCCCTGGTTCACCTGCCCGGGTCTGAAGGAAATGCTGGACGAACGCCAGCGTCGGCGCCGCCAGCGCACCGTGTTCGGCGGCGAGATGTTCCTGCCAGGGGACGTCCTGCATGGCGGGGATCATTGCCACGGTCCGGAGGACCGGAAGTCCGGAGGTCCGGAGGTCTTGTGGGGCGTGTCTCTATCGCGACCAGGATCACCACCGGTGTCATCATCCGAGACTTCCGGACTTCCGGACTTCCGGACTTCCGGACTTGCCAATCCCGACGTCATCGACTCACATGCCAATCATGTTCACCGGCATCATCGAACACGTTGGCAGTCTCACCGCGGTCGAACACGGCCATCAGGGCAGCGTCCTCACCGTCGCGCTCGGACCATTGGCGGAGGGCACGCGCCTCGGCGACAGCATCGCCGTCGATGGCGTCTGCCTGACGGTGACACGCCTGGACGGCGACGTGGCGCGCTTCGACGTCAGCGCCGAGACCCGGCGCAAGACCACGCTGCCCGGCTGGAACGTCGGACGGAAGGTCAACCTCGAACGCGCCCTCGCCTTCGGCCAACGTTTGGGCGGCCACCTGGTCAGCGGTCACGTCGATGGCGTCGGCCGCCTGCTCGACCGCCACAAAGAAGGCGACAGCGAAAATTTCACCTTCGTCCTGCCCGATGACAAATCCGTGCGCGTGGTCGAGAAAGGTTCCATCACCATCGACGGCGTCAGCCTGACCACCTGGGATTGTCGCGGCGCACGCTGTTCGATCGCCGTGGTGCCGCACACCTTGATGCACACCACGTTGGCCGGACTACGTCCGGGCATGCCGGTGAATCTGGAGATGGATCTGATCGGACGGTGGGTAGAGACGATGATGCCGCGCTGATCAGGTCACCTGGGGGAATCGTACTTTCGGGCTTTGCCCACCGCGGTTTTGGCTTCGCCGACGGTTTTGGGCAGCACCGTGCCATCGGCTTCCAGCAGGCTTCCCTCGTGGGTGATGATCAGGGTCTTGGCGTTGATCGGACTGTAGGCGAAGAGCCAGAACCCCATGTGTCCATCAGTCAGCATCTGATGGAAGATCGTGTTCTTGGTCAGATCCGCCGCCAGGTTCTTGGTCAAGAAAGTCAACGTCGTGCCATTCTTGGTTTTCCGATCGCCGCTGAGGACTTCCAGATCCTCGGCGTATTCGCCGATGCCGTTCTGATCATCGTCGCGGTATGCACCACCCTGGAATTGCACTTGGGCGGCGAAGACTTTGCTTTTGAGCAGAGTGGGCAGCGTACTGACGAACTGGATGTCAGGGACCTGCTTGCCGACTTTTTCCAAGACCGCTTTGCTCTTCTCCCGTTCGGCCAAGGTCTGATCGACGTTGTATTTCCACTCCATCTTCCACGTGCCGAAGTCATCGCGGATGAACCACGCGTCGATGATGAGGCTTGGGATGTACTGATCCGAGAGTGACGGAGAGTTTCCCGCCAGAACCTTGAAGCGGACGGGCGTGCGTTGGTCGGCAGCTTTTCCCCGCGTGTGGATGCGCACCACCCAGTCTTTGGTGTCGCGTTCGGTGTTGCGGCGGATCTCGGCCCAATGCTCCGCGGTGAAACCCAGGTCGTTGTTGCGGACGCGACGGGTGGCCATGGCCACCATCTCCTCGTCTGACAGCGCGGCATCGGCTCCCGGCAGGCAGGTGATCAGGGAGACAAGGAGCAGGATATGACGCATGGCGGACTCCGGCGGTGCGTCGGAACCATGGGCGAGGGTTGCGAGAACACCAGCGTTTGGTCACCGCATGTCAGGATCTTCGCCCCGGTGTCGACGAATGGTGCTAGGCGTACCGGGGATAGGCGCTTATCCCACAGACATGCCGACCTGGTCCATCGCCCGTCGCGACGTGATCGCCGCCTTCACTACGCCGTTGGCGTGGCTGGTGCTGGCGTGTTGGACGTTGCTGACCAATGGCCTGTTCGCGCGTACGCTCGATAGCGTGCATGGCACCAGTGGCTCGGCGTTGCCGCTCTACGTCGAGTCGCTCGATTTGGGGGTGCTGTTCCTCGCCCTGTTGGCGCCGGCGATCACCATGACCAGTTTCGCGCAGGAGCGTACGCAGGGCACCATGCAACTGTTGCTGACCGTGCCGATCCGCGAGCACCACCTGGTGCTCGGCAAGTTCTGCGCCGCGCTCGCGGTGTTGCTGGTGTTGCTGGTCGCGACGTTGGTGCAGCCCGTGATTCTGATGTTCATCAGTTCAGTGGAGCTGCCGCATCTCCTCGCGGGGTACTTGGGGCTGGCGCTTGAATGTGCGTTCTTTGCCGCGCTCGGCGTGTGGATCAGCCTGCTGGTCGACAGTCCGATCGCGGCCTATGTGCTGACCTTCGGGGCCATCGCCGTGCTGATCCTGGTCGGCATCCCCGAACGTGATGCGTGGATCTATCCGCTTGGCCAAGCGATCGGCCTCGGTCCACGGCTGGAACCGTTCCTGCGTGGCGAGGTGCGTCTCGGCAATGTCGCCTACCTGCTGGCGATGACCTCGGCATTTTTAGTGCTGGCGAACAGCGCGTTGTTGGCGCGGAGGATCCATGGTTGATCAACGGTGCGAGGTGCGAAGTGCGAGGTGCGAGGATTTCTCGTGCGGAAGTCTCCCTGCGGAACTTCAGAGCACACGGCACGGGCGCTCGACGCCAGCCACCTGCGCACAAAACACCTCGCTCCTCGCACCTCCCACCTCGCACCCATGACTACCAAGGCAACAACCAACGCTTGGCATGTCCGCCTCGGCCAACTCGGCGGTAAAACCCTGCTCATTCTCGCGGTGCTCGCCATCGCCGTCGCCGCCGCCGATCGCAGCAAACTGTTCGTCGACTGGAGCGCCGACCAACGGTTCTCGTTGTCGCCCGCGTTGGTGACGTTGCTGGAACAACAGCAGGAGCCGCTCGAACTGGTGAGCATCTGGCCACAGACGGTCGACAGCGTGGCGCGGCCGATCGCTGATGGTCTGCGGCTGATGGCAGAGCGTTCGCCGAAGATCGATTACCGGCACATCGACCCAGTACTGCACAAGCCGACGCTCGCCGAGTTCGAAAAACGCTACCGCGAGGCCAGCGTCGCGGTGTACGTGGTGCGGCCGTCGAGCGGTCGCGCTTTCCGCATTCCGCTCAACGACGGCACCCGGCAGGTACTGCAACGCGATGTCGGTGGGGCGCTGGTGGCGCTGGCTGATCCCCACCCGCCGACCATCAGCCTGTTGCAGGGCCATGGCGAGTTGCGCCTGGGCGGCGGGCCCGATGACGGTGCTGATCAACTCGTCCGCTCCTTGGAGCTGGCCGGCTTCGTCGTCACGCCGGTCGAACCGGCGCGCGGTGGTCGGATCGCGGCATCATCCCTGCTGCTGATTCCTGGGCCGGTGGCGCCGCTGGGTCCAGATCTGGAGCCGGTGCGCGTCCACCTCGCCGATGGCGGCGCGACCCTCGCCTTGCTGGATGATCGCGCGCCGCTCGATCTCAGTCTGGCGCTGCGTGCTCGCGGGGTGTTGTGCGGTGCGGCGCTGCCGGCGGATCTGCGTCCAGCGATGAACCCCACCGGCGATCTGGTGGCTGCACTTGGTCCCGCTGGAGCCAACCTGCCGCCGCGCATCGTCGTCAGCCTGCGCCATCACGCAGTGGGCCAGGAGGCCGCCTTCCCGCACCACAACCTGCTGCTCGATGGCGAGCTGCTGAATCCCGAACATCCGCTCACCGCGCGCGCCGCTACCTCTGGACAGAGTGTGGTCAGTCCGTGGACCTCGCCGGTCCAGGTGCTGCAACCCGGCAACATGCCCGACGAGGTCGCCAAACGCCTACAAGCTGCCTACGCCACGCTCGGCACCGCGCCGTTCGCGGCGCTGCCGTTGCTGCAGAGCGCGCCGGCCGATGCCTGGACCAAGGCGCGCAGCGAAGCGTTCCAGGTGCCAGACGCCCTGGCGAAACAAGCCGCGCTGCCGCTCGCCTGGGCGATCGAATCGCTGCAGACCGACGCCAGCGTGCGCGATGACCGCGGCGCCCGGCTGGTGGTGTGGGGCAGCCGTCAGGCGGCCAGCGACGGCGTGCTCTCGCAGGGCCGTTTCGCCAACGCCGATCTGCTGGTGGATGCTGCTCGCTGGTTGCTGCGCCGCGAACGCGCCACCGCCATCCCCGAGGCCGAGACCGCGTCCTTCCGCGTCAATGCGACAGACGGTTTGCTGTTCTGGTTGTCGGCATTGCTGGTAGCGGCCATCCCCTGCGGCTGCATCGGCATCGCGATTCTCACCTGGTGGGACCGCCGATAGCCCGACTCCGCTCTGGCGTCTGAGAAGCGATCGCCAAGAGTGCGACGCACATGGATTTCTGGACCATCCTCAGTGGCGTGCTCGTCCTGCTCGGCGCGGCTTTCGTCGCGGGTGTGGTGTTCGAACGTCTGGGGCAGAGCGCTGAGTTGGGTTACCTGCTCGCCGGACTGGTGCTCGGTCCCAACGCTCTGGGCATAGCCAGCGGTCAGGAAGGCGCGGTCGCCAGTCTGGCCGAGCTGGGCGTCGCGTTGCTGCTGTTTGCCATCGGCTTGGAGTTCTCGCTCAAACGCTTGTGGCGCTTGGGCCGAGTCGGGTTGCTGGGCGGCACGGTGCAGGTCTGCGTCACCGTGGCGGTGGCGGCAACCATCGCGTCGTTGTTCGGCTTACGCGCGCAGGCCGCCATCGGCATCGGCGCCATCGTCGCGTTCAGTTCCACCGCCTGCGTGCTGCGCGTGCTCACCGATCGTGGGCAGATCGACAGCGTCCATGGACGCAACGCGCTCGGCATCCTGCTGCTGCAAGACATCGCCGTCATCCCGTTGGTGCTAGTGATCAGCATGCTTGATCGCGGCGCGGTCAGCGTGCCTGATCTGCTGATCGGCATGGCGAGATCCGCGGGCTTGTTCCTGGGCATGACCGCCGGGTTCTGGGTCATCGCCAATTACATCCTGCCACGAGTGCTGAGCGCCTCGGCGCTGCTGGGCAGCCGTGAACTGCTGATCCTGCTGGCCGCGCTGCTGTCGCTCGGGTCGGCGTGGACTGCGCACGAATTCGGCATCTCGCCCGCGCTTGGCGCCTTCATGGCCGGCATGGTCATGGCGGAATCGCCCTACGCGATGCAGGCGCGCGCTGACATCGGCCCCCTGCGCACGGTGTTTGTCACGTTGTTCTTCGTCTCCATCGGCATGCTCGGCAATCCGCAGTGGATCGCCGACAATGCGCTGGCGGTGATCATCGCCGGTACGCTGGTGATCGGTGGCAAGACCCTGCTGGTGGCGATCATCATCCGCGCCTTCCGCCACCCGTGGCCAGAAGCCGTCGCCACCGCGGTGTGCCTGGCCCAGATCGGTGAGTTCTCCTTCATCGTCGCTCAGCAGGTGTTCCATCGCCCAGGAGCAAGCGCTCAGGACCAATGGCTGTTCAACCTCGCGGTGTCGGTCTCGATCGTGTCGCTGCTGCTGACCCCGTATCTGGTGCGCTTGGCGCCGATTCTGGGACGCCAGTTCACGCCACGCCGTCACCACCAGCACGCGCGGCACCATACCGATCCGGATGTCGTCCATGCCGGCCCTGGGGTGCTGGTGGTCGGCTTTGGCGTCGCCGGGCAGCAACTGGTCGAACCGCTGGTTCGCCACGCCGTGCCGCTGACGGTGATCGATTTTCAGCAGGCCAACGTCCAGGTGGCGAAAGACCGTGGTTTCACCGCGGTGATGGGCGACGCGCGTAATCGCGAACTGCTGGAGCACCTGCACATCGGGCATGCTTTGGCGGTGGTGGTCGCGCTGCCGGACCACCTCACGGTCATCACTGTGATCCATCAGGTACGCGCCCTGGCGCCGGGAATCCCGATCATCGCCCGCGCGCGTTACCATCGTTATGCCGCTGAGATCATTTCCGCCGGCGCGTCGGTGGTGGTGGATGAGGAACAGCAGATCGGCCGACGCCTCGGCCTGGAGGCCCGCCGCCTGCTCCGGCACGAGGGCCAGCCACAACGCCAAGACACCGACCAGGAAGAAGCTCATACCAAGTCCTGGACCAGCCCACCGCTGCTCACCGCCAAACCCCGCGTCCCACCTCCGGAGAATCCCACATGATCCGCCCGCTGCTCA
This sequence comes from Planctomycetota bacterium, assembly GCA_031426335.1. Lineage (GTDB taxonomy): Bacteria > Planctomycetota > UBA11346 > UBA11346 > UBA11346 > BOG-1363. The sequence continues at coordinate 9,119 of JANPLC010000305.1, forward strand.
CCGTCAGCCTCGCCTTCGCCATGGCCTGCGTGTACGCCGAAGAACCGGCCAAGCCGACCAAGTACGACCTCGGCCCCGATTCCCAACGCGTCGACGGCGTGCCGCAGGGCAAGGTCACTGAAGGTGTGTGGAAGAGCACCATCCTGGCCGGCACCATCCGCCAGTACTGGGTCTATGTGCCAGCGCAGTACGACGGCACGACGCCGTGCGCGGTGATGGTGTTCCAGGACGGCCACGCCTACATCGCCGAGAAAGGCGAACACCGCGTCGCGACGGTGTTCGACAACCTCATCCACAAAGGTGAGATGCCACCGACGGTCGGCATCTTCCTCAATCCCGGCCACAAGTCCGAAACCCTGCCAGAGAAAAAAGGCTGGGACGGCAAACCCAACAACCGCAGCGTCGAGTACGATTCGCTCAGCGGTGACTACGCGCGTTTCCTCATCGAAGAGATCCTGCCCGAGGTCGGCAAGACCGTGAAGCTGACTACGGACGCGCGCAACCGTGCGATCGGCGGCATCAGCTCCGGCGGCATCTGCGCCTGGACCGTGGCGTGGGAAAAACCCGACGTCTTCAGCAAGGTCCTCAGCCACGTCGGCAGCT
>JANPLC010000306.1:0-8491 GCA_031426335.1 Planctomycetota bacterium
ACCGCGCGGGCGGGCCGCCCACGCCCCCAGGGGAAGGCATCGTCGCTCGTGTCTTGTTCGTGTGCGTCGACTGCTCTTTGCTCTGGAAAACCCCCAGTGCGGAATAACGTCCGCAATTCCACAGGAGCACCCGTCATGGCGACCCTCACCTTCGTGAATTCCAAGCGTACCGTCACCGATCCGGCGGAGGTCTCGAAGGCCCTCAAGGCCGCGAACGTGATCTACGAGAAGTGGGGCACCGAGCGCCTGCCGGCGAGCCTGAGCAGTCGCAACCTCAGCGACGCCGAGAAGCAGGCGGTGCTAAAGGCCTTCGACCAGGAGATCCAGGGCCTTTACAAGACTCGCGGCTACAAGACCGCCGACGTGGTGACGCTCTACCCGGACACCCCGAACATCGACGTGATGCTGGCCAAGTTCGACAAGAAGCACCTGCACACCGACGACGAAGTCCGTTTCATCGTCCAGGGCCGCGGTGTGTTCACGCTGTACCCTGAAAACGGCGAGCCGATCGACGCCGAGTTGCATCCAGGCGACTTCATCACCGTGCCGGCGAACTATAGGCACTACTTCAAGCTGTGCGCGGATAAGCAGATCACCGCGATCCGCATCTTTGCCGACCAATCGGGATGGACGCCCGTCTATATCGACTGAATCCGGTCCAATCGAAGATCAGAAGCGAACCCCGGAGCTTGCTCCGGGGTTCGTCGTTTGGTGATCGGTGGTGTGAGTGTAGCGCGACGAAAAAGCAGATGCATCCGCCGGGAGCGCGGCCGCCCTCGGCCGCATTCCTTTACGTCGGTGACCGATCGCAGGGCAAGGCATCGTCATAAAAGACAATCTCGTTGGCACCGCAAACATCACTGGTGGTCGTGGTTTGTGCCGCATGCGGCCGGGGGCGGCCGCGCTCGGCCGCGCTCCCGGCGGCTGGTTCTGTGGTCCGGCGTTGGTCAGGTTCCGCGAGGCGTCGCCACCGACTTCTTCGCCGCCACCATCATCTTCTCCAACTCCATCGCGAACTCCCGGCGATCCTCGTCCTGCATCGGCTTCTGCCCGCCTTTGATCGTCCCGGCCTCACGCAGGTACTGCATCAACTCACGGGCCGCCACGGCGCCGCCAATGGAGTTCTCGTCGTAGATTTTTCCACGCCCGGTCAGTACGCGCGCGCCTTTGGCGATGCAGCGTGCGGCGAGGGGGATGTCCTCAGTGATGACCACGTCGCCACGTTCACAGTACTCGGCGATCCAATTGTCGGCGGCGTCGAAGCCGTCGTCGACCACCTCTAGGCGGATGTTGGGATCGTTGGGCATGTTCATCCACTGGTTGGCGACCACGCTGACGGTGAAGCCATGGCGTTTGGCCACGCGGTAGGCCTCGTCCTTCACGGGGCAGGCGTCGGCGTCGATGAACAGATTCAACATGGCGGTTACCGTGCGTAGTTGTGGGTATTTGAGAAGACTCAAGGAAGGCGAGCTGGGGCTCGCCTCTCCCAGGGTGTCGCAACCAGAATCGCGGTAGACCAGATTCAGCCAGTCTGTCGACACGATTACGATGAAACCAGGAACAACCGTGGACGTCTCCGTCTCCGTCCGGTATCGCATGCCATGCCCGCCATCGATCTGATCCTGCCTAAACCAACCGACGACAACGAGCGCACGGTGCTCAGTCATGTCGAGGACTACGGCTGGCACATCTCCGGCATCAAAGCCGATGAGCAGCAGGGAACGCCGCCGTATGCGTTCTCGGTCGGTCTCTATTACACCTTTGAGGTACCAGAGCTGTTGGTGGTCGGTCTGCCGCTGCCGCAATCCGCCGCGTTGATCAACACCATCGGGGAGCTGGAGAAGGCTGGCAGACGCTTCATCTGCGAAACGCCGCGTAGCGATCTGATGCCTGGACGCTCGGTGATGATGCGCCCGGTGGCGGCACGCCACTTCCGCGCAGAGCTTGGATTTGCGGTGTGGTTTTATGGCGCGCTGCCGCGCGTTTTTCCGTGTTGGCAGGTGATTTGGTCTGACACAGGCGGACGTTTTCCATGGGATGCTCAGGTCGATCCGGCGGTGCGTCGGGTGCAGACCTTGTTTGATCGCTGAGGCGTCCCGGTTTACCGGCATCGCGGGCATTGTGCACCTCTCAGCGCGCTCCGTGCAAGAAGATGTCAAATTTCCCGGGTGAAATGCCTACGTAGCGGATTCACCGTCAGTGGAGTACGATGGGATCAGTCAACGAGACACTGGGAATGTGCAGTGAAAGCGCTGCCGCGTTCGTTAGCGTCGCCCATAACATACTTCGTTACGTTGCTTGCCACTGCTTTCGAAAAGGACATTTATGCGCGCTTGGTTCATCTGCCTGTTGGTCGCCTCACTGACCGTCCTGTCATCGTTTGCTGCGGCAGCCGACCAGCTCTCCGTGCTGTTCCTTGGTGACAAAGGGCACCACCAGCCCGAGCAGCGTTTCGGCTGGATCAAAGCGCCGCTCGCTGAACGCGGCATTGCGGTCAGCTACACCGAGAACCTCGGCGACCTGAACTCGGCCAATCTTGCCAAGTACGATGTGCTGATGGTCTACGCCAACATCGGCGGGGTTTCTCCCGAGCAGGAAAAAGCGCTCCTCGACTACGTCGCCGGCGGCAAGGGCTTCATGCCGGTGCACTGTGCCTCGGCCTGTTTCGGTAAGAACCCGGAGCTGATCAAGCTGATGGGCGGGCGTTTCAAGAGCCACGGCATTGAGGTGTTCAAGGCGATGATCGCCGATCGCGAGCATCCGACGATGCGGGGATTTTCCGGCTTCGACACCTGGGACGAGACCTATGTCCACGATCAGCACAACGAGCTCGATCGCACGGTGCTGATGTACCGCGTAACCAAGGGCAAGAACGAGCGTGAGCCGTGGACCTGGGTGCGCACGCATGGTCAGGGCCGGGTGTTCTACACCGCGTCGGGACACGATGAACGCACGTGGATGGCTCCGGCGTTTGTCGATTTGATGGCGCGTGGTGTGGCGTGGGCGGCGGGCGGCAAGGGCATGCCGGTGCTGACTGACTTGCAGGGACCATTCGCCAAGGCGCAGCGTGCACCATTGCAGTACGAAGAACGGGCGACGGTGCAGAACTACGAAAAACGATCGCCGGCGCCGAAGTACCAGTTGCCGCTCTCGCCCACGGACTCGCAGGATTACACCAAGACAGAACAGGGTTTCACCATGACGCTCATGGCGGCTGAACCGCAGGTGGTCAAGCCGATCGCGTTTACCTGGGATCATCGCGGTCGTCTGTGGGTGGCGGAAAGCGTCGATTACCCGTCGAAGTACACTGAGCTGTGGCAGGGCAACGATCGCATCAAGATTTGCGAGGACACCAATGGCGACGGCACGCTCGACAAGTTCACCATCTTTGCCGACAAGCTCAACATCCCGACCGGCCTGGTGTTCGCCAATGGTGGCCTGATCGTTTCGCAGGCGCCGCAGATGTTGTTCTTCAAGGACACCAACGGCGACGACCAAGCAGACATCCGTGAAGTGCTGCAGGATGCCTGGAGCAAGGGCGACACGCATGCCGGCCCGTCGAATCTGCGCTATGGTCTCGACAATCAGATTTATGGCTCGGTCGGCTACTCCGGTTTCAACGGCAAGGTCGGTGGCAAGTCGCTGAACTTCCGCAGTGGTTTGTTCCGCATGAGTAAAACCGGCGACCGCATGGAGTTCCTCAGTCAGTTCAACAACAACACCTGGGGGCTCGGCATCAGCGAGACCGGCGAGCTGTTCGGTTCAACCGCCAACAATACCCAGCACTGCTACACGCCGATTCCGATCCCGTATTTTGATGCGACGCCAGGTTTGGCCGGCAACGAAGAACTGCGCCGCGCAGTACGCATGGATCAGCAGTACTACGCCAATCCGCTGACGGATAAGATCCGCCAGGTCGACGTGTTCGACGGTTACACCGCAGCGGCGGGTTCCAATCTCTACACCGCGCGGTCTTTCCCGCCGCGCTATTGGAATGCCAGCGTGTTGCTGACCGAGCCGACCATGCATTTGCTGCACCAAGGACTGCTCAAACGTGACGGCAGCGGTTGGACTGAGGATGTCGACGGCGGCAATCTGGTCGCCAGCGCCGATGAATGGTTTGCGCCCGTGCACGCCGAAGTCGGCCCCGATGGCGCGGTGTGGATCGCTGACTGGTACAACTTCATCATCCAGCACAACCCGACTCCGCGCAAAGAACACGGCGGCTTTGACAGCGAGACCGGTAAGGGCGGCGCGCACGTCAATCCGCTGCGCGATACCGAACGCGGTCGCGTCTATCGCATCGCCTGGAAGGGTGCCAAGCCAGCGATGCGCAAGGCGCTCGACCCGAATAATGTGACGGACTTGGTCAAAGCGTTGAGCGACGACAATCAGTTCTGGCGGTTGACCGCGCAGCGTCTGCTGGTCGAACGTGCCAAGCTCGACGTGGTACCGGCGCTGATCGACTTGGCGAAAGATCAAATTGTCGACGCCATTGGTCTGAACGGCGGCGTGGTGCATGCGCTGTGGGCGCTGCATGGCCTGGGCGCGCTGGATGGCAGCAATGCGGATGCTTTGGCGGTTGCCGTCGCGGCGCTGAAACATCCATCGCACGGCGTGCGCCGAAACGCGGTGCAGGTGTTGCCGGCCACACCGGCTGCGGCTGCTGCGGTTGCTGCTGCGGGCATCCTCAACGATAAGGAACTCAACGTCCGTCTCGCGGCCTACCTCGCCGTGTCGAAGCTGCCCGCGAACGACGAGATCGGCGCACAACTTTTCGCGCAGCGTCAACTTCCCGAAGTGCGTGGCGACAAATACCTGCCGACCGCGCTGTTGGTGGGTGTCGCGGCGCATGGTCGTGGCTACTTGGCGGCGTCGGCCAAAGCGGGAGAAAAACTGCCGGTCACGGCTCCAACTGCCCCGAGCGCACCTGTCAACCTGATCAAAGATCCCGGTTTCGACGCCGCCAACGGCGAACGTCCGGAAGGATGGGAAGCGCGTACCTACGGTGGCAAAGCGGCTTTCGCAGTGGTCGACGGCGGTCGCAGCGGCAAGTGCCTGCAGATTTCCTCCACCGATGGCAGTGACGCCAGCTTCACCGTGATCGTGCCGGTCAAACCAAACGGCACCTACCGCCTGAGTGGTTGGATCAAGACCAAGGACGTGAAGGGTGCGATGGGCGCGTTGTTCAACCTGCATGGGAGCGACCATAAGAGCAAAGCCGTGAGCGGGACCAAGGACTGGACCAAGATCACCTTGGAGTTCAAAGCCAGCGGACGCAAACAAGTGGAGATCAACTGCCTGTTCGGCGGCTGGGGGGCCGCGACGGGCACCGCGTGGTGGGATGATGTGGAACTGGAGGAACGCGCGCTCAGCGGCAAAGGCGCGACCTTTATTGGGCGCGGGAATGAACCGGGCGAGATGGAGCAACTCATCGGTCGCAACTTGGCGCACCGTGCGTCGACCGCGGACCAACTCGCCATCTTGAATCAACTTGCTGCTGGTGATGCCGGCACGGCGGAAGCCGTGATCGCTGGCATGGCCGACGGTTGGGGCGAGCGCGATCTGCCGACGGACATCGGTGTACCCGAGCGTCAGGCACTCGGTGCGGTGGCGGTAAAGCTGACGCCAACGGCTCAGATCAGCCTGGGCGGAATCGCGAAACGCTGGTCTGGTGAAGTCACCAAGGCCAAGGCCGCGACTGGTCCGACGCTCCCGGCAGAGGAACTCAAACGCTTCGAATCCGGTCGCAACCGCTACCAGACACTGTGCATCGCCTGCCACCAGGCGAACGGCCAAGGCCTGCCTGGACTCGCGCCGTCGCTGGTGAAATCCGAATGGGTGCAAGGTCCGGCGTCACGACCGGTGCGCATCGTGTTGCACGGCTTGCAGGGACCAATCACCGTCAACGGCGCGATGTTCGTTTCGCCAGTGATCATGCCGCCGCAGAAGGACGTGCTCGACGATGTGGCGATTAGTGAGGTGCTGACCTACGTGCGCAACGAGTGGGGCAACCAAGCCCCGCCGGTGCAGGCGGCTGACGTCAAATCCATCCGCGACGAAGAAGCCAAACGCACCCAGCCGTGGACGGCGGAAGAGTTGATGAAGCTCAAATAATGACGTGGCGACCTGAGGCGCTGGTGCCGGTCTGCACCGCGATCGCCAGCACCGTCAGGTCGTCGTCGAGTACCCCTTCGGCAAAGCGGCGCACGTCGGCGACCACGTTGCAGATCAGCCGGTCATACGGCTGATTCAGGTGCGCGAGCACACTCGCCATCAGGCGGGCTTCGCCGTATTCCTCCTGCAGGCCATCACGCGCTTCGCTCAGACCATCAGTGTAGAGGAACAACACGTCGCCCCGTTGCAGTTGCACTTCCACCGGGGCGAGGCTCAGACGCAGCGCATCGCTGGTCACCAAGCCAAGCGCCGGAGCCCGGCCACCAACACGCGAGATGACCGATCCGCGATCCAGGCTGAGCAGCAACGCTGGATGATGACCTGCACACAGGCAGGTCAGCCGCTGGGTGGTGACGTCGAGCACGCCGGCAAACAAGGTGACGAACTGGCCTTTGGGCAGGGTTCCGCGCAATGCTTCGTTCAACCGCGCCACGATCGGCATTACGTGACGTTCCTCACGCAGGATCAGGTGCAGCGCCTCCAGCGCCGCCATCGCAGTCTTGGCGCCTTGCAAGCCGTGGCCGGTGACATCACCCATGATGATGAGTACGCGGCCATCGTTCAGGCGGATGCACTCGTAGAAATCACCACCTGCGCCGACGTAGGGCTCGTAGTGCACAGCGAAGCCGAAGCCTTCGATCGACGGCAGCGGACTGATCAGACCTTCGATGGTGGTGCGCGCCGCGGCCAGTTCCGGGTCGTCGACCCGTGGAGTCGCGAACGGCAAACGTTCCTGATGCGCAGAACGCCAGCCCGAAATGCGTGTCGTGACCTTGCTGCCGGCCGGCCGCATGGCCAAACATAACTCATCGAGATACCGTTGCGGTAGCATGCTGCCGCTACGTGCCTGCTGGCATTCGGCCAAGTGCGTGGCGATGCCGCGTAGGACCAGGGCGGTCAGCGCGCCCTGGAATCCGCCGATGTTGATCCACTGCCCACTGTACGGATTGAGCCAGCGGCCATCCGGTGCGAACTGCCGCAGGCGCGGATCGTGCTCCACGTGCTGGTGCAGGTAGAGCCGCCAGCGGAAGATGGTGAGCTCGGCGAGCGGTTTCAAGCGCGCCCGCGTCCACGGTTGCTGGGCGATCAGCCACGCACGGGCGGACTCGTAGTGGCCAAAGGGCGCATGGACGCGGGTGCCGGTGAAGGGATCGATCCAGTGCGTCCCTTCGACCGTCATCACCTGGAAGGCGGGGTCGTGGCGCAGCGCGTGATCAAGCTTCTCAAGCAGGTTGCCTGACGACGCCCGTCTGACGGTGGTAGTACCGCCGCCCGGAGTGCCGGTAGGCATAGGATCACTGGCTGAAGCCATCATCGTACTCCATGCTCCGAGCGCTCAGGTCACCATTGGTCAGCTTCATGATCCGTCACCGGGCTGGAAGAGTATGGAGATGCGACAGGAAGGAGCGATGAAGAGTGCATGTGCGCAGCATCGTGGTCTGATGAGGGGGCCGGGACGGTGGTTCATGAAGACTGGGTGTGCGGATCTGTCGCGAGCCACAGCAGTGACAGCGCCCAGGCTGGTTGTCGCCAGCCATCGGCCAACCATCATCCCGCGCCATGATCAAACGCACCTTGGGAACCTCGGACATGACCATTTCGGTGGTCGGCTTCGGCGCCTTCGCCGCCGGCGGCTGGATGTGGGGTGATCAGGACGACGCCGACACTGTGAAAGCGGTGCATGCGGCGGTGGATTTGGGAGTGAATTGGATCGACAGCGCGCCGATTTATGGCGCAGGCAAAGCTGATGCGGCGGTGGCGCAGGCGGTGCGTGAACTGCCCGCTGAACGCCGGCCGTTGCTCTTCACCAAGTTCGGTCACCACTTGGTGGACGGCAAGCGCATCAGCTCCGCGACCAAGGCCGAGGTCGTGCGCGATTGCGAGTACAACCTCAAAACTTTCAGCGTCGAACGGCTCGACCTCTTCCAGCTCCATTGGCCAACGCCGGTGCCGATTGCCGAAACGGCAGGTGCGTGCGCAGAGTTACTGAAGGCCGGTAAAATCCGTGCGGTGGGAGTGAGCAACTTCTCCGTCGCCCAGCTCGACGAATGGCGCGCTACCGGCGTACCGCTGCACAGCGTGCAGAACGCTTACTCGATCGTGAAGCCCGAGGCGGAACACGACGTGTTGCCCTGGTGCATGGAGCACAACGTCGGCTTCCTCGCCTACTCACCACTGCAGCGTGGCTTGCTGTTCGGCCACTGGACGCGCGACAAGACCTTCCCTGCCGGCGATCACCGCAGCGAACGCTCTGACTTCTGCGGACCACGTCTGGCGCGCTACCTCGATGCGGTCGATGAACTCAAGGTCATCG
>JANPLC010000307.1:0-7846 GCA_031426335.1 Planctomycetota bacterium
GCTGGCGGGCGGGGTGATCGGGGGACGCGGCACCACGTGGTGCCGGCGCTGCCAACGCTGAAAGCCCAGGGAAAGCGCGTCAGGATGTGCTGTGCGCAGCTTGACTCCGAGGAGGTGCGCGACACCATCCGCGCCCCTCCACGGAGCCGTTTATGCATCTGAAGATCCGCAATAGTTCGACCAAACGCCGGAAAATGAACGGCTTTCGCCGTCGCATGAAGACCAAGGCAGGTCGCATCATCATCAACCGCCAGCGTCGCCGCGCGACCGGCAAGGTTAAGCACAACCGCAGCCTCGCCAGCAAGGGCAAGGGCAAGAAGGTCGCTCCCGAGTAAGCTGGAGTTAGCCGACGGCCGCCGTGGCCGGGATCACTCCCGTTTACGGCCCACGACCTGGTATCACCACACCCTCGCCTTTCGGCGGGGGTGCGTCATGTCCGGGTATCAGAAGTTGGCACGCCAGTTGTCGGGCCACCTGCAGCCGGCGGAGCGGCCGGCGGTGCCGGGCGTGATGGACCGTTGAAGCGACACGCCACGGTCACCCCGTCACGCAACCAGCCCTCTACGCAATCCGCCGCCTTGGCGATCATCAGCGCAAGATCATCACGCTCCGCGTCGCTGAAGGCGCCGAGCACATGATCGACCTGATCGTTCGTCGGCTGTCCGATGCCGAGGCGCAGCCGCGGGTAGACTTTGCCGATCCGTGCTTCGATATCCTTAAGTCCGTTGTGCCCACCAGCCGAACCATCGGGACGAAGGCGCAGGTGACCGAGCGGCAAGTTGATATCATCGACCGCTACCAGCAGATCGGTGGGCAGCAGCTTGTGGAACGCCAACACGGCCTGCGCAGATTCACCACTGAGGTTCACGTAGGTCTGAGGTTTCACCAGCAGCGCACGTCCTCCACCCAGGCTGTCGGGCAACCGCCAGTCGCACACCAGCGCGTTCCAGCGTTTGCTCCATCCGTCGAGCCGATGACGGCGTGCCAACTCGTCGAGCACCAGGAACCCACAATTGTGCCGCGTACGTTCGTAGGCGGAGCCAGGATTGCCGATGCCAAGGACCACGTGCATGGCGCCATCGTGCGACGGACTTCCGCTGGATAAAGCCACGACGGCGACGCGCCTCGCACAGAGCGTTTGCGGCGCTGCGTTTGGCCTTGTAGCCAGCGTCGTCCAGGCATAGACCCGCGCCTGAAACCCGCTGGTGGATCTCGTTCTGAGCGCCTGCCTGCCCTGGAGTTGCCATGCGCCTACTCGCCATCCTCGCCGTCCTGACCGCGATGCTCAGCCAGGTGATGGCTCTGGAGGTCGGGCAGAAGGCCCCCTCCCTCGCCAAGATCACCTGGATGAAAGGTGCCGCGGTTGAAACCGGCACAGCCGTGACCGTGGTGGAGTTCTGGGCCACGTGGTGCGGTCCCTGCAAGACCAGTATCCCACACCTGACCGAACTGCAGAAGAAGTACGCAGACAAAGTCCACATCGTCGGCGTCAGCAACGAAGATGCAGCGACGGTGAAACCGTTCATTGCCGAGATGGGCGCCAAGATGGACTACCACGTCGGCATCGCCGATGTGGCGACCTACGGCTCCTACATGGAAGGCGTCGACGGCATTCCCCATGCCTTCATCGTCGATGCTGGCGGACTGGTCGTCTGGCATGGCCATCCGGCATCGATGGATGGCGTGCTCGGACAGGTGGTGGCGGGAAATTTTGATGCCAAGAAAGCGGGTGCCATCGCCAAGGCGGAAGGTGATCTCCAGCGCCTCCTGCAGGGTCGTAGCCCCGATATCGCTCAGGCCTTGAAGAAGATCGATGAAATCGTTGCCCTTGATGCGGTGAACGCGCAAGCCATCTCGGTGCGCTTGGCGATCGGGAAATACCAAGAGGATCCCCAGTTGATCCGCGAAACCTTGACCCGCCTGCCGCTCAAAGAACTGCCGGCTGACTTGGCCAACAGCTTGGCCTTTTCGCGCGCGACGGATCCTGAATTGGCCAACCGTCACCTCGACGTGGCGATGACGCTGGTCAACCACGCGCTGACGTTGGAGCCCAACAACGCGGGGTTCCTCGACACCAAGGCCCGCCTGTTCTCCTGCCTGGGGTTGATGGATCAGGCGATCTCCTGGCAACAACAAGCGATCGGCAAAAGCACCGCCGAACGCGCGCCACTCGAAGCCACGCTCGCGTATTATCAGAACGTCAAGAAACTCGCCGCGACCCTCAGCGGCGCCAGCGCGCCAGCAGCAACGCCGGCCGTTGTTCCCTGAACGCCTCACTTAAAAACGTCGTGCGGTACGATGCTTCGCACCTCGCACTGCATTGATTCGTTCAGGGCTCACTTCACCGGACGAGGTGACAATCCGTCGCTGACCCACGCTGCCAGATCCGCCGGGATCGGTGCTTGGAGTTTCAAGCGTCCGCCATCGGGATGCGGCACGTCGAGCGTCCACGCGTGCAACGCATGGCGGCGCAGCGCCGGCTGACCTTCCACCGGCACCAATGGCCAAGTGCTGCTGCGGCCATAGGTCGGGTCAGCCAACACCGCATGTCCGAGCGCCGCGAGGTGCACGCGGATCTGATGCGTGCGCCCGGTCTTCGGCCGCGCTTCCACCACGCTGTACCCGCTGCGCCGTTCCAGCACCACAATGCTGGTGTAGGCCTCCTTTGCATCGGCGGTTCCTTCCGGCAGCACCGCACGTTTGCGAAAATCGCGCGGATGGCGCCCGAGCCAGCCCGCGTGCTCCATGAAGTCTGCGCGCGGTTTCCCGGCGATCAACGCGAGGTAGCGCTTGTGCACCACGCGCGCTTTGAAGGCATCCTGCAGGAAGGTCAGCGCTGCGGTGGTACGCGCGACCAGGATCACTCCGCTGGTGTCCTGATCGAGCCGATGAACGATGCCGGGACGCCACGTTTCAACGCTGCCGTCAGCGTTCGGCAGCACACTGCCGTACCGTCCAAGGATGGCGTTCACCAGCGTCCCGCGCGCATGGCCGATGGCTGGATGCACCACCATGCGCGGCGGTTTGTCGATCGCGATCACATGGCGATCCTCGTGCAAGATGGTCAGCGGAATGTCCTCGGGCACCGCCTCCATCGGCTCGATCTCGGGGACTTCCAACGCGACCCGCTCACCGCCTTTGAGGAAGTGCCCCGCCTTGGACGCGCCTGGTTCGACCACGCAGCGGCCATCCTTGATCAGCCGGCTGATCAGACTGCGGGTGCAGCCATCCAGCACGGATTCGAGCCACACATCCAGCCGTTGGCCGGCGGCCTGCGCAGGCACGGTGAGCTGATGCAACATGGGCCCTCCAGTGGCGGGGCGTGGTTATGGAATGCGCCACGCTGCTGCAAGCCAGCGACCCACGGTTCGCTGCTTGAGCCACCGGCCGAGCTTGGCAGCGTCGAGCATCTGTGGGGTGGACGTGGCAAATCCGGTAAAGGTGACCTCTCTCGGTGTCGTGCTCGATTGGCCAACCGGCTTCAGTGCGGCACTGCCCGAGGACCGCTGGCTAGTGGTCCACGCCTATCCGCGCCAGGAAAAAAAAGTCATCGAGGCGCTGCGCGCCCGTCAGCTTCCTGGTGTGGCGTTCTTTGAACGCCGGCTACGGCACTACCCAGGAAAAGGGACGCAGGAAAGCCTGATCCCGCTGATCGCCGGTTACCTCTTCGTGGTCGGCGGACGCGCAGAGTACGATGAACTCTACTCCACCCGACGGATCGTGCGTCTGATCGAGGTGCCCCGACCACGTGAACTGGTGAACGACCTGCGTCATCTCATCGCCCTGGTCACCGCCAGCGGCACACCGTTGGTGGTGCGACCAGAATTGGCGCCGGGCAAACGTATCGCAATCACGAGCGGCACGTTTGCCGGCTGCAGCGGCGTGATCGCTCGCCGGCAACATGACTTCGAACTGGTGGTCAATCTGGAACTGCTCGGCACGTCGGTGGCGGTCACCTTGCCGGCGGAATACGCCGAACTGGCAATCAGCAAATAAACTGCCGCCTCATCTCGCCTCAGCGGCGCTCTTGTCCGCCGCAGAATCGCCATCATCGAGGTGCGCCCAGATCGTGACGATGGCGGTGATGAGCGCGACCCCGGCCAAGGAATAAAACTGGTCCACTGGGCGCATCCAGCCCAGAAAGAGCGCAATCGCCAAGCCGCTGCCGATCGCGAGGATGAAAACATTGTGCACCAAGCTCATTACCGTCGAGCCACGCCCAGGGTTGCCCTGCGCGGCGGCAAACGCCATCAATCGCGCATCCAACACGTTGGTTGGTGCAGCGAACAGGGCACCCAGGAACACCAACGAAATCGCGCCTGAGATCGGGCCCTGGACCAAGATCTGATAACTGGCGATGAGCGCACCTAGAGCCACGTAGGCCGCGATCACATGCAGGTTACGATCCATCCGGTGCGATGCGAGGTTACCGACGATGGCACCAATGGCCGGAAAAATCACCAGGATGACCGCGTGCTCCGGCTTCATCTGCAAACGTTCGATCGCATCGATGAAGGCCGCCAGCACCGCCGCCGAGGCGATGCCCCAGGCCAAGCCACCACCGGCAATCAGCGCCCAGCGGTCGCGTACCATCACGGCAGTGCCCATGACCAGATCGCGCATGCCTACCGAGAACGGAATGGGCGGACCTTCCGGCGGATTGACTTTCAGCCCGACCACGGTCGCCAAGCCAGCAAACAGGAAGATCGCCACATGGCGCGCCGTGGCGCTGTCGATTTTCTCATTCAAAAGTGTGCCCATGACCGTTCCGGCCAAGAGACTGATGACCAGGGACGCGTTGATGACGCCCATCACCAGGGTGTTGGAACGACCACTCGCAGCCGCGATGAGCGGCACCACCTTGCCACGGGCGGCGCAGGCAGTGCCGTAGGACAGGCCGACGAACAACGCCGTCAGCCAGGGATTGAACCACAACGTCAACAACGCGCCCAGCCCGACACCGGCCGAGGACAACACGAACAGCCACGCCACGCGCCAAGCCCCAGCCAACGGTGCGTTCACCAAATAGCCGACCAATACACCCAGCGTCAGCACAGCGGCCAAGCCCTGGGTGATGGCCTCTTTCAACGTGCCTTTGGCCATGGCGCTCTGCAGGACGGCATCCAACCACACAAACGGCATGGCCGGTGGATGAGCAGGATCAAAGCCTAAGGCGATCTCACCGATTAAGACGAACTTCAGCCCGGAAAATCCCATCCCGGTGAGGATGGTGACCAGCACCGCGGGCCACAGCGGAGAACGGCGGGCAGGACTGGCAGGAGGCAAGGTCGACACAAGTGAGGTCCTGGGCGTGCGGGCCGGGGAGTATCCCAGTGCTGCCCGCCTGTCCATCCCGTCCCGCGCACCCGGCGTCAGCAGGCGTGCATACGACCAGTATCATCCGCGTCGTTCGATGGTGACGATCGATACGTCGTCGGTCGGTGGCGTTCCACCGCGCCATTCGGCCAGGGCCAGGACGACGCGTTCTTGGGCTGCCGCCAGCGGCTCACCGACCACGGCGGCCATCGCGGCCGACAGACGTTCAAGGCCGATGATCTCCTGCGTCTCGCTCATGGTCTCGACCACACCATCGCTGATGAAGTGGATGCGGTCACCGGGAGCCAAGGCGATGACCGCCTCGGCGAACTGCGCGCTGTCGTTGGGGAAGAAGCCGATCGGATTGCCCGACAGTTCATGCACGGTCGCACGACCATCACGATGGGTGACGATTGGCCCAGGGTGTCCCGCCGCGGCCAAGTTCACCGTGTGGCTGGGGATGTGGTAGTGACCATAGATGATGGTGAAATACTGCATCGCCGTATCGTTCATCGGGAACAGGTGGTTCAGTTCCTGGATGACCTCCAGCGGCGTAGCCAAGCGGTAGCCTGGACGTTCGGCGATGGCGCGTTTGGGCAGCGCACCGGCGGCGATCAACGGCGACAGGAAGCGGCTTACCTGCACTGCCAACAACGCTGACGACACACCATGGCCGCTGACATCGAGGACATAGAAACCGATGTGGTGCTCATCCAGACGATAGAGATTGAGCGTATCGCCGCCTAATTGATCGCACGGGCGGTAGAGCCAGGCGAAGTCAAGGCCGTCGATCTTCGGCAGTTGCACTGGCAACAGCGCTTCCTGCACCCGCACGGCAGCCTGCAGATCCTGACGCATCCGCTCATTGACTGCCGACAGTTCCTGATTCCGCAGCGACAGCTGCAACTGCAGCGAGACGATGCGCCGCGCCACGTTGAGGCGCGCCTCCAGATCGTCGCGGCTGACCGGTTTGATCAGCAGGTCATCGGCCCCGGCGGCCATGCCGGCAGCGACATCCTCGCGGTCGCTGCGCGCCGTCAGCATGATGAAGTAGGTGTAGCCTAAGCCCGGCAGAGAGCGGATGCGCGTCAGCAGTTCAATTCCATCAAGACCAGGCATGTTCCAGTCGCTGATCACCACCCGGCATTCGTGTTTGCGGTACAGCTCCCACGCGCTCAGCCCATCACTGGCGCTGATCGGACGGTGACCGAGCTTCTCGACCAGGGCGATAAGCAGACGCAGCGATAGCGCATCGTCATCAACCACCAGGATGTCCATCAGACCTCGCACGAACAAACGCGAACGGGAACAACTACGACCACGGCCCAGGCGTGGTGGTCGACGGCATCCGTGGCCGCCATAGCGGGTGTAGCGCGCTGATTGGGTGGGGTAAAGCGATGGTTCGCCTTGCATCTGGGCCGTCTGACTCCTGGCGACGACCTTGCCGCAACCACCCCAGGCTCCGATTGACAGCGTATTGTCGGGGGCAGCATGCCAATCCCGCCCACCGGGGATCTACACAAACCCTCGTTTTCATCCACCAATCTCTCACGGAGTGCACATGTCTCTCGTTCAGAAAAAAGCCCCCAACTTCAAGGCCCAGGCGGTTCTCGCCGACGGCAGCATCAAGGAAATCCAGCTCAGCGACTACAAGGGCAAGTGGGTTGCGCTGTTCTTCTACCCGCTCGACTTCACCTTCGTCTGCCCGACCGAGATCATCGCCTTCAGCGATCGGATCAAAGACTTCCATGCCATCGGCGCCGAAGTCCTGGGCGTGTCAGTAGACAGCCAATTCACCCACCTCGCTTGGCGCAACCATCCCCGCAAGGACGGCGGTCTGGGCGAGCTGGGCTACCCGCTGGTGGCTGACCTCAACAAGTCGATCGCCCGTGATTACGGCGTGCTGATCGAAGACGCCGGCATCGCGCTGCGCGGCCTGTTTCTGATCAACCCCGAAGGCGTCGTCAGTGCCGCCATCGTGCACGACCTGCCGGTCGGCCGTAACGTCGATGAGGCCCTACGCGTCATCAAGGCCTTCCAGTACGTCGCCAAGCACGGCGAAGTGTGCCCGGCCAACTGGACCGAAGGCAAGGCCACCATGAAGGCCGACCCGAAGGGCGCGAAGACCTACTTCACCTCGGCCAACAAGTAATCTTCACTGATCCTTGAGCTGAAGATCACCCCGGTGGGTTGACCACCGGGGTGTTTCGTTTTCATGCACTTGCAAGCGGCGCGAGGTGCGAGGTTCCCCACGCTGGCCCCCGCACCCCGCACTCCGCACGGCTGTCCCTCTCCCTGTGTATCACAAAGACCACCCGCCAGACGCCCGGCACGGCTGCCCTTCACGGCCCGCGGTCCATCTTAGCCCATGTCATACCGAGTGGACCCCAGCTACCCCTTAGCGCCGGTCCCTTCAAGGAGTTGCTATGCCTGCGAAGCCGCTGAAACCCGACATCAAGCCCGAGCAGCCGATGGAGGACTTGTCGCATTCCCTGGCGGGCCTGGGTGAAAGCACCACCGCCGCGGCCCG
>JANPLC010000308.1:0-4242 GCA_031426335.1 Planctomycetota bacterium
GGCGTGTTGTTCGTTGAGCTGGAGCAGCAGGTCGAGCTGGCTGCGCTGCTGCTTCGGCGAGCTGAAGTTGTGCTTCACGTGCTCGACCAGCTTCTCGACGTCGCTGTGTTGGGTGTCGAGGTAGGTGCCCTGGAACACGCCGGGCAGGAAACCCGCCTGCCAGTTTTGCGATTCCTGAATGGGATAGCCGTTGGGGCACATCACCACGAAGCCCGGCAGGTTCTGGTTGAGCGTGCCCAGGCCGTAGGTCATCCACGAGCCCATGCTCGGGCGCACCTGACGTGCATCGCCGCAATTGAGCAGCAACAACGACGGCTCGTGGTTCGGCACGTCGGCGTGCATCGAACGGATGATGCACATATCGTCGACGCACTCGCCGACGTTCTTGAAGATCTCGCTGACCTCGATGCCGCTTTTGCCGTACTTCTGGAACTTGAAGGGCGAGCCCAGGGCCGCGCCGGTCGGACGCTCGGTTGAGAGCTTGATGGGCAGCGCTTTGCCGTGGTGTTCGTTCAGCAGCGGCTTGGGGTCGAAAGTGTCGACCTGGCTGGCACCGCCGTTGGCGAAGATGTGGATGATGTGCTTGGCTTTGACCGGGAAATGCGGCTGACGCGGCAGCATGTTCTGGAACACCGGCGCCGAGCCTTCATCGGCCATCAGTCCGTTGTTGCCCATCAAGCTGCCGAGAGCGAGGGCGCCGAAGCCCATGCCGGAGCGTTGCAGGAGTTGACGGCGGGAGAGTGGCAGGTGCAGCATAGGGGACCTCAATCGACAAAGACGAATTCGTTGGTCATCATCAGCGCTTGGGCGTAACGCTCCCAGGCATTGAGCGTGGGCTTGGCGGACTTCGGTCCACTGAAGCCGTCCGCTGCATTCCACGTGCCGTTGGTGCCTTCGATGCCTGCGACCTGCGGCGACCACTCGAAGCTGTCCCAGCCGGGGCCGCTCTTGCAGTCGACCACGAAGTCGAGCGTCTGACCGGCCTTGAGATGGACGCGGCCAACGGTGGTGGCGATGTCGCCGGTGGTGATCTCCCACTCACCGAGTGGTGGCTGACCGTCGAGCAGGGCGAGCGCGCGGATGCCGTCGCCTTCCTTGGCCGGACGTTTGAGCGTGCCGCTGATGGTGAACAGGCCGTCGTGGGGCGCGGTAAAACGGCGCACCGCTGCGTGCGCGTGGCTGTTGCCGGGATGGCCGCCGTTGGCGGTGAGGCTGACGTAGCCGAGTTTGTCGTCCGGCATGTTGTCGCCACCGCGCCACGCGCTGTCTTTGAACTTCGGCAGCTTGGTGAAACCGGTGAGCGTGCGCGCCTGCTCGTCGAACGCGCCATAACCGTACTGCCACACCGGTTTGACTTCCGCTTCTGCCGGGGCGCCGTCCTGGGCTTTGATGAAATCGGTGCCGAGTTTGACCTCGTCCTTGCTCGCTGCACGGGCGAGAGCGAGGCGATAGAGTTGCTGCACGCGTACCTCTGGCGAGCCAGCGGCTTCGCTACGTTTAGCCAACGCGCGCGCTTGTTCGACCGCGAACGGGCTGTTCATCAGGTAGAGCGCCTGCTGCGGCACGGTGGTGTGAAAACGCTGGGGCGTGTGCGCGTCGGGGCTGGCGAAGTCGAAGCTGCGGAACATGCCCGGCAAATTCTGGCGATCGATCGAGCCGTAGAGTGTGCGCCGACCGGTGAACGGTTCCTTGAGAATGTCGACCGACTTGCCGCCGACGGTGGGATCGAGTTTGCCGCTAGCGAAGAGCAGCGCGTCGCGCATCGCTTCGATGCTCATGCGCTGACGGTTGAACCGTGAGATCAGCGCGTTTTCCGGGTCGAGCTTAAGCGCTGCCGGCGTGCCGTTCGACGACTGTTGATACGTCGCCGACAACATGATGAGGCGGTGGAGCTTCTTCACCGACCAGCCGTCGGCGACGAAACGTGCGGCGAGCCAATCGAGCAACTCACGTTGTACGGGCGCTTCCGTACGCAGACCGAAGTCGGACGGCGTGCGCACCAGGCCGGTGCCAAAATGCCAGGCCCACACGCGATTCGCCATCACGCGGGCGGTGAGCGGGTTGGTCGGGTCGGTGATCGCGCGGGCGAGTTCCAGACGACCGCTGCCGTCGGTGAACTGCTTGGCGTCCTTGCCGGCAATGAAGCTGAGAAACTTGCGCGGTGCTTCCTCACCCTGGTTGCCTGGCTGGCCGCGGATGAAGACCTTGACGTTGTGCGGGTTCGGCCGGTCGACCAACACCATCGCGCGCATCGGCGCACCGGCATGTTGGCTGGCGAGTTCGTCGACCTTCTTCTGCAACTCGCGCAGCTTGTCCTCATCCTTGCCGTTCAGGACCTCGTTGGCCTTGTCGTAGCTCACCGCGGTCGGCGCGCCGTCACCGCGCACCAGTTGACGGATGGCCTCTTTGTTGCCGTCGTCGTTTTTCTGCTCGCTGTCGTTGGCGGCGAGCAGAGCACCATAGAGCTTCGACAGTTCCTCGCGGTTCTTCGGTTCCTTACCTTTGAGCGCTTCGACCACCACGGAGTTGACCCAGGCGTGATCGTTGCTGGCGAGCTGCTCTTTGGCCTTCTGCGCGAACTCGCCGTCAGGATCCGCGACCATCAACTTCCACGGACCGAGCACCGGATGTTTCGCGTCGATCTTCTCCAACCAACCACGCCAGCGGTTGAACACCGCGCGTTCCAGGCTGCGGGTGTTGACGATCTCATTGCGACCGCCGTCGTCCTTGCCCTGGGCGTCCTGCGCCGCGAGCAGGTACTTGGCGAGCAGGTCGGCGCTGCGCAGCTCCTTCAAACGCTCGGCGTATTTGCTCGCGCGGAAATCCTCGCGCTCCTTTTCCCGCTTGGCCTTCTCGGCCTCGTATGCTTCGGTCTGCTTGGGATCCGATGCGGCACCGATAATTGGCGCATCGCCGGGTTCTTCGCTCGACGAGAACATCGCGTAGAAGCCGTAGTATTCCTTGGTCGAGATCGGATCGAACTTGTGGTCGTGGCAACGTGAGCACGAGATGGTCAGGCCCATGGTGCCACGGCCGAGCACGTCGATGCGGTCGTCGATGATGTCGTGGATGTTGTTGATGAAGCGCCGACCGACGGTCATGAAGCCGAGTGCAGCGAGATGGCGCTTCTCATCGGTGTTCTTGTCGACGAGACGATCAGCGGCGATCTGGTACTGCAAAAAGCGATCGTACGGCAGGTCGTCGTTGAACGCCTTGACCACCCAATCGCGGTAGGTGTAGGCGTACGGATAAGCGCGATCTTCTTGGAAGACGTAGCCCTTGCTGTCGGCGTACCGCGCGACGTCGAGCCAGTGACGGCCCCAGCGTTCACCGTAGGCGGGTGAAGCGAGCAGACGATCGATGACGCGGGCGAAGGCCTCAGGAGATTTATCAGCTTCGAAGGCGGCGACCTCGTCGGCGGTCGGCGGCAGGCCGGTGAGGTCCACGGTCGCGCGGCGCAGCAACATGCGTTTGTCGGCGGCCGGCGCGGGCGGGATCTTCGCGGCTTCGAGTTTGGCGAGGATGAAGCGGTCGACCTCGTTGACGGTCCACTTCTGCTGTTTGACCGCCGGCGGCTGAGGTGCGCTGACCGGTTGGAACGACCAGTGGGTCTTGGTCTGCTCAGCGATCGCTTGGCCGGCCTTGGGCGCTTGCGTACCAGTGCGTGGATCCGGCGCACCCATACGCACCCAGCTCTCGAAGTCGGCGATGACCGGATCGGGCATCTTCTCCTTCGGCGGCATGGCGGTGTCGTCGTGGTAACGGATGGCCTTGATCATCAGGCTCTTGTCCGGCTCGCCTGGGACGAGCGCAGCGCCGGTGTCACCGCCTTTGAGCACGCCCTCTTTGCTGTCGAGGTAGAGCGCGCCCTTGAGCTTCTTCTTCGCCTCAGCCTCCACTGAGTGGCAGGCGTAGCACTTCTCGGCCAACACCGGACGGATCTTGGTCTCGAAGAAGTCGATCCCGGCTCTGTCCTGGTTTTTGTCCTGGTCTTTGTCCTCCGCGCCGATCGTGGAGGCGGACGCCAGCAGGGCGCTGAGCGAAAAAGACAAAAAGGAGGCGCGACTCAGCATGGTGTAAGGATACCCCGCCACCTGAACGGCTGTTGAGTGCCATGTGACCACACAGTCCACGACGGGATTCCATGTAATGCCAAGCGGTGGGCGACGTTGGTAGAGCAGAAAGGCCCAGAATCCCACCCATGGCGTTTCCTGGGATCGCCGAGTTGCACTCGGCCAGTGG
>JANPLC010000309.1:0-2829 GCA_031426335.1 Planctomycetota bacterium
GCCACGCAGGCGGCCATCGCAGTCGGCATTCCAATCGCGCAGGATGAGCGGCTGGCGCTCACGGAAAATCCAGTTGGCAAAGAGGTGATGGTTGTTCTCGGCCATAGTCTTTTTCTGGAAATCGCCGTTCAGGTAGCCGTAGGCCATGCCACCGGCGAACGTGCCCTCGACATGGACCTCCAAGTCTTCGCCCATAACCGTGCCACCAGCGACCTGATCAAAGGGTCTGGGTAGGTGGACTTCACCCCAACCGCGGAGGAGTGCTTGATCGATGACGGTGCCTTGGCCTTCGACACGGGCGTAGCGCGCGACTTGCGCGTCAGCGAGCACCTGCGCGCGACCGGAAATTTCCGCGTAGTCGCGTATCCGGGCGTAGCCGGCGACCTTGGCGCTGTCGCGCACGATGGCCCGCCCGCTGATCACGGCTTGGTCGGCGACGGTCGCAGCATTCATCACCACGGCGTTATCTTCGATGCGAGCAGTACCCTGGACCTTGGCGCTGTCGCGCACCTGGGCGTTGGGTCCGACGAAAGCAGTGGCGTCGACCTTGGCGCCTTTCGACACCCAACCACCACCGAGTGGATGCCGTTGGCCGTTAGCCTCATCGACCGGTTGCAGTGTCTGAGGCGGTGCATCGGCCGGTTTGCAGCTGGTGAAACTGACCTCGTACACAAAGCGACGTTTGTTCCCATAGCCGATGCGGAAGCCGAGCGGGACATAGGCGGTTGGTGTGGCGGCAATCGCCAGCACATAGTGCCGGTCACTCGGACGGAGGTCGAGTGAACCAACGCCACTGCGCCACTGACGGCTGTAGCGGCAGCGGCCGACCTCGTCGACCGCCACCAGCGTCGCGCGCCAAGCAGCGTGCTGACCGTCTTCACTCAACCCGCGCAGATCGACACTCAGTCGTTTGGCGCCGGTGTCGGGCACGAGATCGATCAGGTTGTAGCCGTACTGCCTTGGCGCTTGTGTGTGCCAGGGCGTGAACCAGCCCGCACGATCATCGACTGGCTGGAGCACGGTGCGGTTTCGCGTCGAACGTTCCTGCGGGCCACGCACCTGTTCCAGGCGGTGCTGATTGACGTAATCCCACGCCGCGTTGTGCGCGGCCATCTCGCCGACCACGGTGCCGAAGTCGTCGACTCCATCGCCGCGGAACTGGCCGTCTTCGACCGCGCAGCGCATGATCACCTGAAACGGATCTTCGAGTGAAGCTCCGCGTTCATTACGCTTATTACGGCTCCAAATGGAGTAGGGGAAAGCCTGGGTAAGCCCTGGGCGTTCGCTGAGGTACTGCAGGATCGGCCATGAGCCATAATTGTGGCGGCTGGAGTTGAGTTCGTAGTGCGCGCGGTCGGCATAGACCTCGAGCGCCGCAGGATAATCCGGGATGAATTGGAAAGCGCTCCAGTTGGCGTGGTTCTCCCAAAAGAAGCCCACCAATTCATTATCCCTGAATCCGCCCATATAGAACTGCATGACATGGGTGAACTCATGCGCCACGACCGATGATCCTTCGAGCATCGCGCCGGGATGGATGATGATCGCCTCGGAGCCAAAGGCGAATCCGCTCTTATGCTTTATCAATCCGGTGCCGGTGACGTAGACATTTATTTTCAATTTGGTCGGATCCTTCGCATGGGGCATCGGCACGCGCATGCGGTCGCGGTAAAAGGACCACACTTCCTCAAAATAGCGCAGGTTCATCGCACGGAAGGCGGGGTCCTTCCATTTCTCGGCCTCCTTCTCAAAAGCGCTTTCATCTTTGCCCCACCAAAAAGCGAAGTGCGGCGTGGTGGCCAGCTCCACAGGATCGCACCCAGCAGCGTATTCTTTGGGGTTGAGCGTGTAGTCGTGATCCGCCACCGGAGGTGTCAGTACTTCTGGCCGCGCAGCGACG
The DNA here is from genome assembly GCA_031426335.1 of Planctomycetota bacterium. Lineage (GTDB taxonomy): Bacteria > Planctomycetota > UBA11346 > UBA11346 > UBA11346 > BOG-1363. The sequence goes on from JANPLC010000309.1 coordinate 1,901, forward strand.
TGCTCACGGTCGCTGGGTGAAAATAATTCCAGCGGGTAGGCGCGCTTACGCCCGTCATCGAGGATGAGGATCACGTAGGTCTTCGACCGCTCGTTCTGCTGCCCCATGCGTCCGACGTAGGCGGCGGTCAACGTCGTGCGGCCCTGGTACGCTTTACTAAAGGTCCAGGTGCGTGGCGCGTCGGCTTTCTCGCGCACGTTGGCAAGGTACCGGCGGTCCTCCGTGCCGAGGCGCCCCGCATCCAGCGTCACGGTTTTTCCGTCAACAGTACGCACGGTGATCTGTGTAACGCTGTCAGTCTGAAGGGTTCCTTCGACATCCGCTGCCTCCGCCGGTTGCCAGGTGCGCAGCGGACGCGCGAAATCGGCGGCGGAAGCCAGAAGTGGGAGCAGGAGGAGCAAGGCACGCATGCAAAATTCTCCGGTTCAGGTTTGCTGTGGTCGGCGATCAGCGACGGCCGCTTGCGCGCTTGGGACGCTGCGCCTGCTGCATGAGCGCTTCGATCTCATCAGCCTCAATCGGCACATCGGCGAAGAGGTTCTTCGCGCCGCCGCTGCCGCGGGTAATGACGATGTCGTTTTCCAGGCGAATGCCGAAGCCTTCTTCGGCGATGTAGATGCCGGGTTCGATGGTCAGCACGTTGCCCGGAGCAAAAGGCACGTGTGGGCTGCCAAGGTCATGGACACCCAGTCCCAGGTGATGGCCGCAGCCGTGCATGAAGTATTTGCGGAACGCGGGGTTGAGCGGGTCCTGTTGTTTGACCTGCGATGTGGTCAACAGGCCAAGGCCGATCAATTCCTTGGTCACCAAGTCATCGCACTGATTCTGCCAAGCACGATGCATGACGCCGGGCTTGGCGGCTTTGGTCATGATTTTTACCGTGCGCAGGACGGCATCGTAGACCTGCCGCTGGCGCTTGGTGAAGCGAC
>JANPLC010000310.1:0-2104 GCA_031426335.1 Planctomycetota bacterium
GCGGAGCGCGGCCGAGGGCGGCCGCGCTCCCGGCGGTCTTTTTCTGCTTCACTGACGACCACCCTATGACTTATGGGTAACGAGCAGGGCAACGCCCGGGCAACGCCCGGGCAACGCCCGGGGTACCCGACCGAAAACGCCAGGAAGGGCTGAAAGCCCGACTCAATCGTTGATGTCACGATGACCACTGGCCGGCCATTCGGCATTCGGCATTCGGCATTCGGCATTCGGCCCGGATCGTTCCCAAGTCCCAACGGGACGACTTGCCGCCAGCCCGGGGCGTCGAGCCCCGGGAATGGCGATGAAAATATGAGAAGTCCCAACGGGACGACGCTCGGTGCAGGGGACGCGAGTCCCCGATTTACGAAGCGTCTGCACGCGTCGTACGGCGTCGGCGTTGACACGCCGCCGAACCGAGCGTCGTCGCTTCGCGACTTTCACACGGGAATCGGGGCATACCCGGGGCTCGACGCCCCGGGCTGGCGGCAAGTCGCCCCTTCGGGGCTTTGATGGCGTTCGTTGTCCGCCGTTCGGCGTTCGCTCACCGCAAATCGAACCGATCCAATTCCATCACCTTCACCCACGCCCTCACGAAGGCGTCAGCGAATTGCCGGCCTGCATCCGCGGCGCCGTAAACCTCAGCCAACGCCCGCAACTGCGCGTGGTGTCCAAAGACCAGATCCACCCGTGTCGCGGTCCAGGTGACGGCGCCGGTAGTCCGATCTTTGCCTTCGAAGACGTCGTTGGCATCCGACACTGGTTTCCACTCGGTGCGCATGTCGAGCAGGTTGACGAAGAAATCATTCGTCAGTGTTCCAGGTCTGGCGGTGAACACGCCGTGTTTGGCATCACCGACATTAGTGCCGAGCACACGCAGGCCACCGAGCAGCACGGTCATCTCTGGCGCGGTGAGCGTCAGCAACTGCGCGCGGTCGATCAGCAGTTCCTCGGCTGACAGGGTGTAGCGACCCTTGAGGTAGTTGCGGAAGCCGTCGGCGATCGGTTCGAGCACGGCGAAGGTGGCCACATCAGTCTGTTCCGGCGTGGCATCGGTGCGCCCCGGACGGAATGGCACGGTGATGTCGTGGCCGGCCTTCTTTGCCGCCTGTTCGACACCAAACCCGCCGGCGAGGACGATGAGGTCGGCGAGTGAGACCTTCTTGCCAGCAGCACCAGCGTTGAACGCCGTTTGCACACCTTCCAACGCTTTCAGCACTTTGGCGAGCTGCGCCGGTTGATTGACGGCCCAGTCTTTCTGCGGCGCGAGACGGATGCGCGCGCCGTTGGCGCCGCCGCGTTTGTCGGAGCCGCGGAAGGTCGAGGCCGAGGCCCAGGCGGTCGATACCAATTCCACCACGGACAGGCCGGTGGTGAGGATCTTGGCCTTGAGTGCGGTGATGTCGGCGGAGTCGATCAGCGGATGGTTCACGGCGGGAATGGGATCCTGCCAGATGAGATCTTCCTTCGGCACTTCGGGACCGAGGTAACGCGCGCGTGGACCCATGTCGCGGTGCGTCAGCTTGAACCACGCGCGGGAGAAGGCGTCGGCGAACTGCTCCGGATGTTCGAAGAAGCGCCGCGCGATCTTCTCATAGGCCGGATCAACGCGCAGCGCGATGTCGGTGGTCAACATCGCCGGAGCGATGCGTTTGTTCTTATCGTGCGCATGCGGCACGGTGCCGGCACCGGCGCCGCCCTTCGGCTGCCACTGGTGCGCGCCGGCCGGACTCGTGGTCAGTTCCCACTCGTAGCCGAAGAGGTTCTGGAAGAAGCCGTGGCTGCTCCACTTGGTTGGCGTGCTGGTCCAGGTCACTTCCAGACCGCTGGTGATGGCATCGCCGCCCACGCCTTTGCCGAAGCTGTTCTTCCAGCCCAGGCCCTGCTGTTCGATCGGTGCCGCTTCTGGTTCGGGACCGACGTGTGTCGCCGGGGCGGCACCGTGCGTCTTGCCGAACGAATGGCCGCCGGCGATCAGCGCGATGGTCTCCTCATCGTTCATCGCCATGCGCGCGAAGGTCTCGCGGATGTCCTTGGCGGCGGCGAGCGGATCGGGAACGCCATTCGGGCCTTCCGGGTTGACGTAGATCAGGCCCATCTGCACGGC
>JANPLC010000311.1:0-8042 GCA_031426335.1 Planctomycetota bacterium
GCCGCCGGGCAGCGCGGTCACGGTTCAGGGCCGCATCGGTGGGCGCAGCAAGCCCTTCATCGCCGAGCGCAGTGCGTTCTTGCTCGCCGACCTGAAAGCTATCGCAGCATGCGACGCCAACCCGGATGATGACTGCGACACGCCATGGGATTATTGCTGCGAACCCACCGCCAAGATCGCCGCGTCCACCTGCCTAGTCCAGGTCGTCGGTAGCGACGGGAAGGTCGCCACCCTCCCGCTGAACGGTGTCGCCGGAATGAAACCAGGTAGCAGCGTGGTGGTCACCGGTTCGCTATCGCCACAGAGCACGCCAGAAAGCGTGGTGATCATCGCTCAGGGGGTGTACGTGGAACCGGTGCCGGCGATGAAGTGACGAGGTCTAAGGGCGTTGGCGACGAAATCCCATCGTCACCAGCAGCATGAACATCAGGCTGGCGAGCGCTGCTCCGAGGCCGCACTTGCTGTCGCTGGAACCACCTGAACCGCCACCACCACCGCCTCCAGGCGCGTTGTCCACGGTGACGGTTACCTCGGCATCATCGCTGTTGCCAGCGGTGTCGTAGACCCGCATGCGTAATGTATGCGGGCCGTTGCTGAGGGAGGTGGTGTTCCACAAGGAATGGGTCCCACCAACATGGAAGTGGTTCGCCGAGTTTACGTCATTGTAAATCAAAACGTTGTCGACGAAAAATTCCGCGCGGACGCAGTTCACATCATCGTTGCCATCACCATAAAACTCTGCGGTCGCGCCTGAGACCGTCGCACCAGGGGCCGGCTGGATGATCGTGGCGGTGGGAGGTTGATCAGCGCCAACGGTGATGGTGAACGATTGGGTGGCATTCGGCACCACGCCGTTGCTTGCCTCCACCGTCACATTGGCAGTGCCGACGGCACCGGGCGTCCAACTGATGACTCCGGTGGTGGCATTGATGGTCATGCCCGTCGGATTGGCCGTCAGGGCAAAGGTCGGTGCCGGTGTGCCGCTGGCGTTCACGTCATAGCTGTATGCGGCAGCCACCACCGCGGTGGTGTCGGCGGTCGAGGTGATCGTCGGCGCAGCGGTGGTGGTGTCGGTTGCGGTCACGGTCACGGTGCGAGTGGCCAAACCGGTGGCGGTCAGCGAAATGGTCGCCGTGTCGTTGGTGGTGTCGCCATCGGTCGCGGCATTCACCGTCACGGTCTGTGGCGTGTTCCACGTGCTGGAATTGAAATTGAGTGTGCTGGAGGCCGGACTGATGTCGCTACTGCCGGCGGTGCGCGCCACGTTCACGGTGACAGGTGAACTTGGTTGGCTGAGCAACTGCACGGTGAAAGTGCTGCTGGCTCCTTCGTTGAATGTCAGTGCGGCAGTCGACAGCACGATCTCTTGCGAGGTGTCGTCGACCCGTACGGCGACATCGACATTGGTCAAACCGCTGGAACTGGTGCGGATGGTCGCCGTGTCATCGCTCGCATCAGCATCCGTTGCCGCAGCGAGGGTGACGTACTGGGGGGTGGCGTAGTTGGCAGCGGTGAAAGTCAGCGCGGCTCCGGCAGTGACCGACACATCCGTGTCTCCGGCGGTGCGAGCGACGGTGACAGCGACATTGCTGGCCGGGGCAGAAGCCAGACGCACGGCAAACATCGCCTGGCCTCCTTCGTTCATTGCCAAGTTGAGTGGCGTGACGATGAGCGCCTGGGTTGAGGTGGTATAGGTGACACGATGGATGACGCCGCCGAAGCTGCCGTAATAGAGTGCGCCGTCGGGGCCGACCGCCATGTCGGTGGCACCGTCGGAACCAGTGGCGAACGGATGCACGGCGATGATGTCGCCACCGGCGTCGAGTTCCGCCCGACCGAGTTGACTGGAGCCGTAGTCGCTGAAGTAAAAATCGCCGCGGTAAGCATCCGGAACCGCAGTGCTGTCCCAGAAGGTCCCGCCGGTGATCGCGTTGCCGAAATCGTACGGTGTCGAACTGCCATCGTTGGTGGCTGTCAGGTTGCCGGCAGTCTGCGCGTAACGAAATTGCGTGGCCGACACCACCTCGCTGACCACCACACTGCCGTTGAGACTGCTATCACCGCCGGTGAAGCCGGCGACGGTGACACGTCCGCCGCGCCGCAGATTGTGGTTCGCGCTGGTGGTGCAGGTGACGACGTTCGCCGTGCGCACCGCGTCGGTGATGGTCACCGTCCCGCTGCTACTGGTGGGATAGGCGAGCACCGAACGGATGTACTGGTTGCCGCCAGCGGGTGCCGGCTGGTTGATCTCGTAATCGTTATAGCCGACATGATCACCCGCACCGACGACGAATACTTGTTCCCAACTGTCGCCCACCACGTTGACCCACAGCCGACCGGTCGCCGGCTGGAAGGTCAGCGTGAACGGGTTCCGTAGGCCGCGCGCCCAGATGTAGTCGTTGTTGGCACCCGCGCCATCGTAGTAGGGATTGTCGCTGCATGGTGTGCCATCGCGATTCGCGCGCCCGACCTTGGCCGCCAACGAGGTCAGGTTGCCGTCGACGCCGGTGCCATTGCCCAGATCGCCGATCGACCAATAGAGCTTGCCGTCGCGGCCGAAGCCGATGCCGCCGCCGTCATGGTTGTTGCCAGCGGTCGGCAGGCCGGTGATGAGATCATCGCTCGCGGCCTGGTAGGTGTCGGTGTTACCGCTGGCGTTCATGCGGATGATGCGCTGCTCGCTCCCGGAGACCGTGACGAAAAAATAGATGTAGTGGTTGGTCACGAAGTCGGGATCGAAGCACAGTCCAATCACCCCACATTCGCTGTTGGTGTGCGGCGTGAAGGTCACGAACGGCGTGCCGACCAAGGTGCCATTCTGAATGATGCGCACGGCACCGTACTGGCAGGTGATGAACAGGCGGTTGCTGCCGTCGGGAGCCCAGGCCATGCCGGTGACGCGATCACCGACATCGCTGCCGAAGGTCGTCTCGGTGAAGTTGCCATCCGACATCGCTGCCGGTGTGAGCGAGGTCAGCGCTGCGAGCAACACAGTCAGGGCTACACGGATGAGCTGGCTCATGATCACTCCACAGGAAGGTGGCATCGTTGAAGAAGGCCCGCCGGCCAAGCGCCGGTCATTCCAAGATAATGGCATTTGCCGTCCCAGATGTCGTTCTCACTGGGAATGCTAGGCCGACCTCCCACGCGACGGACGGTTTTCCCAGCACCCGGACAACCAGCCTTGCCTAGCGGAGGGAGTGCATCGCACTGCACGACGACCGGAACAGGACCAAATGTCCGTGCAGGATGAACGTGGCAGTGCCGAGTGGAAGTCCTTGGCGTCTTGGCGTCTTGGCGTTGGAAGTTTGCTCGACTGCTTTTTCTAGGTTCAATCCGGTGGTTCTGGTTTCGCCGCGACGGTGGAGCGGCTGTGGCAGGGGTACCGACGGCGAGCGTTCCTGCTGAGCGCCGCGCGGACTTTATGTATATGCGTAGTGCACAGTGAGCTGGGAGCGCTTCCGTCGTCTCTTTGGAGTCACCATTTGGCCACGACAGCATTCAGGGCGAATACAACTGCGACCTTGGCACGATTTCTTTCGTTTGCCCCGCTGCTTGCCACCACAGCGTGATTTCGCCCGCTTTGTCGTTCTCGAAATAGTGCAGTTGCAGATCGTACAGTTGTCCGGCTTCGAGCGAGATGCTGCCCCGTTGGTCGGCGATGTCGGGTCGGTTCCACGTATCGATCAGCGGCTTTCCATCGATCCACAGGCGCACGCCGTCGTCGGCGCGCAGCGTGAAGGTATAGACACCGCTGACGCGTGGTTGGATGCGTCCGCTCCACCGTACGGTGAAATGATCCGCTGGCATGGTATCGAGCGGTGCGCCCGGCCAGTCGAAGCGAATGTGCGGATCGATGCGACTGCCAGCAAGGCGGGTGAATTTGTGGTCGGCGTAATAATCGCCGCGCAGTCCGCTGCCGGTGCCGTTCCAGTTGGCCGTGCTGAGAGCGAGCGGCCCGCGTGGTGTTCCTGCGGCCGGCGTGGTGATCGCGATGGTGTTCAGTGGTTGGTTGATGCCGATCACCAGCGCCCGTCCGCCAGTCACGGTCGCCAGGGCACCATCAGCTCCGCGCTGCACCGTCACTGATCCGGCCTGCACCGCGACGAAGTCGCTGCCCTTGGCAGTAGCGAGTTGAAATTGTGTGCCGATCACGGTGACAGCGGTGCGCGTGGTGAGCGCCAACAGCGGTTCGCCCTCCGGCTGTTTTGCTACCTCGGTTTGCATTTGTCCGCGTTCCAGGCGCAGGCGTTTGCCGGCGGCGACCCGTTCCAGGATCAGTGCGCTGTCGGCGGCCAGCACCACCTGGGTACCGTCGAGGAAGCCCAGCGTCAGCGGTTGTGGCCCGCTGGTCAGACGGTCGCCGTTGTTCAGGGGCATGCTCAGCGTGAGCGGCACCAGCGATCTCTGGCGCATCAGCACCGCACCATCGTTGCCGGCCAGGAGCGATGCCGCTGGTGGCGTCTTGGGGATGAGCAGCACCACCGTCAGCAAGGCCGCCGCCGCGGCGAAGCCGAGCGGCACCCACCACGAGCGACGCACGGCAGGCGCGGGTCGGGCGGGCAGACGATCCAACACGCTGCGGCCCGTGTGTGCTAGATCGTCGGCACTCACCAGGTTGGCAAGCGTCCGTTGCCGCAGATCCGCCAGCCGCGTTGCTGGCAGGTATCGGGCACGTAACGCGCCGGCGATGGCAACGTGGGCAAGGAAGCGATCCTTCGTCGCGGCGTCCGTACGCACCAGGTCTGCCACGCGCCCCAGCGTCGTCGCATCGGCGTCGCCGTCGATGACCTCTGCCAGCAGGGTGTCGATGTCCGCCATCAGCCGATCCCAGCCGTCAGACGTTTCTCGATACATTCGCGCAGACGATCACGCAGACGCAGCAGTCGCACTTTCAGCGCGCCTTCGCTGGTGCGATGCCGTGCGGCAAGTTCGGCGATAGAATGCTCGCTCTGGTACTTGTCCTTGAGCAGCGCCGCGGCGTCGCTCGGCAAGGTTCGCAGGCAGCGGTCGAGGGCATGGACGCGCGCATCGCTGCGTTCGTCTTGCGTGTCGTCGAGCGCACGTTCGAGCAGCACCTGCCGCAGGTAGTCGCCGGCGTGACGCGTGGCGGTACTGCGTGAACGGGCTTCCATGCGCAGCGCATTCATCGCGATGGTGCGCACCCAGGGATAGAACGGCTGCGCGCTGTCGTACTGCTCCAGTTTGACAAACGCCTGGACGAAGGCCTCTTGCGTGAACTCCTCGATCTCGTCGCTGTGCAGCAGGCAGGCCGACAGCGCCGCGCGCAGGCGAACCTGGTAACGGTCGATGAGCATGCCGTAGGCCTGGCGGTTCCCGCCGCGGACCTCCGCCACCACCAGTGCATCGAGCATCGGATCGAAATCGTTCATGGTGTCTCCAGGTTTATGCACGGATGCACGTGAAGTTACGGCTGCAGTTCCCGCCGACGTGCGCGCCACTGCACCCACGATCCTGCCGGGATGGTGATCACTCCGACGACCAGGGCGAGCAGGAGTCCTTCACCCTGCGACGCTGGCCGGCAGAGGATCGCCATGCCGGTGAACACCCCCAGGAAACCCAGGAGCACGGTCTGAATGATGGCGGACAGTGCGGCGGTGCGCCAACCGATGATGCCCGCCACCACGCCGACGCCGCAGCCGAGGCCGTAGGCCAGTGCGGGTATTCCTGGGAGCGCGGCCAACAGCGCAGCGATGGTCATCCCGCCCGCCAGTGCGCACGACTGGAGCGCAGAGATCAGCGGGTAGACGAACCAGCCGAGCGCGCCACCGATGACACCGCACGATAGCGCGGTGATCCATGCCCACATGGTCGGCAGATGACCCTGCGTGAAAAACAGCACTATGCCGATGACGATGCCAGCGCTCAGCAACATGGTGGTCCAACGGATCAACCGCCAGCCCATCAGCAGCGGCAGCAAGCTGCCAGCGATGAGCAGGACGCCGACCCACGCTGGTTGCTCGCTCAGCGCCGGCATCGCCATCAGCTCCGCGGTTTGCGCCGCGCCTCCCACCATTCCAAACGTTTGGCGAGATCCTTCTCGAAGCCGAATGGCCCTGGGGTGTAGAACTTCTGCCCGAGCAGTTCATCCGGCAGGCACTGCTGTCCGGCGTAGTGATCCGGCGTGTCGTGGTCGTAGACGTAGCCGTCTTTGTAGCCGAGCTGTTTCATCAGTTCGGTCGGCGCATTACGCAGGAACAGTGGCACGCTGGCGCCCGGATGATTGCGCACGGCTTCGGCAGCGGCGAAGTAGGACTTGGTGGTGTTCGACTTCGGCGCGGTGGCGCAGGCGATGGTGGCCTGGGTCAGCGGATAAATCGCTTCCGGCAGACCGATTTTCTCCACGGCTAACAACGCCGAGGTTGCAGTGCTCAGTACCTGCGGATCGGCCAAACCCACGTCTTCGCACGCGAAGATCACCAAGCGCCGCGCGATGAACATCGGGTCTTCGCCCGCTTCGACTTGGCGGGCGAGGTAATACAGCGCCGCCTGCACATCGCTGGCGCGCATGCTCTTGATGAAGGCGCTGGCGACGTCGTAGTGGTTCTCGCCCGCGCGGTCGTGGTCGCTTACCGGCGAGGAAGCGACCTGCGCCACCGTCGCCGCGTCGACGGGATCTGGTTTGGTCAGCGCCCAGGCGCCGTCGAGGATCACCAGCAGCCGACGGCCATCGCCAGCGCTCATACGTAGCAAGGGATCACGCGCCTCGTCGGCCACGCGCAGTCCTGGGAGTCCATTGGGATGCATCGCTGCGCGATCGATCAATGCCGTGAGCGCCGCACCATCGAGTCCATTGAGTTGAAACACGCGACAGCGCGAGAGCAGCGCGCGATTGACGGAAAAGCTGGGATTCTCCGTCGTTGCGCCGACCAACACCACGGTGCCGGATTCGACGTGTGGCAGTAGCGCATCCTGTTGCGCTTTGTTGAAGCGGTGGATTTCATCGACGAACAGCAACGTGCGTTGTCCGAGCGCAGCGACCTTGCTGGCTTCGTCGATGAGCTTGCGCAGTTCTGGTACCCCACCGAGCACGGCGCTGAACGGCGTAAAACGCAGCGCCAGTTTTTCTGCCAGCAGTCGTGCGAGGGTGGTCTTGCCGCAACCGGGTGGTCCCCACAGCAACAGGCTCGGCAGATGGCCAACCGCGAGCAGTCGGCTCAAGATGCCTTGGGGTCCGAGGAGCTGCGGCTGGCCGACGACTTCATCAAGCGTCGCAGGACGGATGCGTTCCGCTAACGGTGCGCTCACGGCGCCACGCTGGCGAACACCCGCACCGTGCGTCCCAAATCTGTGCGGATGGTGATCATGACGTTGGTGGAACCCGCAGTCGATACCGGTTTCACCGTGATGGCGTAGTCCAGGTCGCGCGGGTAGAGCGTCGCAGTGACGTCGGGCGATGACGTGGTGACCTCGGTCACTCGTTCAGTCACGCCAGCGGGCATGGTCACCACCGCCACCTGTTCGTCCGCTGGCGCGCCAACCTTCCAGGTGAGGAACGCCGGCGCGACCGTCGGCGCCTCGGCCAGCAGTGCCTTGAGATTCAGCATGATCATCGCCCCGCGGTCGTAGTAGACCTGGATGGTTTTATCCTGCACGCCGGCCAAGCCATTGAGGTCGAAGATCACCGTCACCTCGCCCTTCTCGCCGGGCTGGTAGGTGCGTTTCTCCAGGTCGACGGTGGTGCAGCCACACGTCGTGTCGATCTGGGTGATGGTGAACGCCTGGGTGCCGGTGTTGCTGAAAGGGAAAGTGACGATCTCACGCTCGCTGCCCGCCTTCGGCGTGAGCGAGACGGTTGTCTGAGTGAACGCCAGATCGGCGGCGGATGCTGCGGCGACTAACAGCAATAACAGAGCGATACGCATGGCGGGCAGGCTACCGTCGCAGCCAGCGACTCCAGTCTTCCCCGGGAGCGCGGGCCCAATGGCGTTTAGCTAAGCGCTGCTGTCGCCGCCCCGTAGGGGAGGCTTGGTAATAGCCCGGCACTTCAGTGCCGGGAACAGATGCCGAATGAGCACGAG
>JANPLC010000312.1:0-8008 GCA_031426335.1 Planctomycetota bacterium
CTGACGTGGCTGTCCACCCAGGACTCATGAGCAAACGCAGGAATGACGTGGACCATCGCCAGCACGAATACCGGCACGGTCAGCGCCGTGCCGATCCAGAACCGCCTCGTCATGTCATGCAGTTCGGCGTTGTCGTCTGGCGCCGGACTTGCTGAACCGCCCTTGAGCTCCAACGCCATGCCGCATTTGGGACACGACCCTGGATGATCCTGCTGCACCTCGGGGTGCATCGGGCAGGTGTAGATTCCCGTCGCTGTTTTTTTGACCGACGCGGTACTCGCGGAACCAGCTTTGAGCTCCAACGTCATGCCGCATTTGGGACATAAGCCCGGATGGTCCTGTTGTACCTCCGGGTGCATGGGGCAGGTGTAGATGCGCATGCTTAACGGGCGGCTAGTGGTGGCTGGTTCGGCTGCCGAGGCCTCATGAGATGAGCCAGTCATTTTTTCTCTCGTTGAAAGTGATCACCCAGATTTCAGGGCGTCGACCAATGCGCGATTACTTCTTGGATATCCTGCTGATGGCGACCACCAGCAGCACGATCACCAGCACCGCGATCACGGCCCAGATCCACATGCCGCCGCCACTCATCCAGCCATCGTTATGATTCATGGTCAGTGCTTTGTGCGTAGTTGGTAACCTGACATTCGCTTGAACCTGCCGGCGCTGGCATGGCTGCACCTGCTCGGTCGGCTGGGGCCGTCAGCACCATGATCTGCGCAGGATGGGGTTTTTGAAATTGATCACCCACAGCATCCACCATTCTTGTCCTTCGCTTTCATGCCATCTGGTTTCGACAAAAACGTATTGCGACATTGTTCGCTGCAAAAATACGCGGTCTTGCCATCACGCTCGGCACTGAGAGCGGTCTTCGCGTCTACGGTCATACCGCAAATCGGATCTTTGGTTACTTGGGCGGTGGTCGTCATGGGATGCTTTCGTCGAGGGGATGAAACGCGGTTCAGCTCGGCAACCGCACATTCAATCAGAGCTCCAACCATACCAATGACCGGCAACCGCAGCATTTATGGGTAAAGACCTGTGCCATGGGGCACAGACCGAACTCCAAGGCATCCCTGGCGGGCCAGTACCCGAAAACGCGCTGCATTTCGCAGCGCGATCATGATGCCAGGACTGTCATGTGCACGACTCTGCGTCTTAACCGTGCGATCGATTGACCTGTACAGGTCACGAGTCTAGCCCGTATTCCAGCGCCCCGGGTGGTTGCGCCAGGACAGGCACCACGGACGACTCATGGCCGCACCGACCCTCGCCGTAGCCATATCTTCCCCACCTCCAGCACGACCAGCGGAATGGCGCCGAACAGCAAGAGCACCAGCCAATCGGACAGCGGTATGGTGGTGGTGCGCAGAATCTGCCCCAACCACTCCACATGGTGACTGGCGATCTGCTGCCGTCGGGTTTTGAAATGGCCATTGAAGACTTGACGCGGAGGGAGATCTGTCGCATATGAGCCCTGTGTCCGTGATGATCCAACATCTCCTTCGTACTGGCATGAACGCAGTCGCGATCCTCCTGGTGCTGTTGGCCACCACCGGGATCCACGTCCACGCACAACACGCTGACCACGATCACCACCACGCGGGTGCTGATCACGATCACCACGATCACGATGGTCACCACCATCATGCTGAGGATGTGGACCCAGATGCGTTACCCCCTGGTGGCGAGGGCGATACCGACGGTCACGACGGCATCCTGTTCCATTCCCACGGTGTCCTGGCTGATTTGATGTCTCCGCACCTGGTGTTGGCGCTGGGCGTCGACCACTACACGACCACGGCCAAGTATCGGCTTTTCCGCGACGCCGCGCCGGACCATCCGGCACGCGACATCGACCCACCGCCTAACAAACGCGTCCTCTGACCTGATACCGTTCTCGCCTCACGGCATGGTGCCGTGCAGCGCTGAACGGCTCATCCGTCAAGGAATGCCCCATGCGACGCCACCTGCGTCCGCGTGGTCGGTCTGCCCTGTGCGTAGTAGCGCTGTGCGCTGCTGCTGTCGCCTGGGCTGCTGAACCGACCACTGCCACCTCACCTGTTCCCACATCATTCACTGAGCCAGCGGAACTCATCACTGCTGCGGCCAAGGTCGATGCGGGCCTGCGCGCGGCGCAGGCGCGTGCGCTTGGTGCCGAGGCTGCCGGGCGTTTTGCCGGGCAGTGGGATGATCCCCGTCTGGCGCTGGAAGGCGGCAGAGTCCGCACACCGGGTGATGACGAGTGGCATGGACGTGCGGAGGTTACGCAGCGGCTGCCCGTTGGCGGTGAAGGTGCCGCGCGCAGCGCCACTGCTGACGGCCAACGCGCACTCGCCAATGCGGAGTATGCCCTCGCCCGCTTAGCATTGTCGTCAGACGTGCGCCGGCTGATCAGCGATCTGCGGCTGACGCTGGCTCACCACGCGGCGGCGAATACCAGTCTGGCTGATGCCACAGCCGCATTCGATGCGGTGCGTGCGCGTCTGGCGACCGGTGAAGCGCGTCCGGCTGATCTGCTGGCGGCAGAGCTCGATCGCGATGAAGCCGATGAAGCAGTGCGTCAGGCAATGCAACGAAACACCGCCGCACGTGCGGCGCTGGCGCGGCGTTGTGGTGTGGCGGACACCACCATCGGTGACCTCCGTCCGTTGGTGCTGTCCGAACGTGATCGCGCGAGCGTGCTCACTGCTGCGGCACGTCATCCCCGCCTGCTCGGCAGCGATGCCCAGGTACGTGCGGCCCAGGCGCACGCCGCGGCCATCCGTGCTGGCCGGTGGGGTGACGTGCATGCCGGCGTATTCGCTGAACGTGATGGCGATGCGTCGGAAGTCGGCCTCATCGTCGAACTGCCGCTGCCACTGTGGAATCGTCAGCAAGCGCCGATCGCCAGCGCGGAAGCCGAGGTCGCGGCGACCTTCGCCCAGCGCGACCAAGCGCAGCGTCAGGTGGAGGCCGAAGCCGAAGCCGCGTGGTTCGCGTGGGAAGCCTCAAGCCAACGGGCCACCCGTCTATCCGAGCGCCTGATGCCCGCAGCGGCGGAAGCTCTGCGTTTGGCACTCGCGGATTACGCCGCCGGCAAAGCCGATCTCGCCAGTGTGCTGTCCGCACGTCGCACCCGTTCACGTATCGCCGCCGATGCGGCGGACGCAGTCGCGGCCCGCGACCGCGCGCTCATCGATCTCCATGCCGTCGCCCCAGGCCCCGAGGATCTGCCATGAACTTCCGTCACGTTGCTATCACCGTCGCGTCCGTCCTGCTGGCTGCTGGCGTGCTGATCCTGCCCGGCTGTGGCAAAGACGATCACGGCCACGATCACGCGAAAGCACCGTCGAAGGAAGCCGCCGCTGCCGAGGCCAACAGCAACCGCATCCCAGTACCGGCATCGGTACGCGCCAACCTGGGCATCACCTTCGCCAAGGTCGAGTCGCGCAACATCGCGGCGACCAGACGTTACCCAGGACGATTCGAGGCCGATGCCGACGCCCGGCGCGAATACCGCGCGCCGGTAGCGGGCATCGTTGAGCCATTGGTGAAACCATATCAGCGCGTGGCGGTGGGCGATCCGCTGCTGCGCATCAGTGGTCGTGGCTGGGCGCAGATGCAGCGCGACTGGTTGGAAAGTCGCGCGCCGAGCGCGCATGGTGATGACGCGGTGAAAGCCGCCCTCGCCAGTCGGCTGACGTTGTTCACGGCGCAGGTGGCCGCCGCCGCCGGTGTTGCCATCGATGATCCGAAATTGGAAGCCTTGGCCACCGCACCCGCACTGACCATCCACGCACGATCCGCCGGTGTGGTGGAACCGCAGGTGGCGACCGCGGGCACGGCAATGGATGAGGGCGCTGCGCTGTTGGCGACGCTTGATCCCACCCGTGTGCGTCTGCGCGCCAACATCCCGCAGGGTGATCTCGGGGTGGTCAAGGAAACCCAACCGGCGCGCATCGTGCCGGCGGTGGATGGATGGAAGACCGCGCTGCCAGCGCGCCTCGCGCTCGGTCTCGAAGCCGACTCAACGCTGCGCACGCAGGATCTCCTCGCGTGGCCGACACCGAAAGATGGCGAAGCGATGCCGGTCTGGGCTCGCCCGGGCGTCACCGCGTTGCTGGAGGTCCAGATCGCCGGTGGTGGCAACGAACTCGCGATTCCAGTGACAGCGACCATCCGTGACGGCCTCGACACCATCATCTTCCGGCGTGATCCGGCGAAGCCCGATGAGGTGATGCGTCTGCCGGCGGACCTCGGCGTCAGCGATGGCGCGTGGGTGGAATTGCTGTCCGGCGTAGGCGAAGGCGATGAGGTAGTCGTCGACGGCATCTATCAACTTAAACTCAGCGGTGCGGGCAAGGCGGAACTCGGTGGCCACTTTCACTCCGACGGATCATTCCATGCCGAGCCCGACGAGAAGGGTAAGTGATGTTGCACCTGCTGATCGCCTGGAGTCTGAATAACGCGCGTACCGTGCTGGTGCTCGCCGGCATTCTGCTCGCCCTCGCCGGCTGGCAGCTGTCGCGTCTGCCGGTGGACGTGTTCCCTGAACTCAACGCGCCGACGGCGGTGGTGTTGACCGAAGCGCCGGGCCTCGGCGCTGATGCGGTCGAAACGCAGGTGACGGTACCGCTCGAAGGTGCGATCGCCGGCGTGCCCGGACTGCGACGCGTGCGCTCGTCGAGCGCCCTTGGTCTGTCGATCGTGTGGGCGGAGTTCGATTGGGGCGAGGATGTCCACCGCGCCCGTCAACAGGTCGGTGAACGCGTCAACGCGGCGCGCGAACTGCTACCGAAAGACACCCACGCGGAGCTGGCTCCTATCAGCAGCATCACCGGCGAGATCATGCTGCTGTCGGTGTCCTCACCCGACGGCAAGGCCGATCCGCTGATGCTGCGCGGCTTCGCTGAGTATGAACTACGCAACCACTTGCTCGCGGTCTCAGGCGTCAGCCAGGTCGTCGCGATCGGCGGTGAATTGCCCGAGTACCAAGTCCACGCGCGGGCGAGCCAACTCCAACTCTACGGCTTGACGGTCGAAGACGTGGCCAAGGCCGCTGGCAAGTCGCACGCGACTGCCGCTGCCGGTTACTTGCCGCACGTTGAAGGTCGCGAGGTCGCCATCGCCACGCGTGGCCAAGTACGTTCTGCCAAGGATATCGCCGACACCCTCGTGATCTGGCGCGATGGCGTGCCGGTGACCATCGGCATGGTCGCGGACGTTAGACTGGGTGCAGCGCCGGCACGTGGCACGGCCTCGTTCAAGGCTAACCGCGCAGTCGTGTTGTCGGTGCAGAAGGCTCCCGGCGTGAACACGCTGGATCTGACCGGACGCATCGACGAAGCGCTCGACAGCCTCGCACTGCCCGTCGGAGTTCACCTCGATCGCCACGCCTTCCGACAAGCGGATTTCATCGGTCGCGCGGTCAACAACCTGATTCACGTCCTGCGCGACGCAGCCATCATCGTCGCGGTCATCCTGGTACTGTTCCTGCTGAATGTGCGCACCACCGTCATCACCTTGATCGCATTGCCGCTGTCGTTGGCCGCAGCGATCGCGGCGTTCTGGTGGTCGGGCATGACGCTCAACGTCATGACCATGGGTGGTCTGGCGGTGGCGATCGGCGGGCTAGTCGATGACGCGATCATCGTGGTGGAGAATGTCCATCGACGATTACGCGAGCGTCCAAACGTCGATACGCGCACGATCGTATTCGAGGCCAGTCGCGAGATCCTGCCGCCGATGGCGATGGCGACTTGGATCATCATCCTGGTGTTCTTGCCGCTGTTGGCGTTGGCTGGCCTTGAAGGGCGTTTCTTCCGTCCGCTCGGCATCGCCTTCATCGTCGCGACGTTGGCCTCGTTGGCGGTGGCACTGACCGTCACGCCAGCGTTGTGCTGGTTGCTGCTGGGACGAGGCAAAGCGGGAGCCACGGCCGAAGCGACAACATCCCACGCTTCGGGCGCGCATGACGCCAGCCCGTTAGTGCGGTGGATGCATCGCCTCTATGAACCGACGCTGCGCTGGGCCGTGCGCCAACGCGCGTGGGTCATCAGTGGCTCGGCGCTGATGACGGTCGCCAGCCTGTGGGTGGCGTCGACCTTCGGCACCTCGTTCCTGCCGACGTTCCGGGAAGGTTCGTTTACCGTGTTCCTGATGGCTCCGCCTGGGACCTCGTTGCAGGAAAGTGATCGCGTCGCGCACGCCATCGAACTCGGCTTGCTGGAAGTGAAAGGCGTGACCGCGGTGACGCGCCGCACTGGTCGTGCTGAGCGCGATGAACACGCCGAGCCGGTGTGGAACGCCGAACTCGACATCACCCTGTCCGACACCGCCGATCCGGTGGCGGTGCGCGCGGGACTCGATGCGCAGGTACGTGGCATCCCAGGCATGGTGACGATGGTCGGTCAACCGATCGAACACCGCCTGTCGCACATCCTCTCCGGCACGCCGGCCGCGATCGCCATCAATGTCTTCGGGCAGGATCTCGACGCCCTGCGGGCGACGGCGAAGAAGATTGAAGCTGCCCTCAAGGAAGTCCCAGGGACACGCGACATTGCCGCCAACCGCGAGATTCTCATCACCAGTCTGCCGGTCGAATTCCGTCACGCGGACCTCGCGCGCGTGGGTCTGACGCCGGCGGATGCGGCTGAACAGGTGCGCATCGCGCTCAGCGGCGAACACGTCACCACCGTCAACGACGGCGTACGCCGTTATGAACTTGCGGTGCGTCTACATCCCGATGACCGCAGCCGTGCCAGTGATGTCGCAGATCTGCTCCTGCGTGGCCAGGGCGGAACCCTGGTGCGTCTGCGCGAAGTCGCCCGTGTAGGTGAGGAGTTGGCGCCGTACCTGATCGCCCACGAACAGGGCCGCCGCAAGGCGGTGATCTCATGCAACGTCGACGCCGGCGAGAACCTCGGCCACCTGGTGGCAAAGGTCCAGGCGGTGGTTAACCCCATCGTCGCCAACGCGAAGCAGACCGTTCACTACGGCGGGCAGTTCGAGGCTCAGCAAGAAGCCAGTCGCACGTTGTTCTGGGCCGGGCTCGCGGTGATCGTCGCAGTGTGGTTACTGCTGACGGGCGCTACGGGCTCGACCTGGGCCGCGGCGCTGGTGCTGGTCAACCTGCCGCTCGCGCTCATCGGTGGCATCATCGCGGTGTTCATCGCCGAATCGCCCAGCGTGTTCGGCAACTTCGCTGCGCTGCTCGGCTTCGGCGGCAAGTACCTCGCGCCGGTGTTGTCGATCGCCAGCCTGGTCGGCTTCATCACGCTGTTCGGCATCGCGGTGCGCAACGGCATCCTGCTGGTAAACCAGTTCCAAACTCATCGGTTGGAGGGTATGCCCTTGATCGACGCGGTGATTGCCGGTTCGCGTGATCGCCTGATTGCCATCCTGATGACGGCGCTCACCGCCGCGCTGGGGCTGGTGCCACTGGTCATTGCTGCCGGTAATCCCGGCAGCGAAATCCTGGCACCGCTCGCAGTGGTGGTGCTCGGTGGACTCGCCAGTTCTACTGCGCTCAATCTCATCGTGGTGCCGGCCGGCTATGTGGCCCTGGCAGGCATCCTTGAACGACGTGCCACGACTTCACCTTCATCATCCACCAACCACCCCGGAGGTTATCCATGACCCGTACCCTTATCGCCGCCTGCCTTGCGCTGGCGTCCTTCACCTCGGCGTTCGCTGAGGACAAACACGAACACGCCGCCGACGTCCCGCTCGGCACCAAAACCATGGGCGTGTGGCAAGTCACCGCCAATCGCAACGGTGCGTGGGAACCAGGCAAAGACGGCGCTGGCTCCGTTGATCTCTTACCTGCCAAGCCCGCCGCCAAGGCGGTGCGCGTGTGGATCGGCGACGCCGAAGCCAAGGGCGCGACCAAGACCAAAGGCGAAGCCGAGACCGAACATGCGGGTGGCTGGCATGTCCACGTCGCCGTGCCGAAACCTATTCCGGCGGGCGCTATGTTCTGGGTCGTGATCGAAACCGAAGACGGCCAGAAACACACCGAGTCGTT
>JANPLC010000313.1:0-23619 GCA_031426335.1 Planctomycetota bacterium
GCATGCGCCGCGCGCGTCCGGAAGCGAATGAAGCTTTGTTCAAATACTTCGTCATGGGTTCGGTTTTCAGCGCGATCTTCCTCTACGGTTCGGCGCTGACCTACGGTGCCACCGGCCATACCAGCTTCGGCCATGCGGCGATCGACGCGCAACACGCCACGCTGCTGATGTTTGGTCAGGTGCTGATGATCATCGGCCTGCTCTTCAAAGTTGGTGTGGTGCCTTTCCATTTCTGGGCGCCGGACGCTTACACCGGTGCGCCGGTCGCCGTCACTGGCTTCATGGGCGCCGTAATCAAGGTCGGCGGCTTCGCCGCATTGGGCGCCATCTGGCTGAATCTCGTCGCGCTGATGAGCGGCACCCATCCGGGTGGTGTGCTTAATCTTGGAGACGCGGTGACGCTCACCACCGGCGGCATGGAGCAGCTGGAGAAACTCAACCTCGCATTCCTGGTACTCGGCCTGCTCAGCTTGGTGCTTGGCAACTTCAGTGCGCTCAAGCAGACCAGCGCGCGCCGCATCGTGGCGTACAGTTCGGTGGCGCACGCTGGTTACATGATGCTCGCGCTGGCCCTGCCGGCGACCGGCGACCAGCTCCAACTCGGTAGCCTGTGGTTCTACCTGGTCGGTTATGCGATCGCGACCGCGGGTGCTCTCAGCGCGTTTGCCGCCATCGCGGGCAAGGATGACCTGGGTGACAATCTCAGCGGTCTCGCTGGTCAAGGTCGCGCGCAGCCGTTTTACGGCCTGATGCTCACCATCTTCTTGATCTCGATCGCCGGCATCCCGCCGACCATTGGCTTCCTCGGTAAATTCTTCGTCTTCGCCGATCTGGTCTACAAGGGCAAGGTGCTGATCGCGATCTTCGCCATGCTCATGGCGGTGGTCGGCGCGGCCTACTACCTGCGCATGATCGTCGCCCTGTGGGCCGCGACCAACAAGGAGCCATCTTTGGCGCCCACGCCGGTTTTGGCGCGTTGGTCGTTGTCCCTCGCTGCCATCGCGGTGCTGGTGTTGATCGCGTGGCC
Organism: Planctomycetota bacterium; assembly: GCA_031426335.1. Lineage (GTDB taxonomy): Bacteria > Planctomycetota > UBA11346 > UBA11346 > UBA11346 > BOG-1363. The sequence goes on from JANPLC010000313.1 coordinate 1,028, forward strand.
AAATCAGCTGACCAAGGGCGGTAGTGCGGCGAAGGCGCAGGCCGCCCCGACAGCCAAGGCGATTCCCGTCGAGGTTCCCAAGTAAGATGGACGGCGCAGCGTGGGCATTGCGCAAGCGGGCCCGTGGCGCCTTCTCATTGGCTTTCATCGGTTGGGTTCTGGTCTTTTTCGACATCTACATTTCTCCCCGGTTCGACTTGCTGTCCGACGTCGTCGGTTACATCCTGGTCGCGGTTGCGTGCGCCAAGCTGGAGGATCTCCATCGCTCGTTCGCGCCGGTGAGGTGGCTGTCGGTGATGATGACGGTGATGAGTCTGGTGGTCATGTTTGCCTCGCTGGATGTGCGTGCGGTGTGGGTTTGGGCTGCGGTCGTGATGGAGGTCGTGACCATCGCGTGGTTTTGTACTGCCATTGCGACGGCAGCGATCGAGCGGCAGGCGGAAGATCTGGCTGCCATCGCCCAGAGTCGGCGGAACTGGATGATTGGGATATCGCTCTGCGCATGTGTGGTCCTGGCGGTCATTCCTCGCACTGAGATGGCATTCATCTTCGGTATCATGGCGCTCGTCTTGTGCCTGCTCTTCCTCGGTTTGGTGCGGCGCGCCGGTCGATTCGCGTGGTGATATGACGGCGTCCGGCACCCACACCATCCGTGTACGCTACGGCGAAAGCGACCAGATGGGCGTCGCCAACCATGCTGCCTACGTCACGTGGCTTGAAGAATGCCGCATTGAGTTGCTGCGCGGACTTGGCGCGGGTTATCGTGAGCTGGAAGAGCGTGGCGTCATGATGCCGGTGATCGAGTTGAACGTGCGCTATCGTCGCAGCTTGCGCTTCGACGACCTCGCCACCTGCGAGACCACCGCCGAGGTCAAAGGCCCCAGTCGGGTGGTTTTCCGTACGGTGGTGAAGCACGGCGACATCGTCTGCGCGCAGGCCGAGGTCACCGTCGCCAGTGTTGATCGTACGGGCCGCCCGGTGCGTATTCCGCCTGAGGTCCTGGTGCGCTTGGCGTGACCCAGGGCGGTCGACGGATCGCCAAGGTGACGTATGAGTTTGAGCCTCATGTCGGGCACATCACCTGTTGTTGAGCCTGCGGCGCCCAAGGCGCAGCCCTGGCCGGTCGATGCCGCCACCGTGCTCAATTCATGGTGCGGCTACACCAGCTTCGCGTTTTTTTGTCTGACTTTGCCGTTGTTCTTGCCGCTGGCGTTTATCTTGCCTGGTGGTCGGCGACGGTGGATCGCGGCGGCGATGCGTTTCGCCATGCGGCGGGTGTTCGACGTCACGCCGACGGTGTCGTGGCGTTTTGACGGCGAGGTTGCCGCGCTGCAGGACGCGCGCGTGGTGGTGGCCAACCACGAGGGCATGCTCGACATCCTGGCCTCCTGCAGCCTGCCGGGCTGGCGCACCATGCTGGCCAAGGACTGGGTGTTCAGCGCTTTTCCGCTGGGGGTCGCTGCGCGTGCTGCGGGCTTGGCCAACAGCGATGCGCTCGCTCCCGAGGACTACCAGGAAGGCGCACCGCTGACGTTGCCGGATCCGCGCCTCGGCATCCTGGTCTTTCCCGAGGGCAGCCGCAGTCGTGACGGGGCGGTTCATCGCTTCCGACCTGGGGCGTTCGTGCTGGCCCAGCACCTCGATTCCGCGGTGGTGCCGGTGGTGATGGCGGGTTCACGTCTGGGCATTCGCCCCGGGTCGCTGTGGATCCATCCGACGCGGCTGCACAGCCGTGTGCTGCCGCCCATGCGCCCGCAGGCGGACGAGAGCCACCGTCAGTTCGCTGCGCGGGTGCGCGACGCCATCGTGCGTGGACGGCATCAGGTGCTGGTTGAATTGCTGGCGCAGGGCCACCTCGATCGCCATCGCCGCCATCGTTCCCATGGCCTGCCTGCGCCGCAGCGGCGCGCGATCCGTACGGAAGAGGCGACCGGCGCGTGGCGTGTGCTGCTCGACCTGCCGTCGCAGGAGGGGGCCTGGCTGTTCCTCGGCAGCGGCTGGAGCAGCCTGCCGCTCACCGTGCGCCTGCTGCACGCGGAGGCCCGGGTCCACCTGGTGGAATCCGACACTGAGCGCGTGCGCGTGGCACGGCATCAGTGGGTCGAAGTCGGCGATCAGATCGTCACTGACGTGGCACAGTTTCCGTCGTTGTCCGGCGTCACCACCGTCGTGTGTTGTTGGCCAGCGGATCATGCGAAGCGGCAAGAGATATTGGCGCAGGTGATCTCTAGCGATGTGACCACCGTGGTGATCCAGAAGGCCGTCGATATTCCCTCAGGATTCACCGTGTCGCCGAGTAGCGTCCCGGGCTGGACGCTCTTCTGTCGCGAAGCCCCCACTCCAACCTGAACCGTTTCCTGGGATCGCCGAGTTGTTCTCGGCAGAATGGGACCACGAACGATTAGCGTACGTCAGGCATCCAGACGAAAAAATGCCCCTGGCCCAGTACAACTCGGCGATCCCAGGAAACCGCATTCGTGCGATGACGACGCATCCGTTGTGCGGGCGGTTGACGACGCTCAGGCCTCAGCTGCTCCGCCGCCCGCGCCGCGCTTCACTTCTGCCACCACATCCGCGCGCGGCACCATGCGCCAGCGGCCTTCGGCCAGTTCGCCGAGTTCCCACGGGCCGACCTGGACGCGCAGCAAGTCATCGACACGCAGGCCGACAGATTCGCACGCACGGCGGATCTGGTGTTTCTTCCCTTCACGCAGGACGAAGGTCAGTTTGCTGGAGGCTATGCGTTTGACCTGCATCGGCAGGATCATGTCAGCGTCGAGGCGCCGCAGGTTGCCGAGCGCGGCGACTTCGGCGCGTGTCGGATCACGATCGGTGGTGACCTCGTAACGTTTGCTCAAGGTCTGGCCGCCAGTGACCAAGCGCGCGAGTTTGCCGTCTTGCGACATCAGCAGCAGGCCGCGGCTGTTCTGGTCAAGGCGTCCACAGACGGCACAGGTCCACGGCTGCTTTAACACCTCATGCACGCCTTCAGCGTCTGGTGTTTCGCAGTTCTCAATGGTGAGCAGCGTATGCGCCGGGATCTGCTCGCCCTCGGGCTGGGTCGAGACGATGCCCATCGGTTTGTTGAGGATGACCGTGACCAGCTCGGCTAGGTGACGCTGACCGCGCTCCTTCAGCTTGATGTCGGCTTCGACCGGCACGCGTTCGCCCAGGTTCATCATCACTTGGCCGTTGACCAACACCTGTCCCGCACCGATCAGTCGTTCGGCCTCGCGGCGGGAACACCAGCCCTTCTGTGCGATCAGTTTGGCGACCCGTTCTTTTCCGTCTTGTACAGCCATGGCGGGGTTGTGCCGACATGCAGGCGAGGCACAAGCTGGCCATGTCCCATCGTTGCTGAATATCCACCGCCTAGCGTCGAAACGCGACGATATCGCGCCCTACCGCGCCGCCATATACGCCGTCACCATCTTCTGCACCGCCTGTCGCTGCTCGTCGTCGATCGGCACCACGAACTGGCGGGCGCCGAAACGGTACTCCACGCGCGGATCGTCCTGATCGATGACCCGTTGAAGCGCGGCGATGGTGCCGTTGGTCTTCAGCACGACTTCGGCCTCGGCGCGAAACCGGCCATGGGGTGTGGCGACGGCGGTGAGCGCGAAGTCGGACAGTGGCATGCTCAGATCGCTGGCGCTGAGGGTGATCTTGGGCTCGCCACTCGGCGGCCCCGGCAGGAACACCACCAAGCGGACTTGCAGTGGACCGACGCTGCCATCGCGACCCCGCCTAAACACGCAGGCGAGGTAGGGCGACCCTCGCAGCTCGTAGGTCTCCGCCAATCGCGGCAGCACCCAGGTCATGCCGGATGGTCCATCGGTCTTTAGCACCAGCGCCGCATCAACCACTTCACCAGCCGTGCGTCGGCGTTCGGCCTCGGCTAGACGGGCGACCTCTTCCTGCGTCCGTTCATCCGCGTGTTGCGCGTGTTTGGCCAGCTGTGCGTTCAGCTCGGCCTCGCCATACTCGGCGGGCGCCTCGACGCCGTAACGTTCCTTGAGCACGCGTCGCTGGCGGGCCAGGGCATCCTGCTGGCGTGCTCGCTCATCGATGGGGCCATCGCTCAGGGCAGGCGGGACGTCCGTCATCTGCGGCGGACCCGCAGCCCGGGTGATTGCGTCACGGTAGAGTTCGCGGACGTGCGCGTCGCTCGTGCCTTCCGGCACCACCACCCGCATCCGGTGCAACTCTTCGATCATCACCAAACGTTGTCCCAAGCCGTAGGGATCCGGCAGGGGAGCCCAGGCAGGTTCCGCTGCTGACGCAACCGTGGAAGCGGCGGCAGTAGCAATCAAGCACGGCAGCAGCCAACGCAGCATGGTGCAGGTCCTCACGCGGTCGTGGCCAAGGTAACGGCAAGCCGCTCGGTTCCAGTGTTCCAGGCGCGACGGGTGTCCAGCGTCGCAGGAGAGCGTGACACGTCCAGCGGGCGCTTCAGACCGGGTCGAACCCTGGCTTGCTCGGTTGTTTGCTCCGCTGCGCTGCGATCCATCCACACCCCATCCCGACCACGAGTCCGACCGCATGGGCGCTGTTGCCGATGTGCCCCAGTATGCCGGTCATGCAGAACACCAGCCAGCCGAGCATGAACAGCACCAGCGATTGTGGCAGGCGGATCCCGGCGCTGGGATCGAAGCGACCGCGGATCCACACGTAGCCGAGCAGCGCGTAGACCACGCCCGACATGCCGCCGGAGAGCGCGTTGGCGTAGTGCAGGCCATTCTTGAAATCCCAGTTCACCAGAAATTGCGCGAGGTTCGAGAGCACGGCAGCAACCAGTACCAGCAGCAACAACGTGCGCGACGATCAGCGTTGTTCGATCAGGTGGCCAAGGTCTTTCAGCCACATCATGTTGAACACCAGATGGACGATGCCGAAGTGGATGAAGATCGGCGTGATCAGGCGCCAGAACTCGCCGCTTTGTAGTGCGTTCAGGCCACCGGCGATGGTGTGATCAAATCCACGGAGATCAGCGAGGGTCAACCACGTCAGGAATTCGAGCTGGTCGCCCAATCCCGAGGCGACCGCGACCGCCACACTGGCCACCATCAGCACCACCGTCACCGGCGCTTGGCGCGTGTAGGCGATCAGTGCGGTGCCGATAGCAGGAGGTTGGTCAGCCATGGTTGGCCAGCATCCGTCGGCCTCGGCATGAGACCACCTGGGAAATCGATCAACCGACACAACGTTGCCGTTGGCTCCGGATCAGTGCTGCCGCAGATACCGTTGGTAGTCGCGTTTGAAGATATTGTGCGGCTCGGTCGTGCGGCCGGCCTGTTCGCCGAACCAGAAGAGGTAGCGGTAATACGCCTCGCTGCGGTAACACAGGTCGAGGTGGGGGCGGTAGATGATGTAATAGAAATGGACGTAACGCGCGTCGGTCGTCGGCTCCGGCGTCAGACGGAAGGCGAGGTAAAGCAGAGGGCCGGCGGAGGCGAAGTAGAGCAGGATGGCGCTGAGCAGCGAGAGGACGACCAGCAGGAACGGATGGCGCGTTTTCGCCACCGGAGCCGGAGTCGCGGAGGGAGACGTCGGTTCTGCTACGTGCGGTTCAGCGGTCACGTTTCCACTCCTCCCAGGTGGCCTTTGCTGCGGCTGGTTTGGCCAAGGTATACCACCACCAGCCATAGTCGTAATACGGCTCGCTCTTGGTCATGCACCAGAGGTGCGGCGCGTAGGCCGGTCCGATGGAATACCGGAACCAGGTCTGGTACTCGATCCCGGTTTTTGCGGAGAGGTACAGCAAGGGTCCGAAAGAAAGGAGGTAGAAGAACAGCAGCGAGATGAGCGAAAAAATGACCAGTAGCCAGGTGCGGCGGATGTTGGGGTTGGCTGGTGCGCTCATGGCCGGACTGGTAGTGATGCTGCTGGCGTTCATGCTCACGTCCACGACCGAAGGCCGAGCCAGATGTGCAACAGGTTCACGTCTAAGACCCAACTCGCGGAGATCCGCGCTCTGGGTAGCGCCATCAGCGACGTCTTGCAGGAGGCGATCATCTACGAACAGCGGGATGACATCCGCCCGTCGGATGAATCCCTGGTGATTTGGGAAAGTGACCGAGGTCTGGTACTCGGCACGGCCTTCTGGGGTTTCGCCAAATTGCCGGGCATGGGCAAGGGCTTGGTCATCAACGCGCGTTCCGAGCGCGTGTCGTCGTCGTCGTTCTGGCGCGACACCACGCGCTGCTGGCTGCCAGCGACCTCGTGGATCGAATACCTCACCGAAGCAGGTCGCAACGTACCGCAGGAAGTCTCCTTGCCTGACCATTCGCCGTTTCTCCTCATGGGGGTCTGTGGCATGCGCGACGGCTCACGGCGTATGGCCATGCAGATGCAGGACGCGCCGGAACGATTTGCTTACCTCTGCGATCGCCTGCCGATTCCGTACGGCTTCGACGCCTTGAGTGAGAAACACCCGCGGCAGATCATGGCGCAGATGGAGGTGGTCTGATTTCCCCGCTCAGCCCGGTTGGCCAGGCAGAAGGCTTCACCTGGGGAAGACCTCTCCGACGTGCTCAAGTGGTTTGCGGGATTCATCCCACGGCGGCACGATCAGCTCCGGTCTAGCAAGCTCCGCCCACCAACCGGCGTAATCGTAATAGACCTTGAAGTTGTCCCGCAGCCAGAAATGCGGCGCATACAACGTCACAATGCCACGGATCACTTTCTGGCCGAGCGATGGCGGCCTCGGCCCGATGGAAACCACGGCGTAGTACAGCGGGCCGAAGGAGAGCAGGTAGAACACTGCGGTCGCAATGCCGATCGTGACCCAGCGTGAGGTCGGTTTTTTGTCGTGCATGGGCATACCCGCGGGAAAAGAGTGCTCAGGTCGTCATGGAGAAGCCCGGCAGATGTTTATGCAGGATCTCACGGAGAGTCTCCTTCCATGCGGGCCAATCTGTCGGCTTGTTCACGTAATCGTGGGCGCCGAGTTTCTTGCAGCGCGATTGATCAGCCAGGAGTCTGGACGAGGTGAACACCACCACCTTGCACGCGGCGAATGCTGGATCGCCATAGATGGTACTGAGCACGGTGGAGCCATCATAGATCGGCATCCGCAGATCGAGCAGTATGAGGTCCGGCGTGGGGACGTTTTCGAATGGCGCTTTGCGCAACACGAACTGATGGGCCTGCACCGCATTCGGGACGGTATAGAGCACCACCTCGGGCCACTTCTCGACCGCCATCCTGATCAGATGAACGTCACCGAGCTCATCTTCCACCACCAGGACATTCCAGGTCTTTGTAGTTTTCATCATGTGACTATCCGAAGTCGGCACGCACGAGTCGATTTAATTTTTCGTCACTGCAAAATGCACGCTGGGATGGAGCGTGGGCCTTCAACAACGGAGTTTTGGCCGAGCCCCGGACACCTACCGCTTACGGTACCTAGGAAGGTGTTTCGCCGCGGAAGTCGCTGGTTTCGCGTCGATCATGGTCCCCATCCTGCGGCCACCGTGCGGTACGCGCACCGTGCAGGGGCGGCTGATCGCTGTGCAACGGAAGGTGAGGGAACAGGGTACCTTCCTCCGTCCCGACCACCGCTGCCATCAGGAGCCATCATGTCCCGTCGCCCCCATCATCGTCCACTGGTCCCGGTCGTGTTCGGCCTCGTCGCTGTTCTGACCGCCCCGCTGTCGGCGCAGGATTTCTCCGCCAGCACCATCGTCGCCCCAGGCGCGCAGTTGGAGAAACTCTCCGGCGAATTCTCCTTCACCGAAGGCCCGGCGGCGGATGCCAAGGGCAACATCTTCTTCACCGATCAACCGAACGATCGCATCATGGTGTGGACGGTCGATGGCAAGTTGGAGACCTTCATGAAACCGGCGGGCCGCTCGAACGGCCTGTGCTTTGATGGCGAGGGCAAACTCATCGCCTGTGCCGATGAGAAAAACGAGATGTGGTCAATCGATGTGAAGACCAAGAAAGCCACGCCGCTGTTCAGCACCTACGAGGGCAAGCTGCTCAACGCACCGAACGATGTGTGGGTGCATCCGGATGGCGCGCTGTACTTCAGCGATCCATTCTACAAGCGCGACTGGTGGAAACGCGGCCCGTCGGAGCAGAGCGTGCAGGGCGTCTACCGCGTCGCGAAAGGAACGAACACGCCGGTGCGCGTGATCGACGATCTGCAACAGCCCAACGGCATCATCGGCTCACCCGACGGCAAGCTGCTCTACGTCACCGACATCAAGGGCAGCAAGACCTACCGCTACGACATCGCCGCCGATGGTGCGCTGAGCGGCAAGAAACTGTTCTGCGAGATGGGCAGCGACGGCATGACGCTCGACGACCAGGGCAACCTCTACCTGACCAACAAGGGCGTGACGTTGTTCGACAAGACCGGCGCGAAGATCCAGCACATCGAAGTCCCCGAAGGCTGGACCGCCAACATCTGCTTCGGCGGTGCGGACAAGAAGCTACTGTTCATCACCGCGTCAAAGGGGGTCTACGGGCTGAAGATGAAAGTCGGCGGTGTCGGCAGTCAATGAGCGGTGTGACCAGGCTGACTCAGGTCGGCACGTACCTGCGCCTGGAGTTCTGCGACGGCCTGAGCATCAGCTGGGCGATGACCAAGCATCCGCCCGGCGTCGGCGCCGATGACGAGGACGCTCCGGCACGTTCCTACGCCCGGAAGCATCAAGAGCGCTTGGGGCGTCTGGCGGCAGTGCTTGAACCGATGCTGGTCGACATCGCGGCCAACGCCGGTGGTATGCTGCTGGTCTGCGAGCATCCGGAATTCGCCGCTCGACGGCAGGCGATCGACTTGGCACCGGCCGTCGGCGGTGTCGCCACGCTGAATCTGGAAGTCGCCTTGACTTGGCCGCTGGATGGAGCGGCGCGGGAGCGGTTGTTCGCTGCTGCGGTCGGCGCCTGGAGGCCGAACCACAGCGCGCCGAAAGACGTCCGCCCCTTGCCCGGCGTGCCACCGTGGGAGGCCTTTCCGCAGCTGCGACCGGGCTCGCTGGGTTGGCGCATGGGCGATGGTGAGCAGTTCCTGGCCGCGTGGTTACAGGCCTTCAACCGACAGCAGCCATCAGAGCGTGCTGCCTACCGCGCGGCCCACCCGGCGCCGTTCTTTTGGTTCTGGTTCTATTGGCGGCCCGAGGAGCTGCGGACGTCGTTCATTCCCATGCTCGCCATCATCACGCTGCCATGTCGCTGGTGGGATCATCGTGCATACCGGCGGCGCGTCGGTGCACCGCCCGCACCGTGAGGTGAACGTCAGGTCGAGCGCAGTTTCCGCAGCCACTCGACCATCTTCTCAGTGGCGAGCGACGGATGCTGCGGCCGGTACATCAAGCGAATGGTGCGCGCGACTTTCAAATCGCGGATCTGACTCGATCCCAATTCCATACCTTGCACGCAGCCGTCGGGGATGATGCCGAAACCGAGGCCGGCGCGGACCATCGCTTTGATCACTTCGACGTTCGCCAGTTCGAGCACCGGTGCGAATTCCAGGCCGGCTTTGGCGAAGGCTTGATCGATCAGCGTGCGGACGGTCAGGCCCTTGGCGAAGGTGACCACGCGGCGTTTGGCCAAGTCAGCCATCGACGCGGGGACTTCTTTTGCCGGTAGGTTCGGTGGATAGACCACGACCAACGGATTCTGAAACAGGCGCTCGCTGGTGAGCTTCGCGTGTTCCGTGGTGCCGACCGCGACATCGAGTTCGTCGGCGAGCAACATCGCCATCAGTTGTGGGCTGGACTGGCAGACGACTTTCACCTCGACGCGCGGATTCGCCTGGACGAAGCCGGCGAGGATCGGCGGCAGGACGTAGATGCCGATAGAGTCGACGGTGCCCAGGCGCACGGTGCCGGCGACTTCGCCCTGGCGGGAACGCACGCGCTCCGGCAAAGCGGCGAGGCCAGTGAGCAATTCACGCGCACCTTCGGCCAAGGTTTCGCCAGCGGGCGTCAGGCGTGCGCCCTGCGACGTGCGCTCCACCAACACGACGCTGAGTTGCCGTTCCAGATCTTGGATCTGCCGACTGATCGACGGCTGCGTTAGGCTGCGCGCCCGCGCGGCGGCGCTGAGGCTGCCGTGTTCGGCGATGGCGAGCAGGCTCGCGAGGGCGTGCGGAGAAAGGTCGGGCACCGACATGGGCGGGGACGGTAGCGTGCCCCGGCACCCTGAGAAGAGCAGGTAAATCCCCGGGCGTGGCGTTCGACGTGGCACGGGCGTCGCCAATGCGAGAAAGCTAAGGCACCCTGACAGCCGGATAGAACACAGAGCACCGGAGGACCAGAGCCGAGAAGGACTTTCTGCTGCTCTTCTCTGGTGCTCTGTGTTCGATCCTTGGCGTTTGCTTTCCAGCATTGGCGTCGTCGCCCGTGAGTGGCGACGACGATCACGGGCGAGACGCCCGTGCCACGTTTGTGCCACGAGGAGTGGGCTGGCATCGCAGGGCGTTGCACGGACAACAGCGCCATGCGTGAACTCAAGGACATGGTCGTCGCCATCACCGGCGCGAGCGCCGGCATCGGGCGGGCGTTGGCGGTGGAGTTGCATCGCCATGGCGCGCGTCTGGCGTTGGCGGCGCGACGTGAAGATTCGCTCGTTGCGCTCAACGCGGAACTCGGTGGCGGTCATCTCATCCAGCGCTGCGATGTCGCGCGCGCCGACGAGTGCGCCGCGTTCATCGCCGCCACCCAGACACGTTTCGGCCGCATCGACACGCTGGTGTGCAACGCTGGCTACGGCCTCGCGCGTCGCATCGCCGAGATGACCTCGGCGGAGTGGCAGGCGATCATTGCCACCAATCTCTACGGCACGACTGAATGCATCCATGCGGCCTTGCCAGCGATGCTCACGCAGAACCTGCGCGATGATTGGCGGGCGCAGGTGATGATCGTGTCGTCGTGTCTCGCCCGCCGATCAGGTCCGGAAGGGGGCGCCTACGCTGCGACCAAGGCAGCGCAGTTGTCGGTGGCAGAAGCGCTGCGCCTCGAACTCGCCGACAACCGCATCGCGGTCACCAGCGTGCATCCGATCGGCACCGCCACCGAATTCTGGGATGCGGCCAAGACCATCGGCGGACGAGCGCCGCTGCGCAGTCTAACCGAGCCGACTCAGAGCGCCCAAACAGTGGCCGAACGGATGGTTGCGGCGATCATCCGTCCGCGCGCAGAAGTCTGGCCCTATCCCATGGCGCGCTGGGTGTTTGGCCTCGCCACCTTGTTTCCAGGCCTGACCGACCGCGCGGTGCGCAAGCGCTGGTTGCGGCAATCGCCGTGAGCCCGCCGGCGTAGCAGAATCGCTCACTGCGGCTTGCCCGACAAGCTGTGGTAATCTACGCTCCGCCCGTATGTCCTTGGCTATTGCCCTCACCCTCAGCAGTCCACTCGCCGCCTCTGCTCGTCGCGTGGCCGAAGCCGCGCAGGCGCCGGTCGCTGGGGTTGCTGGCAGCCGTCCGCGGACTGATCTATTTGAAGCGTCGGGAGTCGCGCCGACCGATGAACCGCAGACCGGTGTGACGGACAACTCGCCGGATGATGCCGCGGTGGCAAGCTCCGCCGAGGCAAGCTCCGCCAAAGAACAGGCTGAGGAAAAGCCGGACACCAAACCCGCTGGCCCTGAAGGTCAGGAGCTGACCCCGGACGAACGGCAGATGGTGGCGGAACTGCAACTGCGTGATCGCGAAGTGCGCGCCCACGAGGCCGCGCACAAAGCTGCGGGCGGCGCGGCGGTGGGTGGCGCGTCCTACACCTACCAGCAAGGCCCCGACGGCCGCCAGTACGCCATCGGTGGTGAAGTGCCGGTGGATCTCTCGACTGGTGGCAGCCCTGAAGCAGTGATCGCCAAGATGGAACAGGTGCGCGCCGCAGCGTTGGCGCCTGGAGATCCCTCGCCGCAGGATCATGCCGTTGCGGCAGCAGCGGATGCCATCGCGGCGCAGGCGCGACGCGACCTGCAGAAGTCTGAGAGCGAAACCGCAGAGGCCGACCAGCCGACTGCTGATTCCTCGGCGCCAGCGGCGGACGATGAGGCAGCGGCCGACAGTGACGAATTAGTTGGCGTTGGCGCAGCCGGATCGCGTCAGATCAACGGCCGGGCGTTGGATGCTTATCGCCGGGCGCAGGATGGATTGTTCGCCCAGGGCCGCATCGATCAACGGGCCTGAACTCCCGGATCAGGCCGCTGACGGCAGTCTTCACACTGTCGATCGCGTCGACAGCGGCGCTGCGGGCTGCTCACACCGTGCCCAGTACAAACGCTTTTTGGGGGGCTGGATTGGCCCAGGGAATGCGCACGCTCTGCACCACCGCACGCACACGCGGACACCCATCTGTTGGAGCCACCCATGAATCGTCTTCTTCCCATCCTGACCCTTGCTGGCTGCCTGGTCACCGCGCCCTGGCTGGCCGCCGCCGAACCTGCCGCCCCGCCGACGAAGGCGCAGGTCGAGGCACTGCTGACCAAGGCGCAGGACTGGCTGCTCGCGCAACAGCAGCCGGACGGCGCGTTCCTGCCCGGCAAACAGTTCGTTGTCGGTGTCACCGCCATGAGCGTCGAAGTACTGGCCAAGCCGCCACTCGCCCTCGGCAAGGATGATCCGCGTATGGCCAAGGCCATCGCCCTGCTCAAGACCCACTTCCAGCCGGACGGCGGCACCTACGCCAAAGAAGAAGGCCTCGGCAACTACGGCACCGCGTTCACCTTGATGGCGCTCGCCGCCGCCAAGGTCGATGACAGTGCGTGGATCATGGGTGGACAGAAGTTCCTCTTCGGTGGGCAGAACACCGTTGCCGACAGCATCGCCAATGGCGGTATCGGTTACGGCTCGAAGGGTGCCGGTCATGAGGACCTGTCGAACACCTCGTCCGCGGTTGCCGCGCTCAAGGCCACCGGCGTGCCGGTCAGCGATCCCCACATGCAGAAGGCCCTCGCCTTCGTTCAGCGCTGCCAAAATCTTTCATCGCACAACAAACTGCCGTGGGTGAGCAACGACGGCGGCGCAGTTTACAGCCCGGAAGAAAGCAAAGCTGCCGGCAGCTGGGATCCGAAGACCAGCAGCGGTGCAGGCGGAACCTCCTCGGCCGAGGTGAAGCTCACCAGCTATGGCTCGATGACGTACGCGCTCATCAGCAGCTACCTGGCGCTCGACTTGAAAGCAGATGACCCGCGTGTCACCGCCGCGCTGGCGTGGGTGAAGGACAACTACCGCTTCGACGCGAACCCAGGCATGGCCGCGGGCAAGGAACAGGAAGGTCTGCTCTACTACTACGCCGCGATGGCCAAGACCTTCGACACGCTCGACCTGACGACATTCGATTCGAAGGGCAAGAAAGTCGATTGGCGCGCCGACCTGTTCGCTGCGATCAGCGAACGTGCGGTGCCAGCCAAACTTGATGATGGCCGCGAGGGCATCATGTGGATCAACAGCGCCAAGCGTTGGGGCGAGGGGCTGCCGCACTTGGCGACGGTGTACCTGGTTCGGGCGCTCAAGTCGATTCACGCTAGTTTGTGAATCGCCTGATCTCGCCGGAGACGGCGAGATGCGCGCCTGCGTCGCGCCGTTCGGCTTCGCCAAACGCAGGCTCAGTTAACCATGGGGGGAGTGGCTGACGCCACTCCCCCCACTCCGTTCGGCTCCCATCACTTCGTTACGGTCGCCTCTCTCCCCCCATCGCGCGCACGGGTGATCACCGTGCTTTCGCGTACGGACGTTCCCGCTCTGGCGTAGACGGCCGCGCGGTGCCTGCGGCACCGCCCTGCGCTGCGCGCAGGCGACGGCTACGCCGTCGGCGGCCTGTATTTCCACAGATACGCGCCAGCAGAACTGACCGCCGGGAGCGCGGCCGCCCTCGGCCGCCCGCCGCACAAACCATGACGACCAGCGATGACTGGGGCAAGGTGAGTGATGTTACCGAAGGAGGTGTCGTGACCTTCTCTTGGTCACCCAGGATCCGTCTCATCCGCCTGACGTTCGAGCCTGATACCTTTGCTCTCCGCCTGTCCGACATCGCAGGTCAACCCAACAATCGGATCGACCACCAGCATCGTCGCATTGCACCCGGTACAGAGAAAACACCCACCCCGCCGTGGTGTGCGCACGCGGTTGCGTTGCAGGCAGCTCCAGCAGCGCAGGTTGGTGGTCATCGCCGTGGGCTGCGATTCTGCTGACGATACCGGCGTGATCGCCGATCTGGTAATCGCTGGCGCTGTGCGTGGTTTGATCTCGCCGGTGCCGGATCTGGTCGGCGTGCGGAGTTCAGCCGTGCCGGATCTGGTGGACGAGCGGATCTCGGCGGTGGCGGAGCGCAGCGGTGTACGGATTTCAGGGGTGGCAGCCTTGGTGACAGCGGCAGGGCGAGCAGCGTCTTCGGCCTTGGCAGCAGAAACTGCGGAGGCGTGTTGCACTTCCTCTCGCGGCGTTGCGGCCGGCGCATCGTAGGCGAAGGCTTTGCCGAGCCACCGACGGGTGGCGTTGAAGCCAGCCTGCGACAAGGCGACTGATTTGGCGACGAGCGGACGCGTCATCAATGGTGCGACGCTCGTACTGATCCTGCTGCCGCAGGCAGCGGCAGCACCACGCACCGCGCGGCGCATGCGCCGTCCGCCACCGACATCCCACCAACCCAACAGACGATCGACAAAACGGTCAGACAGAGGACGTCCGCTGTCCAGGGGTGCGATCATGATTCTACTCGACGAGGCCGACATCCGTAAGCTCCATCAGCGCCTGTGTGCGCCGTCTGGTCGAGTATGTGGGAGTGTTGCCGACGAATGCAATGCTTGCCTGTGCGACAACCCGATCTCGGCAGCATTGTGCATATCTGCGCACCGTGCTCATGCATGTCTGCCGTCGCGGGTCCGCACTTTGCGACAACTCGGCACCAGGATCGTCCAACCTTTCACGATTGGCGATGGCGGTGATCCGGCCTAGGTTCGCGCCCGCGGAGCAAGCGATGATCCAGCACAACGTGTTCTTCAAATGGAAGCCAAGCATGACGCGCGAGTTGGAGGCGCAGGCCTTCGCCGCGTTCCGCGCGATGACCAAGACCATCCCAGGCGTGGTCAGCGTCAGCGTCGGCCACCAGAACAGCCCGGAGAATCTCGGGAAGGGTTACCAAGTCGGCCTGTCGGTGGTCTTCACCGACACCGCCGCGCGCGACACCTACCTGCCACACCCGGCACACGTCGCCGCGGTCGCGCCGATCCGCCCGCACATCGACGACGTGTGCGTGGTCGACTACGCGTTTTGAATCACGCGTTCTGAATCACGGGTTCTGTGCCAGGACCACGGGCTTGCGACGCAGCCACCAGATCCGCAGCAGCGACGCGATCACTGCCAGGGCGAGGATCGAACCGATGATCGCCAAGGACCACGAGATCGGCACCTTGAAGGGCACCAGCACCGTGGTCGCCACGCCGGCGGCGTCGATGATGGTCTGCTCGACGGTGATCGCGTGCGCCAGCATCTTGCCGCCGACGAACAGCAGGATCGCTGACAGGCCGTACTTCAAGTAGTGGAAGACTTCGGCCATGCCAGCGAGCGCAAAATACAGCGAGCGCAGGCCAAGGATCGCGAAGACGTTCGAGGTGTAGACAATGAACGCGTCGTCGGTGATCGCCAGGATCGCTGGGATGGAATCGACGGCAAAGACCAGGTCGGTGAACTCGATCACCAACAGGACCAGGAATAACGGCGTGACCATGCGTTTGCCGTTTTGGATGGTGAAGAAGCGGTCGCCATCCGGTTGTGAACTCACCGGCAGGATCTTCCTCGCCAAGCGGACGACCCAATGGTTCGCTGGGTCCATGGGTTTGTGTGGCATCAGCATCTTGATGCCGGTGATGATCAGGAAGGTGCCGAAGACATAAATAATCCAGGTGAAGTTCTGGATCAGCGCCACGCCACCGAAGATGAAGATCGCGCGCAGTACCAGTGCGCCGACGATGCCATAGAACAGCAACTTGTGCTGGTAGGCGGCCGGCACGGCGAACACGGTGAAGACCAGCAGGAACACAAAAAGATTGTCGACCGAGAGCGATTTTTCGATCAGGTAACCAGCCAGGAACTGCTCGGCCCGCAACGCGCCGTAATCGGTGAGACCGGCGCCAACCGCGAGTTCACCTCGGCCGATCGCTTGTGCGACGTTGGCATCGGTGAAGAAAGTCCCAGGCGTCAGCCAGAGCAGGAGATTGAAACCCAACGCCATGGTGATCCACACGGCGCTCCAGCTCAGCGCCTCACGCACGCCCACGGCGTGGGTTTTGCGATGAAAGACTCCCAGATCGAGCGCGAGCATCGCCACCACGAACAGATTGAAGACGGCGAAGACGGTCCAGTTGATGTCCATGAAGAATCCAAGAATGGGGAGTGGGGCGATCAGAGCACGGCAGCGCGTCAGACTGCGACGGGTTCGTCGCGTTCGATCTCGTGGCGCAGCAGCTCGAAAGCGGCACAGATCGCCGACTGCGGGCAACTGCGGATGGCGCACACGCTGGCCAGATCTTGTCCGGCGATATCGAGTTGGATGCGAACCATCACCCCGCCGCCTTCCGGGGCCGGTTCCAGGTACAGGTGCGTCCAACGGATGCGCGGTGTCAGATGGCCGAGCGCGTACCAGGCGCGGTTCTCAGCCAGCCAAGTGACGTCCTCGCTCCACAGGGAACGGTCGCCAAGGAAAGTGATTGGGGCGGTTAAGTTCATGGTGTCCTCCGGTGATGTGGCGGACCGTAAGGCGCGGGCTTGCGGCCCGTCATTGGAAGCGGCACCCTCATCCATCGGAATACACTATGGATCACCAACGCCTTGATCCCGACCAACTTAACTACCACCACCTGCGTTACTTCTGGGTGGTCGCGCGCGAAGGATCGATCAGTCGCGCCTGTGCGCGCCTGCACGTGTCGCAGCCAACCATCAGCGGACAACTGCGCGCGTTGGAGCAAACGCTGGGTGGACCGTTGTTCACCCGTCGTGGACGCAATCTGCACATGACGGCATTGGGTGATCTGGTTGCGCGCCACGCCGACGGAATTTTTGCGTTGGGACGTGAATTGACGCAGAGCGTCCAGGGCGGTTCCGAGGCCACCGGCCAACGCTTGACGGTCGGCGTCAGTGACCGAGTGCCAAAGCTGGTTGCTTACCGCTTATTGGAACCGGCGCTGGCGATTCCCGGCGGGGTACGTTTGACCTGTGTCGAGGACACTCCGACGCGCCTGTTCGCCGAGTTGGCAATCCATGGACTTGATCTGGTGCTGAGCGATGAGCCGTTGCCGCCCAGTCTGGATGTGCGCGCCTACAGCCATTTGCTCGGCGAATCCGGCGTGGCTTTTTTCGCGGCCAAGGTTTTCAAGCCGGCAGTGTTGCGGCGCGATTTCCCCAAGTGTCTCGCCACCGTGCCGCTGTTGCTGCCGCACGAAAGCGCCGCCATCCGCCAGCAGATCGCTGGCTGGCTCGCGGACCAAGGACTGAGCGTGCGCATCGCCGGTGAAATTCAGGACAGCGCGTTACTTAAAGTGTTCGGCCAAGGGGGCGTTGGTGTATTCCCGGCGCCGGCAGTCATTTCCGATGACATCACTGATCAGTTCGCCGTAGAGGAGATCGGTCGTACGGATTCGGTGCGGGAACGGTTCTATGCCGTGAGCGTTGAACGTCGCATAACCAATCCTGCGGTTGTCGCCCTGACCAAGGCCAGTCGCCGAATCTTTGAAGGGAAACGGTAGGCCGACGAGGTGTCTCAGGATCACCTCGCGGGTCAGATGAGTAGCGAAAATTCAGGGACAACTCAGGAAGGATCTTCTGACGCTTGCAGATGCAGATCGCGGGCCAGCAGGCGCAGGGCCTCGTCGCTGTTATCCACGGGCTCCAGGCGTTGTGGTTGGGATAACGCTAGATCTCCCTGATCGTGTCGCGGGGACGGCCCGGTGCGGTCGTTGGGCGTACTGGCATCTACGCGGCGCACGCGCAACAGTTCGACTCGTGGACCGGGAGGCGGGGGATAGGGAGTGATCATGGCGGGTCTCCTTGCCGTCAGCTTGTGCCACGTCGTCGGGGTGTCCTCCAATCGGTTCGGCGACCGCATCCATCGTCCACACCGATGGATGGCGTGGTGATCGGGCAAGGTGCTGGGCAAGTTCACCGTGGCCAACACACTGCCGCGCATGCCCGCGACGGATCCGCTTACCACCGCTGCTGCCTCCATCCGCGCGGGCCAACTGGTCGGCATGCCGACTGAGACGGTCTACGGCCTCGCGGCGAATGCGCTCGATCCGGCGGCGGTCTTACGGGTGTTCAGCGCCAAAGGTCGCCCGACGTTTGATCCGCTGATCGTGCACGTGGCCGATGCGGCGCAGGCGTGGACGGTGGCCACGCCATCGCGGCGCGCGCGCCTGTTGGCAGAAAAATGCTGGCCGGGTCCGCTGACGTTGGTGTTGCCGCGTACCGCCATCGTTCCGGACGTCGTCACCAGTGGGCTCGACACGGTGGGTGTGCGCTGTCCCGATCATCCGCTGGCGCTCGCGCTGATCCGCGCGGCTGGCGTGCCGCTCGCGGCACCGAGCGCCAATCCCTTTGGGCGCATCTCGCCGACCACGGCGGCGCATGTACGTGAACAGCTGGGTGACGCGGTGGCCGTGGTGCTCGACGGCGGTCCCTGTCGGGTCGGCATCGAAAGCACCGTGCTACTGGTCGATCCCACGCCGATTATCCTGCGTCCGGGCGGTGTCACGCGCGAACGCTTGGAAGAGATTCTCGGCGAGCCCGTCGCCGTCGCCGATCGCGCCGCGCGTGCCGCATCGTTGCCCCAACAGGCACCTGGGATGTTACCCAGCCATTACGCACCGGTGAAACCGCTGCGTCTGCGTTCATCCGGTGACGCCTGGCCGACGGATCCATTGATCGGTGTGCTGGCGTTCATCGGTCAGAACCTGCCGTCGACGCTGACTTATGTCGAAGTGCTCAGTCGTCGGGGTGATCTTGGCGAGGCTGCGGCCGGTCTTTTCGCGGCACTCCGTCGCCTCGATGCGGCACCGGTGACCTCGCTGGTGGCGGAACTGGTGCCCGACGACGGACTGGGCCTCGGCATCAACGACCGTCTACGTCGCGCCGCGGGACTCGGCTAGATCAGGGTGTCGCCGGCCACGGCCGCGACAGCGGATCGCCCACCACCAGATACTGGTATGGCCCAGACATCGAGCGGTGCACCGCCTCCACCAGACTCAGGCCGCGGGCACGGTGCACATGCACGAAGGCGCTGGGAAATTTGAACGGATGGTTGAGCGGTTCGGCAACCGTGCCGCCTGCACCGGCAGCACCCGCACGCAGGAAGGCGGTGAGCGGAGTCTGGCCGCCGTTCGGCTGCAGGGCACCACCGAGTGAGGTCAGGTGATCACACCACGCTCCGGCCTGGATCACGGCGCCGTTGGCGGCCCAATCAAAATCGGCGACGCCGATGGTCGCACCAGTGACCAACCCATCCTTTGGCGGTAGGACGCCCTCGCGCACCTCTGCTGCCACGCCAAGGCGACGGAGTTCTGCGGCGGCAGCGGCAAATGCCCAACGGCGTGGACCGGTGCGCGCTTCGTCGTTGGAGGCCATAAACCACACGGAGCCCATCGGGCGTGTGCCGTCGGCGGCGACGCTGCGCTCGAGGTTGGCGATGGACTCCTCCACGCTCAGCCCACGTCCGGTGGTCGCTCCGAGCATGATCGCCAGCCGTCCTGGTGGCGAGCTATCGCGTGCCGGTAGCAGACGAAACGGCGCACTCGTCCCTGGAGTGATGCGCCCAGCCTGTGCTTGCATACGCGCGATCAACGCCGGCCACGTGGGATCGTCGCGCAACGTCTTCAGATCAGAATCGCGTTGGCTGTGGCGATCATCGAACCAGCCGGCGGTGATGGCGCGATCAAGCGTCGCCAGTGCTGCGGCTGGCCGATCGGTGAGGGCCTGCACACAGGCGAGGTTGTAGAGCACGATCGGTGCAGCGATGTCTTTCGCCAAGCCCGTCAGCACGGCATCTGCGCCCGCCAGATCCTTGTCTTTCAGTAGCCGATCGACCTGCGCGATCCGTGGATCGTTCAGTGCGCGCAGGTTCTCCTGCTGTCCCGGCAACTGCGGTCGGTCGGCATAGGTATTAGCATCAGCGGCAGTGAACGCCTTGGGCCCTGCCGCGAGCAATGGCGCCAGCAGCGTCAGCCCGGTCAGCGAACCCGGACTGCGGCAGCCATCCGCCAAGCCGGTGTGATCGAATTCGATCGCCGTCGGGAAGTCCGGGCCATACGCGATCAGCAGCATGTTCGCCGCTAGCCTGCGCTGCACCAGCACGGCCTCCAGTGGCTCAAGGATCAGCCGCCGGAAATCCGCGAGCGAAATGCGCTGCGCAGTCGGCACCCCGTCAAGCACCACCACGTGGTCGTCAGCGATGTGACGCAGCGCGATCCACCGCCGTGCGACCTGTTCACTGGCGGGACTCGCGGCATTGATCACGACCACCGTGGTGGCGGAGGAGACCTCGGCGTGGGCGAGACCAGCGCAAAGCAGCAGAGCGAGCAAGTGAAGCGGTCTATGGATCACGCCCATGTGGTTCCACCAAGGGTACAAAAAGGGTACAAAAAACCCCTGGCCAAGGGGCCAGGGGTTTTGCGGTGTTCAACTTGGCGGAACGTCACTTCGTCGCAGCTGGCGTGGCCACTGGCGCCGCAGCCGGCGGCCAAGACAGGGCGATGTCGGAGAGTTTCTTCTCGCCCGACTGCAGGTTGGAGATCGTCACGACCCAGTCGTAGTCCTTGCGCGTCATCTGGAAGTTCCAGCGCACTTCGATTGCGGCGGTGATGCCGGCAGGAATTTCCAAGTTGTTCGAACCGCCGCCGGTGGGCGGACGGTAGCCGGTCCAGGGGTTCCAGCTGCCACCCTTCTGTTCGGCGATGAAGGTCTGGCCTTCGACGGTGGCGCGGAAGCCGGGCAGGGCGACGCCATCGCCGTTCTTCACCAGGATGGTCTCCTTGCTCTCGTTGGTCAGCGTGAGTTTGACGATCAGGTAGCGATCGGATTGTTTGTAGTAGGTGATGCTGGCTTTCAGGCCGGCGTCATTCTTGGCCGTGGGCGCCTGTTCGAGCGACAGTTTCTGTTCGGTCTGGCGACCGGATCCGCCGCCGCCGCAAGCGGTCAGAGCAAAGAAGGTGAGCCCAATCAGGGCGATGGCGAGGTGACGCATGGGCAACTCCAGGGGATGGCAGGAATGCGCGGCTTTCTAGCCGTTCCACCGTAAGGGTGCAACCGCTGACGTTTGGCTGCGCGAGGCTGGCGCGGGAGGGGCACCGCCCTAGGCTCCCCAACCCTCATGGATCACCAGATGCCACCGCCCCGCCTCGCTCCCAGCTCCCATCTCGACAACGTCCGCTACGAAATCCGCGGTCCGTTGGCGCGTCGAGCTCTGGAACTGGAAAAGGCCGGCCACGAGATCATCAAGCTCAACATCGGTAATCCTGGGGCGTTCGGTTTCCGTATGCCCGAGTCGATGCGCGCAGCGATCATCGAGAACCTGCACCAGGCCGATCCCTACAGCCATCAGAAGGGCATCTTCCAGGCGCGCGAAGCGGTGGTGATGCAGCAGCAGAGCCGCGGCGTGATGAACGTCACGGCCGACGACGTCTACATCGGTAACGGTGTCAGCGAGCTGATCCTGTTGGCGATGCGCGCGCTGCTCAACGATGGCGACGAGGTGCTGGTCCCCACGCCGGACTACCCGCTGTGGACCGCGTCAGTGACGCTCAACGGCGGCAAAGCCGTGCACTATCCCTGCCCGCCGGAGAAGGGCTTCTTGCCTGACATCGACGAGCTGCGCAAACGCGTCACGCCGAAGACCCGAGCGCTTGTCATCATCACGCCGAACAATCCCACCGGCGCGGTGTACCCGAAGGAACTGCTCCAGCAGATGGTCGCCATCGCCGAAGAGCACAACCTGGTGGTGTTCAGCGATGAGATCTACGACCAGATCACCTACGACGGCGCGGTGCATGTGCCGCTCGCCACGTTGGTGACCAAGACCCTGTGCGCGACCTTCGGTGGTTTGAGCAAAGTCTACCGTGCGTGCGGGCTGCGCGTCGGCTGGTTGTCATTCGCCGGCGAGAAGAGCCATGCCAAGGATTACTTCCTCGCCCTCGACCTGATGGCGAGCCTGCGTCTGTGCCCCAACGTTCCTGGCCAGTACGCGATCCAGACCGCCATCGGTGGTCACCAGTCGATCTACGATCTGACCAAGCCGGGTGGACGTCTTTATCAGACGCGCCAAGCGGTGATCGACGGCGTGAAGCGCAGCAAACACCTGTCCGTCGTTGCACCGCAGGGCGCGATGTACGCATTCGTCAAAGCCAAGACGCCAGGATTCAACGACCAGAAGTTCGCGCTCGACCTATTGGAGCGCCAGCACGTGTTGGTCGCGCCGGGCACCAGTTTCAACGTGCCGTACAAAGATCACTTCCGCATTACGTTGCTGCCGGATGAGAAGACCATGGCCGAGGTGCTGGGGCGCATCGAGGCGTTGCTCGATGGTTACGCCGCTGGTAAAGCCGGCGGGTGATTTGTTTCGTGGCACGGGCGTCTCGCCCGTGGTAGCGATGTCGAC
>JANPLC010000314.1:0-22876 GCA_031426335.1 Planctomycetota bacterium
GCCCGTTCTCGGCAGCGAAACGGGCCGCATGGGCGCCCGCCCGCGCGCCGAACACCAGCAGGTCGCTGAGCGAGTTGCCGCCGAGGCGATTCGCGCCATGCAGGCCGGCCGCCACCTCGCCGGCGGCGAAGAGGCCCGGCACCGTCGACATCTGCGTGTCGCCGTCGACGCGCACGCCACCCATGGTGTAGTGCGTGGTTGGACCGACTTCCATCGCGGTGGTGGTGATGTCCAGGCCACCCAGTTCCATGAACTGGTGGTACATCGACGGCAGCTTCTTCTTGATGTGTTCGCGCGCGTTGGGCACGCGTTCCTTGATCCAAGCGATGTCGAGGAACACGCCGCCGTGGGGCGAACCGCGACCGGCCTTGACCTCGCGGTTGATGCAGCGCGCCACGTGGTCGCGCGTCAGCAGCTCGGGCGGACGCATGGCGGTCTTGTCGCCCTGAGTGTAGCGCCAGCCCTCTTCCGGATCCTTGGCCGTCTGATTGCGGTAGTTCTCCGGGATGTCATCGAACATGAAGCGCTTGCCGTCCTTGTTACGCAGGACGCCGCCTTCACCGCGTACACCTTCGGTCACCAGGATGCCACGCACCGAGGGCGGCCACACCATGCCGGTCGGGTGGAACTGGATGAATTCCATGTCGAGTAGTTCAGCGCCGGCGTTGTAGGCCAGCGAGTACCCATCGCCGGTATACTCCCATGAGTTTGAGGTGACCTCGAACGCGCGGCCCAGACCGCCGGTGGCGATGACCACCGACTTGGCTTTGAAGAGCACGAAGCGGCCCTTCTCACGGTAGTAGCCGAACGCACCAACGACGCGTTCGCCGTCCTTGATCAACTTGGTGATGCAGCACTCCATGTAGACCGCGATCTGTGATTTATGGACGCTGTGATCCTGAAGCGTGCGGATGATTTCCAGACCGGTGCGATCGCCGACGTGGGCGAGGCGCGGGTAACGGTGACCACCGAAGTTGCGCTGCAGGATCTTGCCATCCTTGGTGCGGTCGAACACCGCGCCCCATTGTTCCAGTTCGCGCACGCGTTGCGGCGCTTCCTTGGCGTGCAACTCGGCCATGCGCCAGTTGTTCACGTACTGACCGCCACGCATGGTGTCGGCGAAGTGGACCTTCCAACCGTCGCGATCGTCGACGTTGCCGAGCGACGCGGCGATGCCGCCTTCGGCCATCACGGTGTGGGCTTTGCCGAGCAGCGATTTGCACACCAGCCCGACCGAGCAGCCAGCGTCAGCAGCTTCGATGGCGGCGCGCATACCGGCGCCGCCAGCACCGATCACCAGGACGTCGTGTTCGAAAGTCTGGATTTCCATGGGATGTCCGTGGGATGACTGAAGGACGAAACCGGAAGAGGGCGAATCAGAAGAAGCGGAAGTCGGAGATCTTACCCATCGCCACCAAACGGACGAGGATGTCGGCCAGACCGACCACCACGAGTGAGGTCATGGCAAACAAGGCGTGATGGCGATTGAGTAGGCTGACGAAGCTCCAGGCCTTGAAGTGCAGGCCATTGCCGCAGCCGTCGCCGCCGGCGAAGCAATCCTTACGCCCACCGACGATATGGCGGAGCGAGTGACAACCGAAGGTGTAACCGGCGAGCATCAACGGATTGAGGATCAACACGAGTGACACCAAGCTCATGCCGAAGACGTGGTGGTGCGGCGCGGTCGGATTGGCCGCAACAAACGCCGGATTGGCCACGCCATCAGCCAAGAATTTGACATTGACGAACGGCGTGCCGTCCGCGTTCACTGGGAACATGTGCGCGATGACGCCGTCGTAACCAAGCAAGAAGACGAAGGCTATCGCAGCGTAGAGAAAGTAGCGATGCACGTTCCACAGGATCAGCGGCAGCGAATTCTCACCCCAGTAACTCTTCCGCGGCTCGCCAACGGCACAGGCAACCGGGTCGAGCCAGATCGAGCGGTAGTACGCCTTGCGGTAGTAGTAGCAGGTCATGCGGAAACCGGCGGGCAGGCCGAGGATCAGCAGTGCAGCCGAGAACGGCGGCATCCATGACTGCCAGAACGAAGGCTGCCCGGCGATGATCGCGTGCGGGCTGTTACCCCAGATCTCCGGCGAGTAGAACGGCGACAGGTAGTTGGTCCCCGGCACCCAGTAGAAGGCGCCTTGGAAGGCCGCCCACGTGGAGTAGATGAGGAAGGCCAGGAGCAGGGACGCGATCCCAATGGGACCGATCCACCAATTGTCCTTGCGCATCGTGGCACCGAAACCGGTACCCTGCGGCAGCGTGGCAGTGGGCTGATTCATAGGCCGAGGGGTCTAACGCCGGGGCGGGATCACTCCAGCCCCCTCCCCAGAGTTCGCATGCACCCATGTCATAACTGCGGGCGATCCATGCAGGCGGTGGGTCGATACACTCAATAAACATCCACTCTGAATTGGCCCAGCCACAGAGCTGCCCTCATGCCCATTCCGAGTTAGTCTACCTTCATGAAGAAGCCTAAACTTTTGATTTTGATCGCAGTCATAACCGGCCTGTGCGGCATTGCGCTCTCTTTCAACCCCGACCTGCGGTTGGTTGGAGCATTGCTGTCGTTGTCTTCTCTGGTCGCGATTGTTGTAATTCGCCTGACCTGTTTCCGCTGCAAAAAGTGTAATGGGTACCAAGGAAGAGATCCCGGGAACAACTGCAAGCAGTGTGGGGCTCCTTTGTAAAACATTCCGTTACGACACCGTCCCCTTGATCGCATAAGCCGGCACGCCGCCGGCCAAGGTCAGACGGTCTGCGATGAACATCTGCCGCAACGGCGTAAACTCCCCCTCGCCGACCAGCAGATCGGTTCCGAACTCCAGATTGGCACGGCAGAGCGCGTCCGCCCGATCAGTGGCTTTCGCAGCGGAAAGATCCGTCGCGATGCCAAACAACGGACGCGGATGGCGCTCATCCCCCTCTTGCACCGCGATGAGCGCAACGCGGATGGCGCGCTCCTGCGGATGGTTGCTGCCCGGACGGACGGGGAACACCACGCTGAGAATGTTGCCGGCGATGCGTTCGGGCATGCCGTCGTGTTCGCGCACGGCGTCGATCAGCACGGTCAAACGAGCGGCAAGCGTGGGTCCATCGACCTCACCCAAGCGACACGACAACACCGCGCACGCTCCATCCGCGCCCGATCCCTCGTCGGTGCGGCGGGTGATGGCGTGGGTCAGCACGCGCAGCAGGGCGGAACGCAATTCCATGGTGCCGCGAAGTTCGGCGAGCAGGTGGTTGACCGCGGTGCTGACCACCGCGAACGGTCCATGAGTCACGGGAGCCGTGCGGGAAAAATCTCCTGCGGCCGCGGCCACTAGCGCCTGTTGGATGTCGGCCAAGGGGCGGTTGAGGCGATGGGCGAAGACCACCGCGAACACCAAGGTCAGCAGCAGGATCGGCACCAGGACGATGATCACCTGACGCTGGGCGCTGCCGATCACGGTGTCGAAACGCTCCGCCGGCACGTCGATAACAACGATGCCAGTGACCATTCCGGAAGAATTGCGAATCGGCGCATAGGCCGACAACCACACGCCCCAATTATCTCTGGTTGGTTCGTCATCGACTGCCGGCGCGGTGAAACCGCGGATCAGCTGCGGACTCGGCTTGGCGTCGAAACGCGCCCCTGGAACAGCCATTTCCTCCTGTGGATCGATGACGCCGTTGCCGTTCTCATCGACGCCGTCGGAATCGTCGCAGGTGATCAGCACCACGCCGCTGGTCGTGGTGTCAGACAGACGGGCCATGGTCAGCAGGTTGGCGACGTCCGGGTTGGCGGTGCGGAAGGCACGCAGCCCGCTGCGCACCTTGGTCCAGGCTTCCGTCTCCATGCGCGGATCAGCCGCCAGATATCCCTGGGCATTGCCGTCGACCAGCAAGGCCGCGGTCGCCGCCGCATCACGCAGATGGTCGCGCAGATCATCCAACTGGCGCTCGCTGGCCCCGTGCGCGACCAGCCACGCCGTCATGGTCGCAGCGCTGGCGGCAACCAGCCACATGACCAAAATCAACTGGGCCGCCAGCCGATACGGCGTCGGACGCAGGGATAGGCGCTTGGTACGCCGCACGCCGCTACTCGTCACGCTGCGTGGGCGCAGGGTCGCGGTGATGCTTCCGATCCCCATCGGGACGGTGGCCGAACTGGGCTCACCTGCGACGATGCCGGAACTCGGCGTGAAACTCGGCACGCCACCAGCCGGCGTCGCGCCACCCGGAAGCGCGGCAAGTGCCGCACGGGCCGAGGCGAAGCGTGCCTGTGGATCGCGTGCGACCATGCGGTCGAGCCACGTCGCCATCGCCGCCGGCAACGCGGGCGCCAAATGCTGGACCGGCGGTAAGGGCTGTTCGAGGATGCGTGCCAGGCGCTGGATCTGCGGTCCGGGTGCGGCGAAGGGATTGCTGCCGCCGGCCAGTTCTATCAGCGTCATGCCCAGCGCGTAGAGATCGCTGGCCACGGTGGCGACACAGTCGTTGATCAGTTCCGGGGCGAAGTAGCGCAACGTCCCGACCAGCATGCCGGTGCTGGTGAGGTCGCTGCTGTCGCCCGCGCGCCGCGCGAGGCCGAAGTCCGCGAGCTTGAACACCCCGCGTTCCGAGAGCAGCACGTTCGCCGGTTTGATGTCGCGGTGCAGGATCCCGGCCTCATGCGCCGCGGCCAAGCCGTCGAGCAGTTGCGCGGCGCAATCGATCACCACTGCCGCCGGCTGCCCGCCGCGCTCGGTCAGCAACGCCCGCAGCGACTGGCCACGCACGTATTCCATCGCCAGGAAGGGCGGTGGTCCGGCGGCGTAGTCGTGGATCTGGACGATGTGCGGATTCGACAACACCGCCAACATGCGCGCTTCGTTGATGAAACGCGCTGACGCGGCGCGATCATCGTCATCAGCACAGGACAACACCTTGATCGCCACTTCGCGACGCAGGTCCGCATCGACCGCGAGGTAGACCACGCCCATGGCGCCGCTGCCCACCTGCGAGCGGATGCGGTACTTGCCGATCTGCTCCGGGTGGGGCGTCATGCGGACTGCTTATTTCCGCCGGGCATCGGCGCGTTTGCGCGCATCGAGCATGGCCTTGTGCATCTGGCTCACCAGGTCCCAGTCCGAGGTGTCTTCATACGGTGTCAGATCGAGATCGGGCGGCAGATCGTCGACCATGTCCTCTTCCGCCACCTTGACGAAGGGCTTCAGTTGGCGGTCGTAATCCTGCCAGACAAAACCATCCGCGCGCACGAGTTCAGATTCAACCCGCAGGGCGATCTGATGCGCATGCTGATAACGCAGCCCGTAGGCACGCATCAGACCCTTCTCGACCGCTTCATGCATGATCAGGTAACGATCGATGTACATGCGCTTGGGTTTATTGCCGGCCTCGCGATTGCGCACCATCAAGGTGTGCGGCAGGTCCTGGTCGATGTAGATGGTCTTGCCATCCATGCTGTAGCCCGCCACGTACGGCACGTTGTAACAACGCATGACCTTCACTTCGGCATAGATCGCATCAAAGCTGCCATGCAGCATCGCCGCAGACACTGCCCAATCGGGACCGCGAAGTTTTTTGGGCGTGATCTCAAAGCGATGGGTGGTGGGAGTGGTGCGTTTCGCCATGCGGGGAAATGTGTCGCTCCCGTGTAGCTGTCCAGTCCACATCGCTGTCGCACGTGGCAACACGGTGATCGTCCGCTCTGCTCCGCCTCAGCGCCTCAGCCGGTGAGTTCGACCCCAAGGGACGGCTCGATTTCGGCCTTCAGGAGCTGTTCCAGTTCGCCCAATGCAACGCGACGGGCGGCGTCGTCACTGAGGAAACTGCCGGTGACGCGCACCTTCACTAAACGACCATCAAAATCCCACAATTCCACCATGGCGCTCTGGTTCTGCCAACCTGCTAGCAGCCGCGTCGACACCAGCCGTTGGATCCGCAGCAGCGTCTGAATGCGCCCCGCTGGACCTGGACGCGGTTGTCCAGGTGGAGGCGCAGCGGGCGCCTGCGGCGTGGTGGCTTCTTCGATCAGGCGCGGGATGTCGGCACGGCAGGTACCGCAACCAGTACCTGCGCCGGTGGCGTTGACGACCTCGTCAACCGTGGTGCAGCCGCTGACGCGCACGGCCTGACGGACGGTCTCCTCGGCGATGCCAAAGCAGCGGCAGAGCAGCGGGTCGAGTTCGCTGTCAGAGTCGAGTTCTTCGCTCTCAAAGGCGGCAATGGCGGACTTCAGGCCGTCGACTGCCCACAGGCGCGGGGGCAGGGCGGTGTGGTCCAAACCACCCAGATGGGCGCAGATCTCCACCGGACCGAGAAGCTTGGCCTCCGCGAGGGTCTTGCCGGCAACCACTTCGGTGAGCACCGACGACGACGCCACCTGGTCGGCGCAGTTGAATACCTGGTACTTGGCCTGGGTGATCTTCCCCGCGCTGACGCCGATGTAGAAACGCAGCGCGTCACCCACCACGATCGAGCCCACATCGCCGACCGCGCTAGCGTTGAGCAGCTTGCCGACATTCCGGGGTTTGCGTTGGTGGTCGTCGAGGAGTTCCGCGGGCGTCATGCGTGGGCGCAGGGTGCCGTGCCGCTCGCCTGCGCAAGGGTCCCCCTCGTCCATCTCCCCACACGCCCCAACCTGCGTACGCTCTCGACCATGCCCCGTGCTGGTTGCTTCTTGATGTGGCTGGTCACCGCAGCCCTGGCTGCCGGCGAGGTTGCGCCGACGGTGCGCCCGTTGGCGATGTCGGGCGTAGGTCTGGAAGCGGTCGATCACGCGTTGATTCGCCTCGCGCGCGGCGACACCAGTGCGGTCGAGGCGCTGCCATTGGCGGCTTTCCTCGATCCGGTCGCGCGCCCCGATGCGCAGCACGACGGCCTCGCGCGCCGTTGGACCATGGCTTTGCCTGCGGCGCTCGCCCGGCTGGACCCTGGGGTGCGCGCACACGCGCTGACGCGGCTGAATGCGCGCTACCATACCTTGGCGGCCGATCGCCGGGGGAATGAACGAGCCCGACTCGCCAGCGCCTTCGTGCCGGCGCCAGATGCGCTGAAGGAGCTGCAACGAGCGGGTGATCGCGCCTTCGATCTTGGCCGTTTCGACGACTTCCTGGGTATGAGCTACCTGCTCTCCGCCGGCGGACAGAACCCGGAAGATCCCCGTCGCCAGCAGGTGGCCCTGCAACTCAGTGGCCTGGGCCCGCAGGTCGACGCCAGCCTGCGGTTGCCGTCTCCTGGGATGCCCTTGCCGAGTGCGGGCAAAGGGGTCGTGGTGCGCGGGCACCTCGCCATGCGCTGGGTGGTGGTGCCGGGCTGGGTGCTGGCGTGCGATCCGTTTGGTGAGGTGGTGTGGCAATACCGCGTCGATCGTCTGGCGCAGGTCACCACCGGGCCCGGCGCGGTGATGGTGCGCGACAGCGCTGGTTTGCGCGCCGTGACCGACGACGGCACCGTGACGGTCCTGCCGCCGTTGCCGAGCGGCGCAGCGGTGTTGACCATCGCTGGTGGCGCCGCGTGGTTCGCCACTGGTGAGCGCGCTTGGCGGCTGGTGTTGGCAGATGGTTCACTCCACGCACTCGCTCTGGCCGCGCCGCCACTGGGCGCGCCGATCGTGCGCGGCAGACAAAGCCTGTGGTTGACCGCGCGCGAATTATTGCTGTTCGAAGGCGACCGGCTGATCCATCGCTTCCAGCACGGATTGCCAGCGAGCAGCGGCTGGTACCTGGGAGTGGACGGCGAGCGACCAGTAGTGATGGCGGATGATCAGCGCAGCTGGCGACTGGAATCCATCGCCGAGCAGTTGGCCCGCCTGGACGGCAACGCCAAGGCCGCGCTGTTGCTGCAGGCACGCCGTGTCGACGAGGCGCTCGTGGTGCTCGGCGAACCAACGGATGATGAGGCGCGCCGCCTAACACTACGGGCGTATCTGATGCGC
This sequence comes from Planctomycetota bacterium, assembly GCA_031426335.1. Taxonomy (GTDB): domain Bacteria; phylum Planctomycetota; class UBA11346; order UBA11346; family UBA11346; genus BOG-1363. Next base: position 7,928 of record JANPLC010000314.1, read on the forward strand.
GGACCGGCGGCGGTCGCGTCCCAGCGTGAACGCCTGCTGGCCTGGGCCACGACGGCGCAGGATCGCGCCCTGGTGGCGTTGGCGGAAATGCCGGAGGTGCCAGCGGCTTATTGGCTGGAAGATCGCCTTGGGCCCGGGTCCCAACCCACCCTGCTGGACGAATGCGCCGCACGCGATCCCGCCATCCAGCTGACGACCCAAATGGCTCTGCTCGGCGACGACCCCGCCACCTGGGACCATGTGTTCAGCGGCGCTGCCTGGACCAGGTGGCGCAGCAGTCGTGGCAGGCCTGTCTCTTATGGAATGGTGGTCCTCGAGCCAGCCGAACCGGTCGACGTCGTCCAGCCGTCACGAAACGGCGACGGCACGTGGCAGGCCGGCGAACAGGTCATCCGGCTCGAGCGCACCATCGACCGCATTGCCGTCAGCTGCCATGGACGCGATGGCGTCTTCCTCTGGCGTCAGCAGTGGCGTCCTGCCGATTTCCTGGCGGCACCCAGCCAGACCATCGATGTGCGCGACGACGACGTGCTGGTGATCGAAGGTGGCCAGCGTTTGAGCGCATTCGCGCGCGGGCATGGACGTCTGCGCGTGCGCTTCGCCGTGGATGAGTTGGGCGCCGGAACCCCCTACGTCATCGGCGGACGCTTGGCGGTGATCGGTCCGCTCGGGGTCGATACCACACTGACGGTGATCGATGCGCTCCAGCAGCGAACGGTGATCACGCTGCCCAGTCCGGCGCGTTGGGCACTGCCGTTTGGTGACCGGCTCCTGGTGGTGATGCATGACGGCACCGCGCGCTTCTATCCGGGTGGTCAGGAGCTGGCGTTGCCGCGCGACCTTACCCAATCACGTCAAGCGCCTCTGATGACCAGCGACGGACTGGTGCTGAACGGAAGGCTGTGGCGCTGGAAACGCTGACCACTGCGCGCGGAACTCACTGACCTTCGCACACACCGATCACTTGCAGCGCCTTGTCGTTGGTGAGGTACTGCTTGGCCAGCTCTGACAACTCGGCTGCCGTCATCCCTGTGTAGTCGGATTCCATCGTATCGGCCCATTCACGACGGAAGGGTTGCACCGCGGAGCGATCGTACACCGAGCCCATCCAGTACTGGTTCTGCTGCCGCTGGACGGCGATGCTCTTCACGATCGGCAGGCGAACGCGTTCAAGCACGTCGGGATCGATTCCCTTGGTCGCCAGCGACTCGGCGATGGCAAGCACTGCGGCGCGGGCGATCTCGGCTTTTTCCGGCGCGACGCCGACTTGGGTCATGAGGAAGCCGTGACCGGCGTAAGTTTCGCTGGCGAAGCGGTAGGCGAACGGGCTGTACGCATCGCCGAGTTCTTCGCGAATGCGCACGCGCATGTGTTCGTCGATCACCTGCGCGAGCATGCCGAGTCGTCGGGTGCGACCGACGTCGTAGTAGTCGGTGGTCGGCCAAGCGATGCGGATGATTGCCCGGCGCACCGTGCCTGGCACGGCAAAACGATGGACCCCAGCGGGCATCAGTTGGGCCTTAGCCAACACCAGTTCCTGCGCTGCACCCAGGTGCGGCACCGTCGCCGCACGCCGCGCGCCGAGCGCCGCGGCATAGGGCCGCGCCAGCGCCAGTACGGCGTCTTCGTCGATGTCGCCCACGACCGTCAGTTGCAGCGGTGCGGTGGCGAGCAGTTGATCGAACCACGGACGCACGCCGGCAAAAGTCACCATCTCCGCTTCCGCTGCGGTCGCCGAGCGACGGTGCGGTTCATCATGCACCACCAGTCCCTGGAAACGCCGCGACACCTGTTGCTCCAGGTTGCTACCCAAAGCGTTCAGCTCATCACGCCATTCCGCCTTGGCCCTGGTCTCCGCCTCGGAGCGCCAACCGGGATCGCGCAGCTGGGCGGTCAGACGTTGGAGGCAGACCTCCAGATCCTTCGGCAGACAGGCTGCGGAAAACACCACGGAATCCTCATCGAAACGTGGCGGCGACATGCGTGCGGAACTACCGGCCAGCACCTCCGAGAGATCTTCGGCCGCGTGTTTGCCCAGTCCGCCAGCGAGGAAGGCGCGAGTGACCAGTTCGCTCCAGCCGGCCGGCCGGGCGTCGAGCGGCACGGCGAGTCGCGCCTGCACCAGCACTTCGTTGGGTTTGTAGGTAGTGCGCCGCACCACCACGTCGACTGGACCGACGGAGTCGAGGTGGATGCCGCGTTTGGCGAACACCTCGATCTTGCGTTTACGTTCGCTTTCAGCGGCGGCAGACATGGTTTCGACTGCTGGCCGCGCGGCGTATCCCCACGTGGCAATTTCGGCCTGCACCGGAGCAGCAACCTCCACCGCCTGCGCAGCCTTGAACGCCGCGCGCACCTGGCGTTCGCCATCCGCGCCGAGGTCGTCGACGCCGGTGACCGACACCAGCTGGTTGCCCGTAGTCCAGGCGGTCCGGAAAACCGAGGAGACCTCAGCCACGGTCGCCTTGTTCAGCACCGGCACCAGCAGATCGCGCTCCTGCGTCGGCGTGAGCACAGCAAGATTGAGTTTGGCCGCCCGGATCAGGTTGCCTGCCAAGCTGGCATTGGTCCGGCTGCCGGCCTTGGCCACCGCCTCGTCGAAGCCGCTGACGAAGGTCGCCACAGTCGACGCCAGTTCGGCGGCGGTTGGACCGTGGTCGCGCAGACGACGGACTTCTTGCTCAATCACCGCCAAAGCGGCGAGCGCCTGACCAGGACGCGCCTTGCCCTGCACGCCGACGTGGAAGACATCGAGCCACTGGTAGTTTTCTGCACCGGCTTCGAGCAGCGCGCCTTGCGGATGCGCAGCGATGTATTTCCGCAACCGTTGCGTCAGGACGTGGTCGGCGACATCGCCAAGCAGATCCTGCGTGCGCGTCGCCAAGCTGTCGCCCGGCTGCGCTCGCTGCACCAGACGCATGAGCGACACCGTGGTGCCTTCCGCTTCGGCCTCGTGGTGGACGCAGACGGTCAACTCTGCCGGCGTGAGCACGCCATAGTCTGGCTCCGCCCGCGCGGGACCCTCGGCTGAAAGCATGCCAAACGCTTCACGTACCTGCGTTGCCGCCACCTCAGGTGCAATCACCCCGACCACCACCACCACCAAGCGTTCGGGGCGGTACCAGTCGGTGTAGAACTGCATCAGGTGTTTACGTTCCGCGGCATTGATGGTTTCGGGCACACCGATGGGGAAACGTTTGCCGATGCGTTTGCCCAGGTACATGGCGCGGTAAAGCGTTTGGATCTCGCGAAACGAGGGCGTGTTGCGATCACGCATCTCCGCCAGGATGATGCCGCGTTCGCGGTCGATCTCGGCCGGCACCAGCAACATGCCGCCGGCATAATCGCCGAGTACACGCAAGCCGGTGGCGATGGTGGCCGGCTTGCCATCCGGCAGGTCAAGTTTGTAGACCGTCTCGTCAAATGACGTGTGGGCGTTGGTGTCAGCACCGAAGGACAAGCCGAGCGCCTGAAGCTGGGTCACCAGCGTTCCTGGGGGATAATGCGTGGTACCGTTGAAGGCGAGGTGCTCGAGGTAATGCGCCATGCCCAACTGGACATCATCCTCGACCAAGCTGCCGGCGGTCACCAGCAGGCGCACTGAGACCTTATCCTTGGGCTGGTCGTTGGGCATGAGCGCATAACGCACCCCGTTGTCCAGCCGGCCCCACACCACGGAGCCGTCCTTCGGCAATCCAGAAGCAGCACCGGGAACAAGCTCGGCGGCCATGGTCGGCACCGCGAACGTGGCGAACAGGCAGAGCAGCAACAGCAGGGCACGGACCATCATGACTCCAGGACGTCAGCGGGGAGCGACCTTTACCGTCCTGGCGCTAGCTGGAACGGTGGGCTGCAGTACAAGCGGCATCCCATGCACACAACCGGCCCTGTCCATAGAGCGAGCGACGTAAATCGACAGGTCTGGTCCCGATGGGCCTGACTGCCAGCCGCGCTTGGCAGTGCCGCATGCCGCCCGACGACGTGGTCGCCGAATTAGAGAACGACCTGCGGGTCGGCCGCCTGACGGCACGGCTGCTCGCTCTGCGCGGTATCCAGGGCGCCGCCGAGGCGCAGCAATGGCTTGCCCACCGACTGGCCGACCTCCACCGTCCGGAGTTGATGCTCGGCATGGACCGGGCCGCCGCGCGTCTGGCGCAGGCGATCAACCAGCGTGAACGCATCCTCATTCATGGCGACTACGACGTCGACGGTTCGACCAGCGCCTCGTTGCTCGCGTTGTTCGTGCGCGCTTGCGGCTGGGAGGCCACTGCCTGGATCCCGCACCGGCGCATCGACGGCTACGGCCTGAGCGAGGCCAGTTTTACGGCGGTGCAGGAACACCGCTCGCAAGTCATGGTCACCGTCGACTGTGGCATCGCCGATCACGGCTTCGCCGCGCGCATCGAACGCGAGACCGGCTGCGCGGTGATCATCACCGACCACCACCTGCCGCAGGGCTCATTGCCGCAGTGCACCGCGGTGTGCAACCCCAACCAGCCTGGATGCCCCTACCCGGACAAGCACCTCGCTGGTGTCGGCGTGGCGTGGAAGCTGGCGTGGGCGACGGCCAAGATCCTCAGCGGTGGCGACAAGGTCACCGATCGGCTGCGCGCGTTCCTACTCGACAGCCTGTCGCTGGTCGCCGTGGGTACGGTCGCGGACTGCGCGGTGCTAATGGGTGAGAACCGCATCCTCGTCCATCATGGCCTGCTGGCCTTGGCCAAGAGCACCAACCCAGGACTGGTCGCGCTGCGGGAACAGGCGCGGCTGGAGCTGCCGATCAACGCGGGCGACATCGGTTGGAAGATCGGCCCCCTGCTCAACGCCGCTGGGCGCGTCGGCAGCGCGATGGCCAACATCCGCCTGTTGACCGCCACCAGCGCGGCGGAGGCCAGCGCCGAACTGGCGAAGATCGTGGTCGAAAACGACGAACGCCGCCGACTGACGCAGGTGCTCAGCGAACAGTTGATGGCCGACATCGCCGCTGATCCCAGCCTGCGCAACCGCGCCGGCCTGGTGTTTGCCGGTGACGGTTGGCACGCCGGCGTAGTCGGCATCGTCGCCAGCCGGCTAGTGGAAAGTTTCGGCCGTCCGGTGGCCGTGATCGCCATCCAGGATGGCGTCGGCAAGGGCAGCCTGCGCAGCGTCGCGTCAGTGCACTTGGGCGATGTCCTCGACGCGTGCCGCCCACTGCTGATCAAAGGTGGTGGCCACGCCATGGCGGCTGGGCTGTCGATTGATCCGGCGAAAATCGACGAATTCCGCGAGGCCTTCGACCGCCAAGTTGCCAACCGCGTGCCCCGCGGCGATCTGCAACCGCGCACCGAATACGATGGCGATGCTGCTGTTGCTGAACTGGATGCCGACTTCTTTGCGGCGTTGGAGAACATGGCGCCCTTCGGCATCGGCAATCCCGAACCAGTGCTGCGCGTGACCACCGCCACGTTCGTCTCGCGTCCACGCCTGTTTGGCAAGACCGGTGATCACCTGCGTGGTGCGCTCACCGACGCTGGCGGTGGCATGCGCGAGTTCCTCGCCTGGCGTGCCAAGGAGCAGGTCGAATCGTTCTGCTCCGCCGGCTCACGTTTCGATCTGCTGGTCCGACCGCAGGCCGGCCGCTGGCGCGGAGAATTGCAGCCGCGGTTGGTGTTTGTTGATGGGAAGACGTTGTGAATCGTGCGGTGATCAGTGGGGGTCCAGGGGCGCCAGAGCCCCTGGCGGGCGTAGCGGGCAGCGCCCGCGAACAACAATCCCCCGAGCGCGCCTGCGCGCGCGAGCGGGGACAAGCCTGGACTTGCGCAGCAAGACACCTCGGCAAAGCCGAGGTCGCCACGGTGCGATCGCCACAACGTGGCGACCTGCGCAGCAGGCGAGCCGCGCAGCGGCGCCGTCGCATCGTGGTGCAGGCGCAGCAGCGATGAGCCGCGACGTCCTGGCCAACACGCCGCGCCTGCGGCAGTGGATTTTCAAGGCCACGCTCGCGCTCGCGCGCGCAACTCCGTTGTCGGCCGGACGGCTGCTCGCCTACCTCATCGGTCATCTAATGTGGCTGGGCGATCCGCGCGGGCGCAAGGTGGTGGAGCGCAATCTCGCGCACTTCATCCCTGGGCAGTGCCGCGAGGCGTTGACTCGGTCGGTGCGCCGCAATTACGTAATATTTTGCCTCTACCTCTACGAATCCTTTCGTGTCGATCGCTTGCCGGCGCGTTACTTCACCGCTCCACGGCTGACGGTTTCTGATCCCTTCGGCGTGTTCACCACCAAGCCACATCCGGGTCCTGGGATGCTGGTGACGGTGCATTCCAACTGGGATCTGATCGCCGCGGTGTGCGATCGCCTGGGTTGGACCGCGGGCATGGATGTGGTCGCGCTCAGCAGTGGCGATCCGGTGATCGACGGCATCTTCGCCGGCCTGCGTCGCTACTCACGTGCGGAGAGCTTGGCACTCGATCGCGCGCCCCTCGGTTCACTGCGCGCGCTCAAGGCCGGACGCATGCTGGGACTGGTGGCCGACCGCGACTACACCGGCCATGGCATGCGCCTGCCATTCGCCGGTGAAACCATGTCCGTGCCACTCGGACCCGCGGCACTCGCGGTGCAGACGGGAGCAGTGATTATCCCGATCTACCTCGCCCGACGTGGCTTCACCCGCCTGCACTTCCAGGTTGGACGACCGCTACGAGCGGATACCAACGCCCCCAAGCAGCAGGAGGTCGAGCGCCTGATGAAGGAACTGGTCGCGGTGATGACACGTTTCATCGCCACCGCGCCGGCACAGTGGATCTCATTTCACGATGGCTGGAAGGATGCGAGTCGCTGACTGCTCTCATCGACCCGACAAGCCGGTCGACCGATGGCGCTCACTTCGCCTTACGATTGGCCTTGGCCGCCTCGACGTAGTCCGACGGACTTGCTTTGACCTTCTCCGCCGCGGCGCGGTCAGCGACCCCGATGGTGATGCGCTGGGCGCGTTCACCTTTGCCGAGGGTGACGATGACTGCCGGAATGGTGGAATCGACCGGCTTGCCGGTGACTGGGCAAACGGTGTTCACCGCCTGCTGATCTGCCGCCGCCAGCGCAGCCGGCGAGAGCAAGGACAAGACCAGCAGAAAGGCGCGCATCAGGCTCATGGTTGCTGGAGCATAACCTAAGGCTGCACTGCGGGCCAGTTCAGAATTCCAGGGGGCGTTCCACCGGGGTGATGAAGATTTTGCCGTCGCCAATGCGCCCCGTGCGGCAGGTCGAACACACCAGATCGACCAGATCGTTGAGCCGTTCGTCCGGCAGGCACCCCGTGACCTTCACCTTGGGCAGGAAGTCGATGGCGTATTCTGCGCCTTCGTACTGCTCCAAATGGCCCTTCTGACGCCCGTAACCACGACATTCGACGGCTTCGAGTTCTTCGATCCAACCGGCGGCCAGCAGCCGTTGGCACAACACTTCGGCACGCTGGGGCCGGACGATCATGGTGGCTTTGATCATTGGCGGGCCACAGGCTGCAGGCCACAGGCTACAGGTTCTGGTGAGCACGTCATCGCTGACACCTGTGGTCCGTAGCCTGTCACCTGTAGCCTTTTTCTAAACCGCCGCGGTTTCGACCACCTGGCCGATAGCGCGATACTTGCGATAGCGGCCGTCGAGCAGCGCCTCGGTGCTGAGTTTCTTCAACTCGGTGAGCTGACGCGTCACCGCGTCGCGCATGAGGTGCGCCGTCGCGACCGGCTGACGGTGGGCGCCGCCGGCAGGTTCCTCGATGATCTCGTCGACAATGCCAAACTTCTTCAGCGGGCCAGCCGTCAGCGACAAACGCTCGGCCGCAAGGTCCTTCTTGTTGCCGTCCTTCCACAGGATGGCGGCACAGCCTTCGGGTGAGATGACCGAGAAATAGCTGTTCTCCAACATCAGCATGCGATCGCCGATACCAATGCCGAGCGCACCGCCGGAGCCACCTTCACCGATCACTGCGACTACGATGGGCGTGCGTAGCATCGCCATGTCGCGAATGTTCTCGGCGATGGCGATCGACTGGCCGCGTTCCTCGGCGTCGACACCTGGGAAGGCACCAGGGGTGTTGACCAGGCAGACCACGGACAAACCGAACTTCTCGGCCAGGCGCATCTTGCTCATCGCCTTGCGGTAACCTTCTGGATGCGGCATGCCGAAGTTGCAGCGCCGACGTTCGTGCACGTCCTTGCCCTTCTGCTGACCGACCACCATGCAGCGATGACCGCCGATGGTGCCGAGCCCGCAGATGATCGCTTCATCATCACCAAACGCGCGGTCACCGGCGAGCGGAACGAAGTCTTCGACCATGTGGTCGATGTAGTCGGTGGTCTGCGGGCGCTGGGGATGACGCGACAACTGCACTCGTTGCCACGGCGTCAGGGTGGCGAATAGCCGGCGGGTCTCCTGCGCTAGTTTGTCGCGCAGAGATTGTACTTCGCGGCTGACGTCGAGTTGGCTGCCAGCGCTACGGTTGTCCAGTTCGGAGATGGTGGTCTCCAACTCAACCAAGGGCGCAAGGAAGTCGAAAGGGTTGCTCACATGGGCTCCGTTGACCGAGTTGGAGACTAGGGACGAAGTGACGGAAGGAAATGGCGCACGGCACTTGCCAGCGGTGCCGTCCAGGGGCGGTGCATGCGGGTGCATGGAGGCGTGGCTGCTGTTTTTCACTCGGCTGTTAGTATGCCGCGCATGGGCGAACACCTGGAAATCGAATTGAAGTGGGGACTGGACGCCACTGGGCATGGCCGCCTGGCGACTGAACTAGAACATCTGCTTGGTGCCCCGCGACATCTGGCGCAGGACAACCGTTTCTTCGACACCGCCGACCGCCGGCTGCGGGGTAATCTGCTCAACCTGCGACTACGCCGGGAAAACGACGCCGTGCTGATGACCTGCAAAGGACGCGGCGGGATTGGTGCGTCCGGTGAACACCGGCATACCGAATGGGAGGAGTGGCTCGATCCCACGTGGTGGACCGACATTGATGGCGGTCGACTTGATACGACCCGCCTGCCCTTGCCTGAGCCGGTGCGACTGGCGCTGGGCGATGCCCCCCTGCGGGCGCTCGGTGGATTCAGCAACCTGCGCTTGGAATTCCATCACCCCGGAACGCCTGGCGCGCTGCTCTGCCTCGACCGCACCGACTTTCTCGGCCAGCGCACCGACTATGAACTGGAGATCGAAACGACTGCGCCGGATCGGCATGCCGTGGAATGGCGCGAGCGGCTGGACTCCTGGGGCGTTGCCATCACGCCAAAGATGTTGACCAAATTCGCGCGCTTCCTCGCCCTCGCCGAAGGCTGAACTCTGACCAGCGACGCCACCCGGCCTCAGGGCGACTCAGGGCAGCGGCGGCAGGTGATAGGCAACCAGATTGCCATCACGATCGGCCACCACGATCCGGCCGTCGGCCATGAGCGGGGAACCGAGCAACGGCGCGGCATGCACCAACCGACGTTGCAACGTGCCATCCTGGCGAGCGAGCAGGAACACAGCACCACGGTCATCACCGATCAACGCCAGCTCCGGGGTCAGGGTCAACCACGTCGGCACACCGGAATCCGCGGGCAGATTTGCACTCCAAGTCCGAGCGAAGGCGGTGCCACTCCAAGAAAGCAGGCACACACTGCGATCCTGGGCTGCCGCCAATACGGAGTTGCCGTCCTGGGCCAGATAGCGGGCGCGGCTTTCGCTCAGAACCTTGTCGTCCACTTCCTTAATTTGGCCATCGCCAGCCACCGCGGCGCGCAGCAGCACCGTTCCGGCGGCCGTCGGAACCGCCAGCATTTGACTTCCAGGAATTCGCAGCGGTGCGCCGGTACGCGCACCCGGCAACGCCCGTTGCGCCACCACGCGGCCATCGGCTTCGTCGAACGCCTGGAGTTGGCGATCGTCGAGCACCAGGATGCGATCGTCTTGCGACCACAACCACGGACGCTGGAAGCCACCCATGCCGCGCGCGACCCACAGGTCCTTGTCTGACGTATGGGCGCTAAGCGCCATGCCCTGCTCCACTGCCGTGATGGCGTAGACGGCGCGTTTCGCCTGGAAAGTCAGGTCCTTGTCGATGCAAGCCAACACCGGTGAGGTGGTGCGGTGGATCAGCGCTCCGAGGCGGAGCGCGTTGTCATCGATCAGCAGTTCGAGGGCTAATCCATCGGTGGTGCCAACCGTGAATCCGCCAGCGCGAGGATCGAGGCAATCCGTCCAGTAAGCGCCGTCGCTACCAGCAGGGACCGCAGCTTGTGATCGCGTGATCGGTGAGCGGAGTTCACCCGTAGCCAGCCGCACCAGCGCCAAGTGATCCGGAGTGCGTACCAGGGCAAATGGTGTGCCAGGCAAGGGATTGAGTGCCAGCCAACGCGGCGTGCGCGCTACCTGCGCTCGCCAAGCTTCACCCGGACGTAGGCGGACTCGCACGAGCTTTTCTGCCGGATCGGGATCCGCTGCCACCGTGATGCGTTCGGTACGGTAACCGGTAGCGCTGATTTCGAGCGTCACTGGACTGCGAGGATAACGGCAGAAAACCGCTTCACCGGCCGCCAGTCGGGATTCGCCGGCGATCACTCCTCGATCGCCACCATCCACCACCTGGACCCGGGTGGTAATCTCAACGGATGCCGGCACACGACCATTGTCGCCGTCGACGACCTCGACCCGACCAAGCAAGGCGGCGGGAGCCGACGAGCCGGCACGCGGGTGTTTGGTGCGGAATGCGTCAGCCAATGCTGCCACCTGCCCCTGACGGCCGGCGGTCCAATGACCACGAATGGCTTCGTACTCGGCTGCCATCTCCATCAACTGGCGCTCGGCCTGTTCCATGATCGGACGGGCACGTTCTTTGGCTTCGCCATCAATCATCATGCGCCGTGCTTCGCTCGCCACGGTCAGCCAGGGGACCGAGACGTCGTCGCGCAACGCTTCGAGACGCGTCATCTCTTCGTCGGCCTTGTTGGGCTTGAGCGGTGCAATGATGGGCGGTGGTGGTGCCAGTTGGCGTTTCAAGGCCGTGATCTCGCCCTTCGCCTGGTCCACGGCCAGCACCGGATAACCCTGCTTAAAGACGGTGACGTAGAATTTGAGCGGCTGGCCATAAGCCGCGACGAAGGATTCCAACGCCGCCACCTGCGCCTGCGGCGAGCTGATCGCCCGCAGCGCGGCGATCTCGCGATCAGCGAGCAGATTATGGCCGACGGGAACACCATAGAAGGCCGCCGCCCCCAGTCCGGCAGCCATCACGAGCAGACCCATGACCCATTTCGCCATGCGACCATAACCACGCCCACGACGGACACGCGCCGCGCGTTGCAGCAGGCTCTGGGCCTCGGCGGTATTCTGCATCATGGTCGCAGCGCGGGTCCAGCGCTCCGCCGCCTGAGCCGGTTGTCCATTGGCCGCCAAGCGATCACCCTCGGCCCCCAGCTGGTGGGCCTCATCCTGCACATTGCGATGGCGCGCCTCGGTGAGTTTGCTGCGCAGATCCTTCATCTCGCGTTGCGAGGTCGTGCCGACTTGCGGCGTCGGACGTGGAGTCGGCATCGGCTGCAGATTCGAAGTGGTCTTGCGCGGTTTGGCTTCTTCTACCGGCTTGAGCCAATCGGGAACCGCACCGGATCCAATCGGCGCTGGCGTATTGGTGGCCTTAGCGGCAGGAGGGGCTGAAGCTGACCTAGCCACCGGGAGCTGATCACTGAGCTTCGTCGAGGCCCGGATGCCGGAACTGGTCATCCGCGCGTGTTCGACCGCTTCCATTTCGCTCATCGCCCGGAACGGGCCCCTGGTTTTGCGCAGGATGGTGGAAGTTCCGGCAAGCTTGACCTCAAGATCCTCAAGCAGCTCCACCAAATCACGCAGCGTGTCGAAGCGATCGGCGGGACGTTTGGCGATCATCCGCATCACCAACGCGTCGACACGGGCATCGAGATTCGGATTGAACGACCGCGGACTGGGCACCGGATCATTCTTGTGTTTGAGCATGATCGCGAAGGGCGTGTCTGCGTCGTAAGGCAACTGACCGGTGAGGGCGAGGAAAGCGGTGCAGCCAAGATTGTAGATGTCGCTGCGAAAATCGACGTCTTCGCCATCGCACTGTTCCGGACTCATGAACGCCGGCGTACCGACACGGACGCCGATGGTGGTCACGTCCTTTTCAGCGGTGGTCGCCTTGGCCAGACCGAAGTCACTGACCTTGCAGATACCTTCCTTGGTCATCATCAAGTTGTCAGGCTTGATGTCGCGATGGATGACACCCTTCTCTGCCGCCTGCTCCAGGCCCAACGACGCTTGGCGCAGGATGTCGAGGACCTCGACCTGTCCGAGCGTATAGCTCTCGTGCAACAGGTCACCGAGGTCACGGCCCTCGACGAACTCGATGATCATGAAATAGATGCCGAGGCCCTGGTCCTCGCCGAAATCGTAGATGTGCAGAATGTTCGGATGGTTGATGCGCGCGAGGCTCTTGGCTTCGCGCTCGAAGCGCGAGATGAAGTTGCGGTTGCGCGCCAGTTCCGGCGGCAGGACCTTGATCGCCACACTGCGTTCAAGGCTGAGTTGGCGCGCGTGGTAGACCGAACCCATGCCGCCTTCGCCGACTTTACGGTCGATCAGGCAGCCGCGCAGCACCCGACCTAGCAACACATCGCCGTTAGCCGGCTTGGCGCCGCCACTGACGACATGGCCTTTGGCCAGATTAAAGGACGTCCGGCACTGCGGGCAGACCTGCGCTTGGTCGTCGGGACGATCGGATGGAAAGCCATGACCACACACCGGGCAGCTGATCTGCCGGCTGGTGATCTTGCGCTCTGCGGCCGGTAGATTGATCGGCGTGGCGACGGGCAACGCCGCTGGAATGCCGCTGAGTGCTTCCGACTTGCGCAAGCGGTCGGCTTGTGCTTGACGCGCCATGCGTTCGAAAAGATCGGGATCGAACGGGTCGCTGCCCGCCGCTACCGGGATCGCGCCCGGCACCGAGGCGGGATCCACATCCACCACCGCCGCTGGTGTCTGACGATTAGTCAGCGGCGCGGTACGCACCTTCAGCGCACCGGTTTCGTTCGGGGCGTACTCGTCGCTGTCGTGGATATTCGCTATCGCCGCGTCTGGCGGTACTGGCGGCAGCGCGACCGGCGCCGCTGGAACCGCCGGTACGGCGGACGCGGCAGGAGATGCCGAACTCGCGGTCGGCATCCAACGATGCTGGCAACGCTGACAAGTCAGCCAACCGCTCCCAAGCGCTCCGGCATACGGCTCACGGCAACGAGGACAGACCGCCGCCGACATGATCAGGGTCCGCCCTCGCCAGCGGCGGGAACTGGCGGAGCCTTGAACAAGGCCGCCAATCCATTCGGCGCGATGACGAACAAGGCGGCCGCAATCAACAAGGCCAGGAGGATGATCAGGAACATGGTGCGCCGGTGGCGCCGCTGACGCAGACGGCTGCGAAGGAGGTTGATGTCATCCCGGATCTTGGTCTCAGCGCCGGTGGAGGACGAGCCGGCATCACGCACATTTGCCAGCCCGCGTTCAAGTACCTCGATGCCGCCTTTGATGTCACCGCGGCTGATCATGCCCTGGGAGCGCGACTGGAGTTCATGGAGCTGACTCTGGTGTTCGAAGGTGCGGGCTTCGCGCTCCTTCGAACGCAGGATGGCGCGCGCACGTTTGTCCTGCTCCTTGTCGGCCAAGCGGGCGTACAAAACAGCGGCCTCTTTATGCTGCCCGACCTGCATCAAGCGCTGGGCCTCGGCCTCCTGGTCACGCATCGACGCCGGATCGTCGGTCAGGTCACGCAGTCCATTGCCACAACGACTGCAGGTCATCGCATCCCGACGATTGAGCATGCCACATTTTGCACAGGTGCTGGCTTCACCAGGCCCGCGCTGTGCTGCTAAGCGCCGCTCGGTGATGCTGCGTCCCTGCCGTTCACTGACCGGACGGCTGGACGGTTCCGAGGCATCGATGGGTGGCGGAGCGCTGAACTCGCCGCTGACGCGCCCGCGGCGATTGGCGTCCGGACGATTGGAAATCTGCGCATCCAGTTGCATCGGCCCCATCGGACCAGGCAGTGGCACCGGACCAGCAGAAGCGCCCGGACCACCAACTGGCTGAGCCATCGGCACCGCCATGGCCGGCAACGGCGCGGAGGTCCCGCCACGCACCTTGGTCAGATCACTGGCCATCCGGATCGAGTCGTTCATCGACCCGCCCTGGGTGCGCATGAAGCCCAGGCGGTTGCCCAGTTCGAGCCACGCTTGGCGGCACTCCTCTGAGTCCTTGAAGCGGTCCTGCGGGTTCTTGGCCAGCATGCGCATGACCAGTTCGCTGACTTCCTTGGGCAGTGCCGGATTGAGTTGACGCGGCGGCGGCGGAGTGAACTCGCGCTGCTTGGTCATGATCTCGAACGACGATTGGCCGACAAAAGGTTTTTCACCCGTAAGTGCCAAGTAGGCCGTCACGCCAAGTGCATAGATGTCGGAACGGCCATCCAGCTTGCGCCCCATGCACTGCTCGGGGCTCATGTAAGCTGGCGTGCCCATCGCCAAGCCGACTGCGGTCAAATCGGTGGAATCGTTGCGCGTGACATCCTTGGCCAAGCCGAAGTCGGCGATCTTGGCAATGCTGTCGAGCGTGATGAGGATGTTGTCCGGTTTGATGTCGCGATGGACGATGCCGGTGGTGCCGACGTGGGCGAGGCCGGCGAGACACTGCACCAGCAACGGCGCCAAGCGCTCGACCGTCATCATGACGCTATCGGAGATCTGTTTCGACAGGCTGGAGCCTTCGATGTACTCCGTGATCATGTAGTAGAGCCCGTCGGTCTGACCGAAATCGTACACCGCCATGATGTTGGGGTGGTTGATGCGGGCGATCGACTTGGCTTCGCGCTCGAAGCGTTTGATGAACTCGGCGTTGTCGCACAGCGACTTGTTGAGGATCTTGACCGCC
>JANPLC010000315.1:0-10188 GCA_031426335.1 Planctomycetota bacterium
ATCACGGGCGAGACGCCCGTGTCACGTGAAAGACACTCAGACGACGACCAGCAACCGATCCAGATTAGTCGCTTTGAGCAGACGCAAATTGTGCTCGTTGAGTCCAGTGATCTGCAGCTGACGACCACGCTTCTGCAACGACACATGGATCGACACCAGATTCGCCAACCCTGGGCTGTGCAGGGATTGCACCATCGACAGATCGAGGATCACCAACAGATCCTCATCGGTCAGGCGATCGAGCACCACGGAACGGAAATTGAACTCACGGAAGATCGGGTCATCCGTGATCTTGATGCGGCAGGTGCCGTTCTTCCGTTCGATGTTCACGCAGCCACTCCCAGGTTGGCCGAACCCTAACAATGAGGCCGGCGATTCCCAGGGTCCGACCGGTCCCTGGTGCGTTCCGCCATTCGGCGCAGGATCGGTGACGATGACGGCACCCTATGCCCTGCCAGATGCCGCCTTGTTGGCGCAATGCCGCGTCGACACCTTCCGTGCAGGCGGGCCGGGTGGGCAACATGTCAACAAAACGGCCAGCGCCGTGCGTTTGACGCATCTGGGCAGCGGAACCGTGGCCCAATCGCAAAACGAGCGTGATCGGCTGCGCAACCAGAGTGACGCCTTGCGACATCTGCGTCTGCGTCTGGCATCTACCCAACGCGGGGTCGCGGAGATCGCCTGGCTGGAAAAACACCGTCGTGGACGCCAGCTCAAACTCGGGGCGAAGGCGCAGGATTACCACTTGGTAGTGGCGGTGGTGCTCGATGCGCTCGACCGTCACGCCGGTGTTCTGAGCGCGGCCGCGGAGGAGTTGGCGGTGTCGTCCAGTCAGATCGCTAAGCTGCTGACCGCCGACAAGGAGGTCCAGGTTGCGGCCAATGCGCTGCGTGCGCGTCATGGGCAGGGGGCGATCCATGCCTGAGCCGTGGCGGTATGCGGTCGGAGTCGGCTCTAATCTCGGTGATCGTCGAACACACCTTGATCAGGGTGCTACCTTCCTGAATGCCAGTGGCCTCGGTCGCGTGGTCGCGCGCTCGACCCTGATCGAGACCGCGCCGGTCGGAGGTCCAGATGGGCAGGGGGCCTTCCTCAATGGCGTGTGGATCGTCGCGAGTGATTTCGGGCCGCATCAGTTGTTGGCGGAGCTCCAACGCATCGAGACGCTCTGTGGACGCGTACGCACCGTGCGCTGGGGGCCGCGCACGCTCGATCTCGATCTGTTGCTGCGTGATGATGGCGTGCTGGTGTCGTCAGCGGTGCTGACACTCCCGCATCCGCGGATCCGGGAGCGGCCCTTCGTCTTGATTCCTTTGTCGCAGGTGGCTTCGACTTGGCCCGGTGTCGCCTAGACCGACACCGAACGCAACACGGATTGATCTTTCATCACCGACGGCGAACTGGAATCGTTTCCTGGGATCGCCGAGTTGTACTCGGCTAGGGGCAATTCGGTTTCCATCACGGACGATTTCCCTGGCCCCACTACGGCCAAATGCAACTCGGCGATCCCAGGAAACGTCCCCAGTTCCAAGGGTGGCTTCGTGTGCCTTGCGGAGTTTCCATCCGCCCCATGATCCCGCCCGGCTCCCGTCAGGCCCGGCTCTTTGGTTTCGAGGTCGCCCATGTTTGAACATATCTCCGAACGTTTCGGTTCTATTTTCGACAAGCTGCGCTTCGGCGGGAAGCTGACGGAAGAGAACATCCGCGAGGGCCTGCGCGACGTGCGCCGCGCCTTGCTGGAAGCTGACGTAAACGTGCAGGTGGCACGCGATTTCCTCGACAAGGTCACGGCCAAGGCCATTGGCGAAGACGTCATCAAGGGCGTGCAACCTGGTCAGCAGGTGGTCCAGATCGTCCATGACGAACTGATCGCGCTGATGGGCGAACCCGATGCCGAGATCCCGTACGCCAAACATGGCCCCACCATCATCCTGATGGCCGGTCTGCAGGGCGCGGGCAAAACCACGACCTGTGGTAAACTCGCCAAGCTGTTGACCGAAAGCGGCAAACGTCCGCTGTTGGTCGCCGCCGACTTGCAGCGCCCCGCCGCTATCGAACAGCTCCGGGTGTTGGGCAAACAGCTCGGCGTGCCGGTGTTCCACGAAGCCGGCCTCACCGCGCCTGACCTCTGCGCCAAGGCGGTGCAGGTCGCGACCAAGGACGACCGCGACGTGGTCATCCTCGACACCGCCGGCCGTCTGCATGTCGATGACGAGCTGATGGCCGAGGTGGCCAAGATCCACAGCCAGACCAAGCCGCACCAGACCTACCTGGTGGTCGACGCGATGACCGGCCAGGACGCAGTGAACTCGGCCAAGGCTTTCAACGATCGTCTGCCGCTCGACGGCGTGATCTTCACCAAGCTCGACGGTGATGCCCGCGGTGGCGCGATCGTTAGCTTGCGCACCATCATCGGCAAGCCGATCAAGTTCGTCGGTGTCGGCGAAAAGCTTGATGCGCTCCAGCCGTTCTATCCGGATCGTTACGCTCGTCGCATCCTGGGCATGGGCGACATCCTGTCGTTCGTCGAGAAGGCCCAGGGCGCAGTTGACGAGAAGGAAGCCAAGAAGCTCGAAGATCGCATCCTCAAGAACAAGTTCGACCTCGAAGACTTCCGCCAGCAACTCGCTGCCATTCAAAAGATGGGCTCAATCAAAGACCTGCTCGGCATGATCCCAGGCATCGGTGCCAAGTTCAGCGGCCTGAATGTCGACGAGTCGATCTTCCGCAAGTACGGCGCGATGATCAGTTCGATGACGGCCAGCGAACGTGCGCGCCCGGACCTCATCGACATGAGTCGCCGTCGCCGCGTGGCTCACGGCTCGGGCACCAGTACGAATGACGTACAGGCGCTGCTCAAACACTTCACCACCATGAAGAAGGTGATGGGCAAGTTCGGCGACATCAAAGAGATGGCCGACCGCCTGCCCGATGAAGGCGAACTGACGCCAGAAAAACTGGCCAATCCCCAGTCCTTCATGCCCAACCCCAACCGCCTGTTCGCCAAGCGCGAAGACAAAGACGCGTTGGAGCGTTACCGCAAAGAGCGCAAGAAGCAGAAGAAGGCGAAGAAGAAAAACCGCTGATTGCCCCAGTCCGGAAGTCCGGAGCTCCGGAAGTCCGGAGGTCTTTTAGACGGAGGGTTCCCTTGCGGAACAAACGACCTGAAGGCCTAGGCGCTGACTGATCGGGGCTGAGCCTAGCACACGAGACTTCCGGACTTCCGGACCTCCGGACTTCCGGACTTCTCCCAGAGACTTCCGGACTTCCGGCTGCCATACAAAACAGCCGGACTTCCGGACCAGATTGAGGTCCGATGACCATTTCCACTCCGTTGTTCACCACCCACTCGCGCTCCTGGCGCGACAACCGCTTCGTCTACCCGGTCATCAGCCGGCGGTCGAAGGGGCTGTCGATTGGGGTGAACCTCAACCCCGACCAGGCCTGCAACTTCGACTGCGTGTACTGCTCGGTCGACCGGACCACCCCGGCATCAGCACCGACCGTTCGGTCGGTGGACCTGGAGGGGGTGCGGACCGAGCTGGACCACTTGCTCGGGCTGGCGGTTTCCGGGGCGATTTGGAACGAGCCGCCGTTCGACCGCACGCCGCCGGAACTGCGGCGACTGAACGACGTAGCCTTCAGCGGTGACGGCGAGCCGACCAGCTACCCCGGTTTCGGTGACGCGTGTCGTTTGGCTGCCGAGCTCATCCGCTGGCACAACGCTCCAGCCAAGATCGTGGTCATCACCAATGCCACGCTGCTCAACCGTCCCGAGGTCCAGGCCGCGCTGGCATTCTTGGATACGGTCCCGAGTCAGATCTGGGCAAAGCTCGACGCTGGCACGCAGGACTATTACGCGCTCATCGAACGCACCAAGATCCCGCTGCGGCGTGTGCTCGACAATCTGCTGCTGACCGGCAAGGCACGACCGATCACCATCCAGTCGATGTTCCTGCGTTACCGTGGCGAAGCGCCGAGCGCGGCGGAGATCGATGCATATCTTGGACAGCTGCGCGACCTCATCGCCGGTGGCTGTCAGATCAATTTGGTGCAGGTCTACACCGTCGCGCGCTCGACTGCCGAGGCAGAGGCGACGCCACTGACCAAAGACGAGGTCGACGCCATCACAGGCAAGGTGCGTGCGCTGGGAGTGATCGCCGAGTCGTATTACGGACCAGGGTGACCTGCTCCCAGGGAGCCAGACGCTCCGCCTAGAGAGTCTTCTTAGGCTCGCTCTTCACCGCCGGGCACGTGTCACAGCCGCAGCCAGTTTTCTTGCCGCGCAGCGTACGGTATCCACGCCAGGCGAGGTAGCTGACGGCCAACAGTAGTAGCCCGGCAGCGAGGAGATCCTGGGTCAGGGCATCCATGGCATCATCCCCCGAAAATCCGTGAGCCGACTTGATAGGTGATCAGTGCGGCGACGTACGCGACCACGTTCATGTAGACGAGTTGGAACAGCGGCCAACTCCAGCCGCCGGTTTCACGGCGGACCACGGCGGTGGTGCTGATGCACTGCATCGCCAGGACGAACCACACCAGCAGGCTGACGGCGACCATCGGCGTCCATACGGGCTTGCCGTTGTCGTAGGTGTCGGCGCGGATGGCGTCTTCGAGCGGGGTCGCGTCCTCTTCGACGTCGCCGACGCTGTAGACCACCGCGAGGTTGGAGACGAATACTTCGCGCGCAGCGAACGCGGCGATCAGGCCGACGCCGATCTTCCAGTCGTAGCCGAGGGGGGCGATGACTGGTTCGATGGTGTGGCCGATGCGGCCGCTGATGCTGTATTCGAGTTGGGCGCCGGCGACGGCGGAGTCGAGTTCGGCGGCGCGGGCGTCGCGGATCTCGGCTTCCTGCTCGACGGTGGCGTCAGCCGGAATCACCAGCGGTGCCGCGTTGTGGCGGTTGGTGACCTCCAGGATCTTGTCGTTCGGCAGGCGCGGAAAATACGCCATCGCCCACAACACGATGCTCAGGCAAAAGATGATCGTGCCGGCCTTGGTCAGGAACTTCGCGGTGTTGGTCCACACCTGGCGCACGACTTCACCGGGTTGCGGGAACTTGTAGGTCGGCAATTCGAGGATGAACGGGGTGACGGCGCCTTTGCCAAGGAACAGTTTGCAGCCGTAGGCGGTGACCACGGCGGCAAGAATACCGAGCACGTAACAGGCGAGCATGATGCCGCCCTGGATCAGCCAGATGTACGGTTCATAGGGCGTGCCGGCGAACATCGCGGTGCCGAAGAACGCTCCGATCAACAGCCCATAGACCGGTAGGCGCGCAGAACACGACATGAACGGCGCGACGAGGATGGTCGCCAAGCGTTCGTTGCGCGATTCGATGGTGCGCGTCGCCATCACGCCTGGGATGGCACAGGCGAAGGACGACAACATCGGGATGAAGCTGCGTCCGTGCAGACCGACCTTGGACAGCAGGCGGTCCATCAGGAACGCCGCGCGCGCGAGGTAGCCGCTGTCTTCGAGGATGGCGAGAAACAAGAACAGCAGCGCGATCTGCGGCACGAACACCACCACGCCGCCGACGCCAGCAAAAACACCGTCGGCGAGCAGCGACTTGAGCGTGCCACCATCCATCTTTCCGGTGACGAGTTCGCCGAGCCAGGCGACGGCGGATTCGCACATGCCCATCAGGGGATCGGCTACCAGGAAGAGGGTGACGAACAACGTCGCCATGATCAGGCCGAAGATGGCGAGGCCGAACACTGGATGCACCAGCACCGCATCGACGCGGTCGGTGAGCGTTGAGCCCGGCTTGAACGCGCCGGGCTGGACGACGCGGGCGACGACCTGATCGATCCAGTGGTAACGGGCTTCGATGTCGGCCTGCATCACGGCGGCACCGTCGAACACGGTGCTGGTCAGAGCCGCGCTGACGGCCGGATCGGCGCGCACCGCAGCCAAGTCGGCGGCGGTTTCCTGCGCCAACAGGCGGCGCGCGAGCCGTTCCCGTTCATCCACCGGCAGCGCGGGTATCGCTTTGCCCACGGTGGAAACCGCCGTGGCGAACTGGTCCGGCAACGGCCACGTGGGCAGCGTCGGCACTGTGGCGCTGGCTAATGCCGCTTTCAGCGCATCGACACCGTGGCCTTTGTGGCCGACCACGGGAATCACCGGCACACCCAACTCGCGCGCAAGCGCCACGGCATCGACGCTCTGGCCGCGCCGGCTGGCGATGTCGCTCATGTTCAGCGCGACGACCATTGGCCGGCGCAGTTCGATCAGTTGGCTGACGAGGAAGAGATTGCGCGCCAGGTTGCTGGCATCGACCACCGCGACGATCACATCGGGCACGGGCGTGTCGGGCCGCAGACCGCGCAGGACCTCCATCGCTACCTGCTCGTCAGGTGAATTCGCCACCAAGCTGTAGGTGCCGGGCAGATCGAGCACGTCGATGACGTGGCCATCGGGCAACGTGCAGCGGCCAGTTTTTTTCTCGACGGTAATGCCGGGATAGTTGGCGACTTTTTGCCGCAAGCCCGTGAGGGCGTTGAATAACGTGGTCTTGCCGCAATTCGGATTGCCGCCGAGGGCAATGGTGCGGATGGCGGACGAAGCCGCAGCAGGTGCGCTGGTCATGGCCGGCTCAGGCGACGGCGGCAGGCGTGGTCGTGAGCGACGCCACGCTGACCTGCGCGGCCTGATCAAGCCGCAGGCTCAGCAGGTAACCGCGCACGCGCACTTCCAGCGGATCACCGAGCGGTGCACGACGGATCACGTCGACGGCGACTCCTGGGCACAGGCCCATCTCCAACAACCGCCGACGGATAGGCAGCGCTCCGGTCACGTTCAGGACCTGGACTTGGGAACCCGGCGCAAAACGGTCGAGGGTCAGGGCACCAGGCAAAGTCGGTAGAGGAGCATTCATGGCTGCCCTGAATAATGGCAATTGAGAATGGATAGCAATTAGAGGAAGGCCCAACCCGGAATGGCCTGTCGAGGCTTTACGGAGCAAAATTCAGCCTTGGAGCGCGGCCAGAATTTCGGCCTTAGAACCTTTACCGACAGCCACATAGGGAGTCTTTTCGCCGCTATATCCCTGGAGTTCGACGGGGAACAACGGCCGACCGGACGGGGTCAGGACCTCGCCACCGGCGATCAACACCACCGCCGCCGCCGCCGCGATGTCCCACAGCTTGCCGTTCACGGTAATCGACCCGTGGGCGACCCCGGCGGCGACCTGCACCGCTTCGAGCGCCGCGCTGCCGAGCACCCGGACCTTCAGCCGGGTCTGCGCATGGAACGCCGCCGCCCACACCGGCATGCGGCCCTGCGCGTTGAGCAGGTTGCTGGTGAGCATTAGCAGGCAGCGCTCCGACAGCGGTGTCGTCGGAGCCGTGATCGCACGATCGTTCAGCCACGCGCCGTGTCCCTGTTCCGCGGCATAGACCTCGTCGCGGCAGACATCGTAGACCACACCGAGCACCGGCATGCCGGCGTCGAGCAGACCGATGCACACCGCGAAGTTGCCGAGCCGGGCGACGAAGTTGTTGGTGCCGTCGATGGGATCGATCACCCACACGCGCGTGCCGCGTGTCGGCGCACGGTTGGTGATGGCGGAGCCGTCGTCATTTTCTTCGCCGATGAAACCGTCATCGGGGAAACGCGCGGCGAGTTGGTAGATGATCAACCGCTGGCTGGCACGGTCGGCATCGGTGACGGCTTCTTCGCCGCGTTTGGTTTGGCGTTCAACGCGACCGTAGTGCTCACGGATGAGCGCTCCGGCGGCGCGGGCGGTACTGATGACATAGGCGAGGTCGGCGGAAAAGTTCGGCATGGGCAGATGATGCTGGTGTCGGGCACGCGGTGGCAACTGCAGCGTGATGCCTTTCCCGTGGCACGGGCGTCTCGCCCGTGGTTGGACGTCAGATTCATCACGCGTCAAATTCGCATCAGGAACGTCACCACTGCTACGGCAACCAACCACGGGCGGGACGCCCGTGCCACGCTTGTGGATCAGCGTGCAGCTTTGGCCACCAGCATCCCTTTAAGGAACTGCCCAGTGTAGCTGCCCTTCACCTTGGCGACGGTTTCCGGCGTGCCTTCGGCGATGAGTTGACCACCGCGCATGCCGCCTTCGGGGCCGAGGTCGAGGATCCAGTCGGCGGTTTTGATGATGTCGAGGTTGTGTTCGATCACGACGACGGTGTTGCCGGCGTCGACCAGGCGAGCGAGCACTTCGAGCAGTTTGCGGACGTCTTCGAAGTGGAGGCCGGTCGATGGTTCGTCGAGGATGTAGAGCGTGTTGCCGGTGCCACGCTTCGCGAGTTCGCGTGAGAGCTTGATGCGCTGGGCTTCGCCGCCGGACAACGTGGTCGCCGGTTGTCCGAGGCGAATGTAATCCAGGCCGACATCGACCATGGTCTGCAACACGCGCGCCACCGGTTGATGGACGGCGAAATGGTTGATGGCTTCGCGCACCGACATATTCAGCACGTCGGCGATGTTCTTGTGTTTGTAGAGCACCCGCAGCGTCTGCTCGTTGAATCGTTTGCCGTGGCAGACCTCGCAGGAGACGTAGACGTCGGCGAGGAAGTGCATCTCGACTTTTTTGACGCCATCGCCCTCGCACGCTTCGCAGCGGCCGCCCTTGACGTTGAAGCTGAAGCGCGACGGCGAGTAGCCGTACAGCTTCGACTCGCGGGTCTCGGCGAAGATGGCGCGGATGTGGTCGTAGACCTTGGTGTAGGTCGCCGGATTCGACCGCGGCGTGCGGCCGATCGGCTGCTGGTCGATGGCGATGACCTTGTCCAGGTGGTTGAGACCGGTGATCTTCTTGTGCGCGCCGACATCCTCGGTCGAACCGTTGAAGTGGTTGTTGAGTGCCGGGTAGAGGATGTGGTTGAGGAACGACGACTTGCCCGCGCCGCTGACACCAGTGATGCAGGTGAAGGTGCCGAGCGGAATGCCGAGCGTCAGGTCGCGCAGGTTGTTGGCCTTGGCGCCTTCGACGACCAAACGTTTGCCGTTACCGCTGCGGCGTTCTTTGGGCACCTCGATGCGTTTACGGCCGCTGAGGTAATCGCCGGTGATGGAGTTTTCCGCCTTCAGCACGCCCTCCACGAATCCGCTGTAGACCACTTGGCCACCGAGTTCGCCGGCACCGGGTCCGAAGTCGACGACGTAGTCGGCAGCGCGGATGGTGTCTTCATCGTGTTCGACCACGACCACGCTGTTGCCAATGTCGCGCAGGTGTTTCAGCGTTTCGATCAGGCGAACGTTGTCCCGTTGATGCAGGCCGATCGACGGTTCGTCCAGGACGTACAGCACGCCGGTCAACTCCGAACCGATTTGGCTGGCGAGGCGGATGCGCTGCGCTTCACCGCCGGACAACGTCGGTCCAGAACGATCGAGGGTCAGGTAGTCGAGGCCGACGTTGATGAGGAACGTCAGACGTGCCTGCACTTCTTTCAGCACGCCGGTGGCGACCTTGGCGACACCGCCCGTGAGCTTAAGTTCCTTGAAGAACGTGCCGGCTTGACCGATGGTGAGGTGACAGACTTCCGTCAGCGATTGACCGCCGATTTTCACCGCTGCCGACGTCGGTTTGATACGCGAACCCTTGCACACGCCACAGACCGCCGAGGAGAAGTACTGCCCGAGCTTGTCGCGCCGCCAGTCGCTGTCGGATTCCTTGAGCGTGCGTTCAAGCCAGGGAATCACGCCATCGAACTTGGTGTTGAACGTGCCGGCGCCGTTGGTCGTCGACCAGTTCACCGCAACGCGTTCAGCGTGGCCGTAGAGCACCAACTGACGGCTCTTCTCTGACAACTTCTTCCACGGCGTGTCGAGGTCGACCTTGAGCTTGTCGAGCAGGTCACGGCGGTACTCCACGTGCCACGCTTGACGGTCCTCGTCGCCGAGTGCGCCCCAGGCCGCGATGGCGCCGTCATTGATCGACAGATCCACCGCGATGAGTTTATCGAGGTCGACCGCGGTCTTGACACCTAGGCCGTTGCAGTCCGGGCACGCACCGAGGGGGGAGTTGAAGGAGAAGCTGTTCGGTTCGAGATCGGGGAAGCTGAGATCGCAGTGGTGGCAGTAGAGGTGTTCGGAGAAAAATAAGTCCGCCTTGGAGTCCGGAAGTCCGGAAGTCCGGAGGTCCGGAAGTCCTGCGGGTTCGTCCGTATCTCCTGCTGCCCTGGTTGTCTTCTTTGCCTTTCCGAC
>JANPLC010000316.1:0-22862 GCA_031426335.1 Planctomycetota bacterium
CCGCGCTGCCCGGCGGCTTGGTGCGCGCGAGGGTGATGTCGATGGCGTCGGTCGGCTTCGCTGTCAGCACGGTCAGCGTGCTGGGAACCGGCACCTCGGTCACCGCCACACCGATCTGTTCGACTGATTTTTTGCCGGCCTGGTCCGCTGAGCCGCAGGCGGTCAGCAGCACGGCAAGGGCAAGTGAGGAAACAGGGAGGAGACGATTCATGGGTATTCCTTTCGGATGGTGGAGATGACGTGATGGAGTCAGGAGGCGAGCGCCTTCGGCAGGTCGCTGGCAAGGCAACGCCAAGCGGGCGGCAGCGTGCCGAGAACGCCGAGCGTGAAACCGGTGACGAGGCCCAGCAGCAGGACCTCGTCGCCGATGCTGAGGGTAAAGACGAAACTTGAGAACGACACGCCCAGGCCATCGGCAGCGAACAGCAGCACCGTCAGCGCGAGGAGCGTGCCCAGTGCGGTGGCCATCAGACCTTCTTGCAGCAGGCTGAGGAGGATCATCCAACGGCGGAAGCCGACCACTTGGAGCGTTGCCAGCTCCGCCATGCGCGCGGCGAAAGCGGCGTAAAACGTATTGAGCCCGCCGAAGATCGCGCCAGCAGCCACCAGCGCCGCGGTGATCCACGTCATCAACGCGATGGGAGTGAAGAAGGCGTCGAGCTTGCGGTAATACGCATCTTCGCGCAGCGCCGCCAACTCCAGATCGAGACGTGCAGCGCAGAACAACTCGACCGCGCCGAGGTCGGCCGTGCCCAGGCGCACGACCACGCCTGACAGCGTGGTGCGCTTGGTCGCGGTCATCAGTTCGGTCAGGTCGAGCCACAACTCCGCTTCAAGCACGGAACCAGGTGCGACGAAACGCCCGCTGATGGTGAGGTCCCGTCCCTCGAAGCGCAGCGTGCGCCCGACCGCCAGCTCACTTTCGGCGCAGCCGAGCAACGTGGCGGCGCGCACACCGACCAGCACCTCGCCAGGACCGGGGAGATGGCCGTCGGTGAGGCGCACCGAGCGATGCACGTTGAGCGCCATCGGGGTGACGCCCCGCAGCAGCGCCCGCACCGGCGCACGTTCACCGGTGGTGAGCAATCCGTTGTACACCACCTCGGGCGAAACCGCGGGCCGGCCGGCGACCTGCACGAGTCCTGGGATACTCGCCGCGATGATGCCGGGCGCGGCGGCGGGGACTTCGCTGCGTTCGACGCTGTCCTCGCTACCGGCACCCAGGATGATGACATTGTGCGCATCCCCGGAAGCGGCGAGGCCACGCGCCATGCCCGTGTCAAAAGCGGCAGCGAGGCAGATCAGCGCCACCACCAGGGCCGAGCCGAGCACCAGTTGCAGCAGCCGCCCAGGAGAGCGCAGCAGATTCCGGCTGGCATAACTGAGCGGCAACATCAGGCGGTCCTCAAGCAGGCGACGATGTCGGCGCGAGCCGCTCGCCACGCGGGCACCAATGCGGCGAAGAGGCCGAGCACCACCGCCACCGCAATGGCGGTGAGCATGGTCGTGGCGCTCGGCAGAAAGATGATCGACAAGCCTTCCGACGAGATGCTGTAGGCGCCGAGCCACAGCGCCGTCCACGCGCCACCGACACCGATGACACCACCGGCGAGGCCCAGCAGCACGCCATCGGCGAGCACTAGCGTGGCGATCGCCCGATCACCGTAGCCGATGGTGGCGAGCACGGCGAACTCCCGTACCCGTCCGCGGACAGTCAACAGCACGGTGTTCGCCACCAGGGCGATGACCGCGAGCATCGCGCCGAGTCCCACCGCCCGGGCGAAACTGATGATCTCGACCACGTCCTTCGCCGTGTTGGCGAGGAAGGCTTTCTCCGGCAACGTTTGCGTCGGCTCGCTGTCGTGGGCGAACTGCGCGTCGATGGCCTCGGCCACCTGGGCGAGCAGCGAGGGATCGTCGACCCGCACGTTGAACTGCGTCACCACGCCCAGGCCGATGCGACTGGCACGCTGCAGGAAGGGCAAGTGCACATAGGCGACGTTGCGGTCTTGCGGCTCGTCAGAGGCGACGATGCCGACCACCTGCACGGTGATGCCCGCCGCATCGAAGCTCATACCAGGCACGAGTCCGCGGCGGTTAGCGAGGGTCTCGCCGATGAGCGCCGCATCCGACCGCTTGGTCCAGGCACTGAGGTCGCCGGCGATGACGCGCAGCCGCCGTGCGACGTGCTCGGCGAAACGCTCGGGCGCCACGCCGCGAAAGGTGACCACATCAAGACTGGTCCCGCAGTTGTTCACCACCACCTGCATCGGTGTCACCGTCGCCACGCCTGGGAGGGCGGTGATGCGCGCGGTGTAGTGCTCAGGCAGGCGGCTGGTGAAGGGACAAAAGCGGTTTTCGCGGTAGACCACCAGTTCGCTATCGCCGGCCTCGGCCGTGGTCGCCGTGCGCATCGCACCATGCATGGTCT
This sequence comes from Planctomycetota bacterium, assembly GCA_031426335.1. Classification (GTDB taxonomy): domain Bacteria; phylum Planctomycetota; class UBA11346; order UBA11346; family UBA11346; genus BOG-1363. Next base: position 2,432 of record JANPLC010000316.1, read on the forward strand.
CGATGGCCGCGAAGAGGAACATGCCCATGGCCACGCCGAGCACGGTCAGCCCCGAGCGTAGCGGATGGCGCCACAGGGTTTTCGCCGCGAGCACGATGAGGCGCAGAATGATCATGGCGCCGCCTGCGCTTCGCCGCACTTGCGGACTTCGATGTGCTTCTGCTCTTCGCCATCCTTGCGCACTTCGCCGATCAGCCGGCCTTTATCCAGGTGCAGGCAGCGATCAGCCGCTGCCGCAGCCCGCGGATCGTGCGTGACCATGACGATGGTCTTGCCGTGCTCGCGCGACAGGCGTTGCAACAGATCGAGGATGGCCGCCGCCGCCTCGGCGTCGAGATCGCCGGTGGGTTCATCGGCCACCAACAGCGTGGGATCGGCGATGAGCGCGCGGGCGATGGCCACGCGCTGTTCCTGGCCGCCGCTGAGCTGATGCGGAAAATGGTCGACGCGTTCACTCAGTCCCACCAACGTCAACGCCGCCGTCACGCGGTGACTGCGCTCAGCGCGTGTCAGCGGCTTGAGCAACAGGGGCAGCTCGACGTTCTCGAATGCGGTCAGCACCGGGATAAGGTGGTAGAGCTGGAAGATGTAGCCGACCGAGTTCGCACGCCACGCGGTCAACTGACTGCGGCTGAGCGCATGGATCGGACGGCCATCGATGACCAACTCTCCGCCAGAAGGACGATCGATGCCGGCGAGCAGATTGAGCAGCGTGGTCTTGCCCGAGCCCGATGGCCCCATGAGCGCCAGGAAGGTGCCGCGCTCGACCACCAGATCGAGGTCCTGGAGCGGGACGATGTCGGTGCTGCCTTTGCGGAATCGCTTGGTCAGGTTGCGGGCCTGGATGAAAGCGTTCATGGGGATTCCTTGGCGTTGACGCGCTCACCGACGGAAAGTCCGGGTGGCGGATCGCGAATGACCCACGCGCCCGCCGGAAGACCGTCGAGCACGTCGACCAGCTCGCCGCTCTTGCCACCCAGGCGCACGCGCACGCGCCGCGCGCGATCTTCGCGATCGATGGTCCACAGCTCGTGCTCACCAGCGCTCGCGCCGCCCACGACGGACGCCGGCAGCAACAGGCGCACCCGTCCCGCACCGACCGTGGCTTCGCTGTTGCCAGCGAGGAACTGCACACGGCAGAGCATTTCTGGACGCAGCACGGGATCGCTGATGGCGAGGGCGATCTTGGCCTGGAGCGTGTTGCGAGCTACGTCGGCCATGCCGTCGAGGCGAGTGACCGTGCCGTCGAGGACCCGTTCACCGAGCGCCTCACAGGTGACACGCGCACGTTGCCCAACCATGAGCCGACCGACATCGGCGAGCGCCACATCGACACGTACCTGGAGTCGCGCAGGATCGAACAGCTCGGCGACGGTCGCCGAAGCCGCATGGTCGCCGCCCAGCATCAGCTTGGCTCCTGGGCGCACATGGAGGCGCTGGATGATGCCGGAGCGCGTCGCACGGATTACCGTGCGATTGAGCGCGAGCTTCGCCTGCTCGACGGCCACGCCTGCCGCCGTGACGCCCGCGCTGCGTTCGGCGACGTCGGCGCGCACGGCGGCGAGGGCCGCGTCCAGCACCGCCCGGCTGCCGTCCAGATCGGCGAGGTGGTGTTCGGCCACCGCCGCTTGGAGATCGGCCTGTTTTTGGGTGCCGATGGCAACCGCAGTGCCGGATGCGCCCAGACGCTTGGCCCGATCACGTCGTTCGTCGCGCTCGGCGGTGGCAGCGGCGAGACGCGCGGGCAGACGCGCGAGCTCGGCTTCGGCTTCGGCCATGCGCGCTTCGGCCTGACGCAGCGCTGCGATGCTGCGCTGCGTCGCAGCCTCGGCCGCCGCCAGTGCCAAACGCTGCTCGTCATCGATCAGCCGCGTCAGGATCGCGCCCTGCTGGACCGCCTGCCCGGCAAACACCGGCACCTCGGCCACGATGCCATCGATCAGCGCACTGGCCTCGATCAGGTAAGGGTCCGCTTCGATCCAACCCGCGGCTTGGAAGGCGACCTGCCCCGTGGTGACGGCGGCACCATCCGCCGCCACAGCGTCGACCCGCACGACGCTGACGGTAGTCGCTGGGATCAGGCGCCGCCACGTCAACGCAGCGAAGAGCACGACCAGGGCGATGACCGCTAGCGCGAACCAGCGATGACGGCCAGAACGCGGACGGGGCGGAAGGGATGGGGGCGACGCCTGGGTTCCCAGGATCGCCGAAAGATCGGAAGACATGCCGTCAGACTCCACAACGTGGGTATCCGCCGGTCAGAGGTGACCGGCGGGCGGACCACGGGCAGGTTCAGATCAGCAAAACAACGGAACGCAGGGCCAACAGTCCCGGTGGTGCGCGCGCTACGACGGAAACATACCTCTGACACCGCCACGTCAGCGGGGCTACCAGCAGCGCCAGCAGTTCCTGTGACGCAGCGGACATCGGCAGAACGGCGATGTTGGATAACAGGGCCGAGGCAGCAGCGTCATCGCACTGGCACAGCGGCTCTGGCACGTCAGGACAACACGGTCCACCGGTGGCATCGACCGACCCACAGCTGACCTCACTGCTGATGGCCGTCAGCCCGCACGCGAACGCGCACGGACCGATCACCAGACCGGACAACAGGGCGAGGATGAGAAGCAGCCGGCACATGGTGGAAAACCATAGCCAGTAGCCTGGGATAGGACAAGGCGCGTCAGCCCGCACGTGAACACCATCAGTGATGCGGCAGAGTGGTGATCTGAACGGTCGGCGGAGCGAGTCCCCAGTGCATCGCCCCACCGATCCCAGTTCAGTCCTCCCGTTTGAACGGCGCCGTCGATGCGAGAAAGCCCTTCGCGTTCACCTGACGGCGGAAGACTTTGCCGGCGGTCAATGCGTAGAGCCAGTTGCCGGCAAGCGCGACACTAGTGACCGCGCCGGTGGTCGGCGCCAGAACCAGTCCGGTCGGACGACCATTGGGATCGAACACCTGGATGCCGGACGACGTGGCAACGTACCAACGTCCACGCGTATCGCAGGTCATGCCGTCGCCTTTGCCTTCGATCTTGCCGCCGAACGCCCGGTAGGGCATCACCGGCAGCGGTGCGCTGAGGCTGCCATCCACCTCGACGCGCATGGCGACCGCAGCGGCGCCGGCATAATCGCTGACCGCGAGGGTGCCCTGATCGGGTGAGAGCGTCAGGCCGTTGGGTGCGGTGATACCGCTGGCGACCACGCGGTGCTTTCCGGCGCCTTCGATGAGCACGACCTGCTTCTTGCCGGTCTCGGTGACGTAGATGTGGCCCTTGCTGTCGACCGCAAGGTCGTTGCAGCCGATGTCGGTCATCAGCACCTCGACCTTTCCGTCCTTATCCACGGCAATCACGCGTTTCTCTTTGTTGTGGCAAGCATAGAGCCGGCCATCGGGGCCGAACTTCAAACCGCTGATGCCGGTGAGGTCCTTGTTGAAGACGCTGACGCTGCCGTCAGGCGCGATCTTGTGGATGCCGGTGCCGGCGCCGAGATCGCTGACGTAGAGATTGCCATCAGCATCCGCGCATGGCGCATCGACGAACTTGAACTCGGCGTTGATCGCCTGCCATTCCTGGCCCTCGATCAACAGGCCCTGGATGGCGAGGTCTTGTTTCACTTCCGCCGTCGGCTTAGGCGCGGCTTCCAGCGGACGCCAGATCCAACGCAGCGCATCCGGCAGGATCGCACCCAGGTGTTTGCCGCTGTGACCACCCTCGCCCCACACCGTTTTCAGATCGTACCCGGCGAAGGTCAACGCGGCGACCATATCCTGATTCGCGATCGGCCATGAACCATGCACGTTGTCGAGGTCCTTGGTGTTCTCCTGCAAAAAGATGCGCAGCGGTTTGCGCTCAGTCTTGCGGATCGCCGAGGGATACCACGTGCCACCCTGGATGTTGGTGAAGCTGCCGATCCCGGTGATGACCTTGCGGAAGTGATCGGGACGGAACCACGCGACGGTGAAGGCGCAGATGCCGCCGCTCGACACGCCGGCGATGGCGCGGTCGTTGGGATCGGCACTGATGGTCGCGAGTTTGGCCAGTTCGGGCAGCATCTCATCGATAAGGAACTTCGCATAGGTATCGTTCGGCGTGTCGTATTCGAAGCTGCGCGTGCTGCGTCCGGCCGCGCCAGGGATGGCCGGCGGCACGTTGCCCGGATTGATGAACAACCCGACCATCGCCGGCACTTCCTTTTTGTGGATGAGGTTGTCGAGCACGACGGGCGCGCGGAACTGGCCCTTCACATTCACCGCACCACCACCGTCCTGAAAGACGATCAGCGGGTAGCTCTTCGCCTTGTCGAAAGCAGGTGGCAGGTAGATCCAGTACTGGCGCTCGGTGCCTGGGTAGACCGTGCTCTGCTTCCAGCTGAACTCCTGCACCGTGCCCTTGGGCACGTCGGCCTGCTCCTGTGAATCGCGGCCCTGGTCGTCCTCGGCGGCCATGACCAGGGACGGACCACTGAGCACTACACAGGTGAGCGACAGCAGGAGGCGGCTGGACATGAGGGAACCTCGGGGACGAAGGTATTCGATGAACGACGACCGGCGTTGAGCGTCGGCGCATGCTGGCGCGCTCCGAGGCCTTTGCCGAGCGGATTCCGCCAAGCGCTGGCGTAGACATACACCCGCGTCGATCTTGTTCCTTTGCTCCAGCGGGTAAGATCTGTCATGCTCCGCGTTATTCCCACCGAACAGCTCAGCGATGCCACGACCAAGGAAGCCCGCCTGCGCGACGTGTTGCGTGGTTATCAGCAGGTGATGGTGGCGTTCTCTGCCGGTGTGGATTCGACCTACCTGCTCGATGTTGCGCGTGAAGTCCATGGCGAGCGCGTGGTCGCGGTGACCGCCGACAGCCCGAGTCTGGCACGCACGAGTCTGAGCGAAGCGGAGACCTTCTGTCGCGAGCGTGGGATCCGGCACATCGTCGTGCCGACTGACGAGTTCGAGCAGGAGGAGTACCTCGCCAACGACGGGCGGCGTTGTTACCACTGCAAGGCGGCGCTTATGCGGGCGATGAACGGCCTGGCGGCGGCGACGCGGCGTGAACGCGGCGAGGTCGCGCTGCTGATCGGTGCCATCGCTGACGATCTCGGCGATTACCGGCCGGGCATGCAGGCGGCGCGCGAAGCCGGTGCACGTTGGCCGTTGGCGGATCTCGGCTTCAGCAAGGTCGACGTGCGTGAGCGCTCACGCGAACGCGATCTGCCGACCTGGAACCGCGCGGCGGAACCCTGCCTGTCGAGCCGCGTGCCGTATGGCGAACGCGTGACGGTGGCAGGACTACGCATGATTGAGCAGGCCGAAGTTGTGCTCAAAACCCTTGGTTTTCCCGTGTGCCGTGCGCGTCATCACCGCGTCGGTGATGACCGCAGTACGACCCAGAGCTTCCTCTGCCGCATCGAAGTGCCGAAGGCCGATCTGCCGCGCCTGGTGGCGCTCACCGATCAGGTGGTCCCGGCGATCCGTGCGCTTGGTTATGCCAACGTGACGATCGATCTTGCCGGCTTCACCAGCGGTGGTTTCAACGCGATGTTGTCAAAGACATCGGACAGCGGACAGCGGACAGCGGACCTATGACAGATACCCTCAATCTCGATTTCGACCGCCACCGCCGCCAGGGTTTTCCCGAGGTGATTTACGGCGGCGGAAAAACCGTGAACGAGGTCTTGGCCGCAGCGACGCGTCTGGTCGAGGCGCATGGCAAGGTGCTGGTGACGCGCGCGAGCGACGAAGCATTGGCGGCCCTCACCGATGCGCTCACCCAAGGCCGCGCTCATCCGCGCAGCCACTGCTTCACCGTCGGCGAACCGGAACCGACCTGCGGTCCAGTGGCGGTGGTCAGCGCCGGCACCAGCGATGAGCCGGTGGCAGAAGAAGCCGCGGTCACGCTCGCCATGCGTGGCGTGCGCGTCGAACGCTTCCGCGACAGCGGCGTCGCCGGCCTGCATCGCATCATGAAACACCTCGACGCCATCCGTCGCTGCCACGCCGTGGTGGTGGTGGCAGGCATGGATGGGGCGCTGCCCTCGGTGGTCGGCGGGCTGCTCGACATCCCACTCATCGCCTGCCCGACCTCCATCGGTTACGGCGTGGCTGCCGGCGGTCACACGGCGCTCAACACCATGCTCGCTAGCTGCTCGGCCGGAGTGACGGTGGTCAATATCGACAACGGCTTCGGCGCCGGCTTTGCGGCGGCGACTATCGCCCTGCTGGTGGCGCGGCCACGTTAGAAATGCGCTCGTGAGCGGAGGGAATGGACCTGGAGGACCGGAGCAACGGAAGTAGTCAGCATCCCGGTCGTCTCTCTTCCGCTGCTCCCTGTGGAAATCAGGCTTTCCGGCATGTCCAGGGCCGTCTGACGCCCGCCTGACGTGGTTCCGGTGTCCTTGCCGGATGGCTGGTGCAAAGTGGGCGCAAGGTTCCCCCGCTCCCTCCGGATAGGATCGTGCAACCATGGATACCCACCGGGACTCCGATGATGCGCTGATCGCCGCCTTCTGCGAAGCCGCAGAGGATGGCGAACGCCAGCGTTGCTTCAGTGCGCTGGTGGAACGCCACGGACCGATGGTCCTGGGGGCCTGCCGGCGGATCGCTGGCAATGGCACCGATGCAGAGGACGCCGCGCAGGCGGTGTTCATCACCTTGGCCAGCAAGGCCCGTTCGCTGCGTGGACATCCCACGCTTGGCGGCTGGTTGCACCGCGTGGCGCGCCATGTCGCGCTGCGGCAACGCGAGGCGGCGAAAAATCGCAGCCGTTATGAAGGACACCAGGAGGCCCAGGCCATGACCGCGCCACCCGATGGATTGGATGAACGGCTGCGCGGTGAACTGCGCGAGACCCTTGACCACGCGCTTGATGGCTTGGCCGAACGCTACCGCGTGCCGCTGGTGCTGCATTATTTGGAAGGCCACTCGCAGGAGGAAGTCGCGCGTCTGCTCAAACTCAAAGAAGGCACCCTTGCGTCGCTGCTCTCGCGCGGTCGCGAACTGCTGCGTCATCAGCTCAGCCGCAAAGGGGTCACCGTCGGCGCGTTGATGCTGGTCGGCGTGCTGACCGCTGAAGGCCAAGCCGCCACCGTTCCCGCTGCCTTCACCTTGGCCACCGCCAAAGCCGCCAGCGCCATCGCTGCCGGATCGTTCAGCACCGCTGCTGCTGCCGGTACCGCTGCACCGCATGTCATCGCGCTGACCAAAGGAGGCCTGTCGACCATGGCCCTGATGAAACTCACCGCCGCGGCGACCATCGTGGCCGGCACGCTCTCGCTCGGCACCCTGACGGTGGCGAACTACACCTACGGCGCCGAGGCCACGCCCGCACCGGTAGTGGTTACGGTTGATCCGCCCGCACCACCCAAACCGAGCGATCCGCAGAACCTCGACCAATCGGGCGCCGAGGAAGCCGTGCGTTCCGCCATCCGCGCGCTGCGCACCAACGACGCCAAAGCCTTCCTCAGCCGTCTGCCCGAAAGCGATCAGCAGGCTGCCGCACGCGCTTGGCGCCAGGTCGGGTCCGGCGACGGCAACCCGTGGGTCAGCGGCATGGTCAATCGCGTGCTGCGCGCCAGCACCGGCCCCGATGGCGCCGAACAGGTGTCGAACTTCATCACCCCGTTCATGGCGATGGCCGAGCCGCAGATGCTCGCCCAGCAGATCAAGGAACTCAACGGCGAGCCGGTCGTCGGTGATCGCCGTCGCGGTGGCGGTCTGGCACGTATGGTGGTGCAGAGCGGCATCGCCGCCGTGGTCAGCGGACTGCTCGCCACCGGTTTCGAAACCGAACAGGTGCGCGCGCTGGAACAGTGGTTCGATGCCCTCGCCGAATGGCTGCCCAAGTCTGGGCTGAGCGATCCGACGAAATCACGCCAAGCGGCGGAAGGTCTGGCGGCGGCGCTCAGCAAGCTGGGCGCGACCAATCTGGAAGACCTCGGCAAACTCGATCTGCCGCAGTTCCTCGATCGCGTCGCTCTGGCAATGCCCGAGCTCAAACGCGTGCTGGCGGTCTACGGCTTCGAAGTGGACCAGGCGCTCGACACGGTGCAGATCGCCTCGCGTGACCTCACTCCGGAAACGACTGCTCCTGGGGTGAATGCGCGCCTGGTGACCGTGACCTTCAACGCCTTTGGCGGCACCCACGTCGTTCCGCTCAAACTGGTCGAGACCGGTGGTCGTTGGCAGCTCGCTGCCGATTCGCCGGTGACCGCGTGGCTGCGGCCGCGGATGGGCGATGTGGATCCGCGCATGCTCGGCGGCGGTTTCGGCCAGCAGCGTGGGCAACGGGGCGGTGGCCCGCAACGCGGCCCACGGGATGCACCGGCAGAGACTGCGGATCCGGCACCGAAGCCGGATGCGAATCCAGGGTTCTGAGCACGCGTCCGCGCTCGTACCTCGCACTGCTCAGTGGCAGCTGACGTTCCAGTACCACCACAACTGGCCAAGTGTGTACGGGCCATAGGTCGTGCCGTCGACGGTGATGAACACGCGGTCGAGTGCTGGGCGGTGCCACACCACGGTGTGCGGGATGCCGTTGCGCACGGTGTTCACCGTCCAATCCGCGGTGACCGTGCGCGTGAGCGACCAAGTGCCGGCGTTGTAACCCAGCGTGCTGACCGCGTGGCGCGAGCCGCTCAGCTGCGCGCTCCACGTCACCCCAGGGCGAGTACCGTTGCCAGACAGGCCGCTGCTCGCCAGGTCGACATCGCTGTGGATGGTCCAGTGCTCCGCATCGGTCCAGTTCCAGGTGATCTCGACCTCGTAGGTGTAACTCGACCCGGTGGCGATGGTGGTGGTCGCGGTGCAGCGCGGATCGGTGAAGGTGCAGTTGCTCAGCGCGGTGACGGTGACGGTGTAGGCAACGATGCCGGCAGAACCCACCGGCGAACCGACCACCGGGCCGCCATTGCCGCTGCTGTCGTACGCGACCGAGAACGTGCCGGTGGCATATGGATGGCGATCGGCCCCGCCTGGCGTGGTCGCGTCGAGATCGACGGTCACCGTGCCGCTGGTGGCGAAGGTGAAGCCGTCGGCATCCGCGGTGAGCGACGAGCCGGCGCCGCCACTGCTGGCGGTTTCCTTGTCGCTGGTGGTGACGGTCTGGCCGGAGCCGTTGCTGAGGATCGCATCGGTGGCGATGGTCGACGACAGCGTCAGGGCCTCGATGGCGCTGTTGGATTCCTGGGCCGTGGCGCTGGCTCCTGCTGGCGGAGCGGAGACGCCGTTGTCTGCTTCCTGCGTACAGCCGGAAAACAGCACTGCCGTGACAGCGAGCGTGGCGACGAGCGGGCGGGCGAAGTAGGACATGGCAACCTCCGTGTGCCGTTCAGCTACCGTACCCCGTTGCGGCGGTTACACCTCAACCGCTGCCGTGGCCCACGTGGCGCACAACGATTCCGGAGCCATCCCTCCGCAACGCCAGCAGGCTTCCGCGCGGTCCTTGTCCGCAGCGGTTTGTGATTGAAGGCCGCGGCGGTGGGCAGAGCGTGCCGCCATGACTGACGGACTCCTGGTGCTCGGTTTCGGCGGTCCCACTCCTGGGTGCTGTGGTCGGCGCGCGATCTGCCCGAAAACTCCTGGCTGCGAGGCCGAGTGTTTCGTCGCTGGCATCCTGGGCGACAACCCGGCGCGCGCGGCGCGCATCGCCGAGGTCGCCGGCCATTACCACCACTTCGGCGGCTTCAGCCCCTACAACGCCCTGACCGAACGTCAGGCGACGGCGCTGCAGAACGAGTTGGCCCGTCGTGGTCGTACGCTCTCGGTGGCGTGCGGTTATCGCCACTGGGCGCCGTGGTCGGTCGACGCGCTGCGGTCGCTGCAGAACGCCGGCTGTTCGCGCGCGGTGATCCTGATCATGGCGCCGCACCAATCGTCGGTCAGCTGGGACTGGTACCTCAAACATGCGGCCGAAGCCGTCGAGAAACTCGGCGCCGGCGCGCCGGCCCTGGTGGGCGTGGTGCAGCCGTGGTGGGCCGAGACCGGCTATGTCACCGCCGTTGCCGACAGCGTGCGGCAGGCCACCAGCGGCTGGAGTGCGCAACGTTTCGCCGACGCCGAGCTGATCTTCACCGCGCACGCCATTCCCCAGCCGGTGGAAAGCACCTCGCCCTACCGCAAGCAGTTCGCCGAGACCGCCGCGCTGGCGGCCAAAGCATTGGGCCACGAGCAGCACGCGATCGCCTTCCAGAGCCAGCCCGGCGACAGTCGCATCCCGTGGTCGGCGCCGACCATCGAACACGCGATCGAAGACGCACATAAACGCGGCAAACGCGACGTGGTGGTGCAGGCCGCTGGTTTCCTGGTCGACCACACCGAGGTGCTGTACGACCTCGACGTCGAAGCCAAACAGCTGGCGGACAAACTCGGCGTCACCTTCACCCGCGCCACCTGCGTGCACGACCATCCGGCCTACATCGCGATGTTGGCGGATCGGGTCGAGCAGGCGTACGCCACGGTCTGAGCCGCGTTTTTTCTGCGCGGTTCGGCGTTCGATCGAACATAGAGCACCAGAGGACCAGAGCAGACAGCGGGTTGGTTTCACTTGCACCGTCACCCAATGGATGAGCGAACGAACTGTCATAACTCCTTGGCGAATCCTCTGGTGCTCTGGTGCTCCGTGTTCTATCGCCGGATGCAGGCTCAATAATCGTACGCGTAGGTCAGCCCGAAGAGCGAATCCTGGCGGATACTCCATTCGTCGTAACCGATACCGGTACCGTCCTCTGATTCGGGGGTGGTCTCGTAATAGGCGCGAAGTCCCAACTCTACCGCGAGATACCGCGTCAGCTGCATAGTCAGGCCAGCCGTCACCAGGTTGGTGAGGTGACTCAGGTCCTTGAACTCGCTGAAGCCCTCGTACTGGGCGAAGAAGCGCACGTCGTATTCGCCCTCACTGCGTTTGAGCAGGTGCTCATAACGCACGAAGGCTTCGAGACCGGTTTCGATGTCGTCATCCTCTGGCGGAACACTGGGACCCCAACTTTGTTGGGCGCGCACACCGATACGGGCTTCGCAGTGGTTTTTATCCGGCAGGAAGTCTTCGTAGCGCTGGCCGTAACCGCTGCTGACCTTACCAGTCGTCGGATCGAAAGCGTAGTTGCGGGGATCTGGTCCGGTGAAGACCGACTCCGCACCCCAGCCAAGGTAGACGAAATGCGGTCGCACCAGTTCGCGGCGGTAAACGCCATCATAGCGGATCTCGTCGTTGTTCTCTTGCCACGGCTGGCTGTCGGTGCGAATGCGGCCGTAGCGCGCCTTCAGCAGGTTGTCGATCGAGTCCTTGTCCGACTTCCAGTTGGCCTGCCCTTCGTAGGTGAGGAGATACGAGGTCGACTCCGCGGTGGTGGCGATGGTAGTGTCGCGCGAGTTCTCGGCGTTGTTGGTCGCGACGTTGGCCATGTAGGCGCCCAGCCGTCCACTGAGTGCCCAGGCGCTGGCCGCAGGGACGCGCGCCTTCGCCCCTGGGACCGCAGCCACAGCGGGCGCGGCCAGCGGCGCTTCCTCGGCGGCAAGCTCAGCCACAAGGCCGGTGGCGCACACCGCTAGCAGCGGCACCAGCAAACGGACGTTGGTCGACATACCATGCTCCACGAGGACCGAGAAACCGGGAACCAGCAACGACGGGCGCCGCGGTGTCGTCGGGGGCTGCTCTGTCGCGATCCTGTCCCGCTCGTCAACCTCAGTTCCCAAGCTGACCTCCCGCAGCCCGTCGCACGGCAATGCGGTGCCGCGCGGTTCGATGCCAGGGAAACGCACTCAATCACCCGCTGATACCGCGCGGTTGGGGTCGGCGTTGGTTGTGCAAATCTCGTTACCCTCGCTTGCCTCGGTTGGAGAAGGGCACCAGGATGGGCGACCCCACACATCCGTTGCCTAAGCATAGAACCCACCACCGATGGCTCAGAACGAATCATCTTCAGGCGCGACCAGCGGCACTGCCCGTCGCCTGCGACGGTCGCGGGGGGAAAATGATTCGAGCGCGCGTCGACGGGTGGGACAGCAGCCGGCGAGCATTCCTGGACGGCCCAACGTGCCGGTGCTGCCAACCCTGATCCCCACCGGGGGCGAGATCGCGTATGGCGCCGATTTCACCGAGGTGCGTTATGCCCAATGCTGGGAAGACGCCGATGTCCTGCTGAATGCGCTGGCGGTGCAGCCCGGCGACGTGTGCCTGAGCGTCGCCAGCGCCGGCGACAACACCCTGGCGCTGCTGGCGCGCCATCCGGCCAAAGTTTTTGCCATCGATCTGAATCCAGCGCAACTCGCTTGCCTGGAACTGCGCGTCGCCGCCTATCGGCTGCTGAGCTACGACGATCTGCTGGTGTTCCTCGGATCCCGTCGCGGTCAGCACCGCGCGAAACTCTACCACACCTGCCGCCGGCTGCTGTCGCGCCACGCGCGGGCCTATTGGGACGAACGACCGGAAGACCTCGCGCATGGGCTGGGCAGCGCGGGGAAATTCGAGCAGCTGATGCTGCGCTTCCGCTCCGCCATCATGCCGCTGGCCCATGACCGTCAGATGGTCGATCAGTTGCTGGCCGGCGGCAGCCGTGCTGAACGCCAGGCGTTCTTCGACTCGCGGTGGAACACCCCGATGCGGCGCCTGTTAGCGACGCTGTTCCTGCCGCGCGTGGTGCAGGCGCGTACTGGCCGCGCGGCGCCTTTCCTACCGTCGAGCGATTTCGCGCACGGACGCCGGCTGTTGGCGCGCAGCGAACGGCTAGTCACCGAGCAGGATCCGGCGCTGAATCCCTACCTGCACTGGATGCTGACCGGCACCCACGGCGCCGCGCTACCGTTCGCCCTGCGACCGGAAAACGTCCCGACCATCCGCGCCAATCTCGACCGGCTGGACTGGCGCTTGTGTGCGCTCGAAGACGTGCTCGGCGAACTCGGTGATCGTTCGATCGACCGCTTCAACCTCAGCGACACCTTTGAATACCTCGCGGAACCCGCCTTCCATACGCTGCTCTACCGCCTGGCACGCTGCGGTCGCCGCGGCGGACGACTGGCCTATTGGAACACCACCATCCGCCGCCGCCGTCCACCGATCATGGCCGACATGCTGCTGCCCCTAACCGATCTCGCGGAAAGCCTCAAGCGGCAGGACCGGGTGTTCCTCTACGACGATTTCGTGGTCGAAGAGATCATCTGAACGCGACCAACTCCTACGCGAGTGCTCAGATGTACGTCAGCGAAGAACGTCAGCGGACGTTGCCGCCCAGCAGCAGACCGAAGCGCCAACCACCAGCATCGACATTCTGATCGTCGAGTTCCAGCGGCACCCATGACCAGCCGCCACCGACCCCGATGTTGAAACTGCCAATGGTCCAGAACACCCCAACGTGGGCCCAGGTACCGACACCATAACCCCAGTCGGCACGGTCGCTCGCTGCCGTCCAGGTCTCGCGCAAGGCGCTGGCGAACGTACCGCCACCCCCGGCATACCCGGTCGCATGCCCAGGCAGCGCCCACAATCCGGCAACGCCCAGCTGTAGTTCGGTCACGCCACCGTAGGTTTCAACCGTTCCGACATTCATCACCGTCCGGCGATCGTAGTCGCTGGAGCCCACCATATTCACCGCGATCGCAACTGGCCAGCCCTCCGGCCGCACATCGATCTGCATCGCCAACATGCCCTGCACATCGACCGGCGCCCATTCGTCGTGATCCAGCAGCTTGGCGCCGAGCATCACATTGAAGTTCGACTCGGTCGCACTGAGCGTCACTCCCAGGGTGACCACCAAGCAAAGCGCAGCACGCACTGTGGCGATGGCCAACGAATGCTTACGGCGCCGTCGGAGTCGGCGTGGTCGGTGCCGGTGCTGTTGGCGCCGTCGGCAGGACCGTAGTGGTCGCTGTCGGGTCACGACCTTCCGGCCAGTCAACCGCGAGCGCCAGACGCACACCGAGGTACAAAGTGCGCATGTCCGGGCGCACGGCCAAGCGATTGGCCGCGCGCAAACGCTCCGGGCGATCGCCCCAGGAACCACCGCGAGCAACGCGAGTTTCTTGTTCACGTCCAACCGGATCGCTGACCGCGGTCGGCGAGTAGGTGCCGTAGCGGTCTTCGCACCACTCCCACACGTTGCCGTGCATGTCGAACAGGGCGAGCGCATTGCCGAAACGACGCTTCACTCCTTGGGTGGTGGCGGTGGTGCCGAAGAACCACGCGATGGTGTCGAGCTTCACCACCTCGACCGCACCGAGATGGCTGATGAAGGACCCGGCGACGCCCGCACGGCAGGCGTATTCCCACTCGGCCTCGGTCGGCAAACGCGCGCGCAGCCCAGGTACCTGCGTGCTGAGGGCAACGCAGAAGGCTTTTGCTTCGTCCCACGACACGCGTTCGACGGGGTTTTCCTGACCCTTGAAGCGACTGTCGCTGTTTCCGGCAACCGCTGACCAGAAACCCTGGGTGCATTCGGTGTCGGCCAGCCAGAAGGACTGGGTGAGCGTCACCCGCACCTGAGTTTCGTCTCGCTCGTGGCCGTATTCGTTTTCCGGACTGCCCATCAGGAACGTGCCCGCGGGAAGGTAGCGGAACCGTTGCGTCACACCGGTGATCGTCAGATCCGCCCACAGGCCGAACTCGTCGCGACCAGCAGCCGACGCCCAGGCCGGTCGTCCTGGTCCGGTCAGCACCGCGACTCGGGTCGCGAGTCGAGCGACCTGCTCATCCGCCATGCCAACCAAGGACACCAGTTCGACACTCTGCTTGGACGAACGCTCCGGCAGGACATAGGCGTTGGCGAGATCCTTTTCCAACGAATCGATGAGCTCGTGCACCCGTTGGGCTTTGGCCAGCCAGCGTTTGGCCTGGGCTTCCTGCGCACCGAGTTCACCCACCAGGGCCTCGGCATCACCCAGGGCGTTCTCCGGCAGTGGCTCCACGCGATCAAGCGGTGCGAGGCGTTCGCGCAGTGCCGTGACGCGTCCGACTTTGGCGCGCCAGCGGCGCATATCTGCCGCGGTCGGTCCCACGATGGTGGCAAACGCATCGAGCAATTTGGTCACGTCATCCGGCAAGGCGGCGGGCTGGTCGAGGCTGACCAGCACGGCTCGCAGACGCTCATAATCCGTCACCCGTCCACGCCAGCGTTTGACGTCATCGTCACCTTCGCCAGCAAGACGCGCCAGTAGGTTGAGGTCATCGACCAGCTGCTGATCAATGTTCACGGCAGCACCATCACGCGCACGCAAGGATTGACGCAGCGCTTCAAGTGCCTGTTTTTCCTCGGCCAACCGGCGCTCGTAGAGCCGCTGACGCGCCTCGGCCAAGGCCCCCAGTGCACCCAGGCTGGTCACGGCCTTGGTCGAGGTGTCGAGTTCCACTACCGTCATGCGACTGCCGTCATCAAAACGCGACAAGCTTGCGGTCATCGCCGCCACCGCCGCCTCTTCGGCGCGCAGGCGCACCGTCCAGGCCTGGAGCTGGCCATCGTCGGGGCTGACTAGGCCACGATACGCCGTCAGCTGCTCGTCGGCGCGTTTTTGTTCACTGAGCGTCAACGCCTCGGGCCGGTCGAGGCGGGACAGGGTCTTGCGCAAACCGCCGATGCGTTCCGCTGACTCGGCAATTTTTCCGGCCCAGCGTTTGAGCTCTGGATCGTTGGCGTCGGCCACCGCGGTGAAGGCGACCATGTCCTTTGCGAGTGCCGCTTGCAGCGAGGTGGTGACCCAGGTGACGGCATCCAGACGCTCGAGGTTCTTGCGCAGGCCCGCGATGGTTTCGCGGCGAGCGGTGAGCGCCGTGTCCCATCCGCGCACTCCGGCATCTTCGTTCCCGACGATGGCCCGCAGCGCCGTCAGGTCCTGTGCCAGCGTCGTGAGTTGAGCTTCGGTCAGCACCGTGTCAGCCTTGTCGAGTGCGGCCAGGTTCGCGCGCAAGGATCCTGCGCGATCCTTGCTGGCACCGATGCGACCCTGCCAGCGTTTGACGTCTTCATCCTGCTCACCCACCAGGGTGGTGAGTTGGCCGAGTGTCGGGGCCAAGCGTTCGGCCATGGCGTTGCTGACCACCGGCGTCTGATCCAGTTCCGCCAACGTGCCACGCAAAGTGGTCGTGGCCTTGTTGGCCGCATCAAGCTTGGCCTGCCAGCGCGTGACGTCCTCGCCGGTGCTGCCGACGTCCTCACGGTAGCGATCGAGATCACTGGCCGATTCCGTCCGCAGCGTGGCGGGCGGCAAGTCGACGGCATCCAGGCGGCCCAGGCGGCCCTGCAGCTGTTCCACGCGCGCAAGTTTGGCCTGCCAACGAGACAGGTCGGCATCCTCGCCGTCGATCAGCTCGTCGAGCGCAATCAGGTCATCACTGCTGCCCTTGCTCACCGCTTCGGCGCGGTCGAGCACGGCGAGGTTGCCACGCAGACGTGCGATCTCACCCGCGATGGACTGCTGTTCGGCGGTCTGACGATTCGACCAGATCACGATGCCGGCGATGATCGCCACCAGCACCAACGCGGCGGTGATGTACGGCCAGATCTTGCGCTGCTTGATGCCCAGGCGACGCATCGCTTCGTCGGCACCAGTGCCGAAGGCGTTCATCAGCGCAGTCATCGGCGCGGAACCAGCGCGCACGCGCTCCAGGTCGGACACCAATTCGGCGGCGTCCTGGTAGCGTTTCGCCGGGTCTTTCTGCAAACACTTGAGCGCTACCGCCTGATAAGCGTCCGGCACTTCGGCACGCAGAGCGGTGATGAGCGTCGGCTCGGCGTAGTTGTGCTGGTAGATCAGCGCGTTGGCGGTCGAACCGTCGAACGGCTTCTTGCCGGTAAGCAGTTCATAGAACACCACGCCCAGCGAGTAGATGTCGGCGCGCACGTCGACTTGATCGCCGCGACCCTGTTCTGGCGAACAGTAGGCCGGCGTGCCGACCGCGGTGCCGGTCATGGTCATGCCGTGTTCGCCAGCGATCTTGCTGATGCCGAAGTCGGCGATCTTCACCACGCCCTTGCTGGTGATCATCAAGTTGGCTGGTTTGATGTCGCGGTGGACGATGTTGTGTTTGCCGGCCTCGGCCAGACCACGCGCAGCCTGCACCACCAGGCTGGCAGCCTCGTCCGGGGTGAAGAGTTGCGCTGCGTCGTGCTTCTCGCGGATCTTCTCGGAGAGATCAGTGCCCTCAACGAACTCCATGACGAAGTAGACCATGTCGTCATGACTGCCAGCGGTGATGACCTGCACCACATGCGGCGAATTCAGCAACGAAGCGGTGTGTGCCTCTTGCTCGAAACGCTGACGCATCTGCGGATTCGATGACAGGTTCGGCGGCAGGACCTTGAGTGCGACGCGGCGCTTGAGCGAGATCTGTTTAGCCCGGTAGACCGTGCCCATGCCGCCTTCGCCGAGAATGCCACCGATCTCATAGTCACCGATGGTCTTGCCGGTCAGCGGACCTTGGCGCCCTTTGAGATGCCAACCGTCGTCCATCGAGGAATTCGTGCGCTTCTGTCCCCCTCCGGTGGTGATGCCACCTTGTGGGCCTGGGGTTCTGCCCGACGGGGCCGGCGTACCGATGATGGTGGCGTCGCGACCAACCCAATCGTCCTCGTTGGCCACGGCTGGCTTCGCCAATGGTGCCGCACCGCCGACCATGGTCTGATCGTTGCCGATCCAACTGGCGTCGTCGGGATCGGCTACTGCACCGGCAGGCCGATTGGCTGGAAGCGCAGTTTTCTCCGTGCCAATCCAGTTCGATGAATCGTCATCAAAAACCACGATCGGCTGACGATCGCTCTCGCCCGTGGTGGGCGCAGGCATGCCCACCAGCGTTTGTTCGCTGCCGGACCATTCCTCCGGCTTCCCAGCCGCTGGTGCTGCAGGGACCTCCACCTCAATTTCCGGAGTCGTGCGCCGAAGTGAAATCGGCATCGTCGGATCGGTACCGATGGCGGTGCGTTTCGGCTGCGGGGTCTTCGGTGAAGGAGTGGCTCCGGATTCCGGCGCGTTGTCAGCGGGCACTTTGGTTTCGTCCGACATGGCCTACTCCAAAGGACGAGGGGTGTTCGACAGACGGTAGCTGATACCGAGACCGACCATCAATCCTGAATTGTTCAAGGTCAGATCGACGCCACCGCCGCTCAGGTCGTATTCCACTTCCTGCCACCCGGCCTTGAGCGAGACGTGCAGCAGATCGTTGAACGAGTACTGAACCGTGGCTCGCACACCATAGCCGAACTGTGTTCCATCCATACTCACCGCGGAAAACGCACTGTTCTGGGTGATGTCGAAGGTCGACATGCCATAAGCGACCTCGGCGAGCCCATGTACCATCCAACGATCGGTCAACGCCCAGCCGTATCCGGCTTGGCCACGCAGGGAAAAGGCGGTCAGGTTTCCGCTGTCTCCGTAGGAGGCTTGGTTTACCGCCAATTCACCACCCACGATGATGCCATGGGCATCACCCGGACCGGAGAATGAATACAGCACGCCAGCAGCAAATCCGACATGGCGGTCGAACGAATCATCGGAGGAACCATTGGTGGTTGCGCCGGTGAGATCGTATTGGAAGTCGGTTGGCAACAGTTCGAGATCAAGGTGCGCATCGCGCAAGACCAGTTCAGCGCCTGGTGTCTGTCCAACCAGCACGCAGAGGCAGAAAGCCGCAAGATTCCGACAAAAACTTTTCATGGGATGAGCACCAAGCGCACACCGACCAGGCCGTGAGGTGTCGCGCGATCAACCGTGACGCCGTAGGCCGAACGGCAGAGGGACAAAGGATCGCGCCAACTGCCGCCGCGGATGGTGGTCTCCAGGCCCTCGTGAACGAGCTCCCAGACATTGCCGTGCATATCGTAGAGTCCAAAAGCATTGGGCAGCCGTTCGCCGACTTGCCGAGGTCCCTTCTGTCCTGCCGCGGTTTCTCGTACCACCGCAAAGGGCGAAGCGTCGGTGCGGCTGTCAGGATCTGAACCCCAACTGAACGGGGTCGTGGTGCCGGCGCGACAGGCGTGCTCCCACTGGGCCTTGGTCGGCATGGCCACGGTGTGGGCCTTGCCCGAGTTGTAGGAGGCCAGGGTCGTGGCGAGGAGATCCTTGCTCAGCCCGAAGGCGGGATATTTAGCCGACGTCGTCGTGCTGCCGAACTCGCCGGCGGGCACCGACACCACGCTGGTCCACGGAGTGCCACTTGCGGCCAGCAGCTGCCATTGGCCCTGGGTGACCTCGAACACGCCGCAGTAGAATGGTTGGCTCGGATTCTGGCTCCGGTTCGGATCAACCAGCTCCCCGAATTGCCCGGCAGCGGTGCCCGTGATGGCGGTGCCACCGGGAACCAGACGGAAGACCATCAGGTTCGCACGGTAGTCATCGTTGGTCTGCAGATCGCTGATCTGCAGGCGGCCAGTCATGGCACCGGTTGTCAGGTTGAGCACTTGGAAAGGCGCGAGCGCCTCGGAGAGATCGACCTGCAGGTCGCCGCTGCTCGACCCGGTGCCTGGGGCGCCGCACGAAGCCAGGCCGACCAAGCAAGCCCCGATCACCAGAAAAAAGGGAGGTCTGCTCATGGCGTCATCCAGGTCCATTGGGCTGAACCAATTGGATGGTCACGGGAATGTACGAGGCGGCACTGTTCCCTGGGTCGGTGACAATGATGCCCAGGGTGAAATGATCGCCCGTGGTCGGCATCGCGGAGATGATCTGCCAATTCACCTGGGCGGTAACCGAGGTCGGCGTGTTGCTGAGGGGCGTGACGGTAAAGGTGATGTCGGCCGTCGACTGATCTACCACCCGGAAAGTGAGCGGTGAGCCCGAGGTACTGGCGGGATTGAAGGTCAGCACGGCGAAGCGGGCACCGAGTTCGGTTTCCAGTGGTGCTGAGCTCAGCAACTGCGGCCTCGTCTCATCACCACCGGTGATGTGGATGGTAATGGTCGCGGTGGTCAGATTGAGTGCCGGATCGGCCGCCTGCACGGTGAAGGTGTAGGTGTTGGCAAAGTCGCCGCCGAGCGGCACGTAGGTGTAGCCGCCGTTCGCAGCGACGGTGACCGTGCCGTTGAGCGGATCGGTGAGCTTGGTGAAGGTCAGCGCTAAACCCTCCGGGTCACTTCCCGTCAGCGTGCCAGCGATGGTCTGATCAACGACCGTGATGATGTTCTGAGCGGCGAAGCTCGGTGGGTCATCGAATGGCGTAATGGTGATGTTCTTGGTTACCGCGGTGCTGGTACCACCATCGCCGTCGTTGACGGTGAGCGAGAGCGTGCGGGCCGCGAGCGTGGGATTCAACGAAGCGTTGCGGTAGGTCAGCCGGCGTAGCAGGGCCTGTACCGCTTCGATTGAGACATTCGTCGGATCAGCAGCGGCCAAGGCGATCACCAGGGGAGAGCCACCCGTTCCTGGACTGGTCACGGTGCCGATCTGGACCGCTCCGGTATCGGCGATGGGATTGTAGGTGATTACCGAACTGACGACCCCGATCTGACCGGCAGCTGTGCC